>JAWVYU010000026.1:0-26681 GCA_033722575.1 Ketobacteraceae bacterium | reverse complement strand
TCGCCTCGATCTGATCGGCTGTAATCACGGTAGTAATGGAGGCAGACTTGCTGACAGGCATGCGGGTGCCAGTAGCTACGGTTGCCACCTGGATCATGGCCAGTTCCTGCAGGGAGAGGTTCCACAGATCCTTTTGACCTGCCAACACCACATTCTGGTTTTGTTGTTGGGTCTGCGGGGCTGGTTCCGATGCCATCGAAATTCCCGCCAACCATAGCCCAAGAGCTGAAATCAAAGTTGCCTTTTTTATTAAATACAGCTTCATTCTTCTTTTGCAACCTTCTGTGCGCCAGTAATTAGAATAGTTCAAACATGGCTTTTTCCCAGTAGTTAGCTGGTTTTGGGGTATTTATCGCGACTTTCATCTGGAATTTTCAGGGATTTGTAGGGCTGGGGTTTTCCAAAAAGGTATCCCTGAGCATAGTCGCAGCCATTTTCCCGCAAAAAGTCTTTCTGGGCTTCGGTCTCAACTCCTTCTGCTACAACCTCCAGCCTGAGCTTGTGCGCCATGGCAATTACAGCGCCGGTTATTTCCATATCGTCCTTGTCATGGGGAATGTCCGCCACAAAGGAGCGATCTACCTTGATCAGGTCAATGGGGAGACGCTTCAGATAATTAAAGGAGGAATAGCCCGTCCCAAAATCATCAATCGACAGCACGAATCCCAGCTTCCTTAGTTCAGCCAGTATGAAGATCGCTTTATCCACATCCTCCATCAGGGTACTTTCCGTAATTTCCAGTTCCACATAGCGGGGTGAAACCTCGTGCTGATCGAGAATTTTACTGATATCAGCAACCAGATTGGTATCTCTGAACTGTTTTACGGACAGATTCACCGATACCCGGCCATCTGGCGGCAGCAGGCCACACTGAAGCATGTCTTTTATTTTTTTGCATACATCCTGGAAAATCCATTTTCCAATACCGATAATTTGCCCAGTGTCCTCTGCCACTGAAATAAAATGCCCGGGCCCCAGCAGGCCTTCATTAGGGTGATTCCAGCGAATCAGCGCTTCGTAGCCAACCGGGGTTTCTGAGTCCAGCGTGACCTTTGGCTGATAATATATTTCCAGCTCCTCTCGCGACAGCGCATGCCGCAATGCATTCTCGATCTTCAGTTGATTGCTGATCTGTTCGTTGATCTCCTCTGAAAAATAATAAAAGCCATCTCTGCCCCGCTTTTTAGACCGGTACATGGCCATATCCGCGTTCTTCATCAGCTGATTGGCATCTCGCCCATCATCGGGGCATACCGTAATCCCGATACTGCAGGTCAGAATCACCTCCTGCCCCATCAGAATAACCGGCTCCCTCAGGTGAGCAAGGATTTTTCTGGCGATCAGATCCACGTCATGCCGGTCTTCGACGTCCGGTATCAGTATCGTAAACTCATCTCCGCCCATCCTCGCAACGGTATCCTTGGCTCGTATAGAGGTTCTTAGCCGCTTGGCCATTGCCACCAGCAGCTCATCTCCCTGATCATGACCAAGGGTGTCGTTCACCCGCTTGAACTCATCAAAATCCAGAAACATCAGGGCAAACTTCTGCTTGTTTCTCTGGGCACTTCTGATGGCTTTTTCCAGACGGTTTCTGAACAGGTGCCGGTTTGCCAATGTCGTCAGCGGGTCATAAAGTGCCAGCTTTTCCAGCTGAGACTGTGCCAATTTCAACTCGCTGATATCTGCAAGGCTCCCCAGGAATCCGGCAATACGGTTATCATTGTCAAGTACCGGTTTGGCCTGACAGATCACGCTCACCGTTTTCATATTCTCGTTCAACAAACGAAATTCCGCCTTGAACTCGGTGGCTTGTTCCTGTGCATCCTCCCACATCTTGAGAGTATCCTCCCGGTCCTCCGGGTGGATCATTTTTGCAAAAGAACTCATATCCGCATCGGCCGTATATAACTGGGTAATTTCCTGCCAACGATCATTAACGTAAAAAAAACGACCTTCAAGATCGGTTTGAAAGACCCCAAAGGGCGACGCTGCTGTCAGGGTCCTGAAACGGTGCTCGCTTTCACGCAACATACTGTTGTCGATTTCGATCCTGCTAAGCATACCGTTAAACGCTTCTACCAGCCCCCCCACCTCATCTTCACTGAGCTTTCTGGCACGGATTTCATAATTCTGGCCGTTCTGAACTGCTGAGGCCGCCTGATGCAATTCTTTTATCGGGCGCGTTATCAGGCTTTGCAAATGCGAAGCCAACAGCAATGCAATAATTGCCCCTATTCCACTGAACCCGAGGCTGACAGCGAGATACAAAGCCAGCAAACGCTGCAACCTGAGCTGGCTCGACTTAAGATACAATGTACCAATCTTTGCGCCATCCAGAATGACCGGTTGGCTGATCACAATGTGATCCTCGATAATGGGATGTGTAACTGGAGGCGGTTGATCTGGACAATCAGGCTGCGACGGCAATTGTTTGAACTGGGCAAACAAGCCCCGGTTTTTATAAAGGCAGGCTATTTCCAGGTTTTCCAACGAAGACAGCACCGCAAGGTTTTGTTCCGCCAGCAATGCATCATCAAATTGCAAAGCGGCTTTACTCCGATTGGCGATGATACCGGCGATGACCGTCAGTTCCTCAATGGATCGCTGTTCACCTTTATGATTTTCGAAAAGCTTACTGAACAGTACCGCCGTTGACAGAGCGCAAATGGTGCAGGTCATCGCTACAAGAATCACCTTGGAACGTATAGTCAAGCGTTGAAACAGATTCATTCTCCGGCCGCGCTCCCCTCAAGTACTGATGCAATCTCGAGTAGTTGGGCACTGATCGTTATGCGCAGGTCCTTCGCCCGCACCTGGTTGATGATCAGCTTTATGCGCTGGCTATCGGTAATCTCGAATTCGATAATGCCGTCTTCGCGGGCAAATCCTCTATATTCGCCCACGGTCAACACCGGCCGATCCTGGATTTTTTGCAGTGTCTGATGGACCTCCCGCTGGGCCATCTGGCGGAAATACAGCAGATGACATTCGTCTACAGGCCCACCATTAACGGATAGAATTCGAAGGGGATGGCCGCGGGTTGTCTGACTGTTGAGTTTAGAGATGATGCCGGAATCCGGCATTGGTCCCTTGATACAGATATTTAAAGGCGCATCGTCGGCACCAAAGGTTTCGTCAGGCCAGTTGACAAATTTGGTAAAATTGTACAGATAAGCAGCCTTGAGCGGGTATTCTGGTTGCTGCTTGCGCAGCTCTCCGGAGCCCCCACTGGCAGTTACCATGAGCGACTGAAACAGGACTACAAGCAGGCTTCCCCGAACCCATCTCATGAAAAGCTGTTTAACCCCGTCGTGTGGTAAGCGGCTGGTGTGGCTGGCGTCCCGGCGGGTCGGAACTCAAACCATGGGAGGTTGTTTTTTTATGCATACATACCTTGCAACTTCCGGAATCGTGGCTCCGTGAAATACCCTCAGACCGCCTCGTTAAGGCTAGCCGGGACGAAGTGTTCGCTGATCGAACTCTGTATCTGTATATTTTGGATATAATTCATTGATTAGCAAGTCAAACATTCACCAATTTAAAGGAGAAACACCGAAATAAGCTATTAGAAAATAGAAACTGGTTATAAGGAGGGGAAAACTGACCCGCTGCTGAAATGAAATGTCCCGCAGCCTTAAGGCCACGGGACGGTGATCAGTTTCAGGGTTTCGCGAACATGGTCAGCCTGTTTTGTCTGATTTCAGGCACGCCTTCACTTTCACCTTCGCCGTAAACGCCCTCCGATACGACACGGTAACCGGGCAGAAACACGGCATCCTCTCCCTGATATACACCTGGTTCCACCTGGTCAGGATCTATACAGACAAGAAAACTCTCACACAAATATACTGTGCCCCGGATAGTATAGGCTTCCTCTTCCGCCAGCAGCCGTCGTTTGCCTTTTGCATCATATATTTCGTGATGGACAACATTGCTGGATTCCGCCTTGATATCCAGATCACCAATGACGCTGGTGTCTATATTATCAATACTGACCTCCACGCCGGACAGGCGAAACTTTTCATAATTGATCGTAACCCCGATCTCATCACCATTCACCAAAGCCAGTTCCATAACACTCAAATTCCCGGAATCGCTCGATGTTTTACACCATTGCTCCTCATATCCAAGCGTAAAACGGCAGATTCTGAGCCGCTCCAAATCGTTAACTACCACCGAAGAAACGAAATAGAAGCCGTTGTCGAACCAGCGAGTAACGCCGTCGTTGCCGTAGGTCCAGTCTTGGCCGGGAAGCGGCTCAAGAGACGGGCTGAAAAACCCCCTCACCGTTTCCGTTCCATAGTCACCGACTTCGGCCAGCAGTCGGTCCGGGCCAACAAAAGTGACTTCCACCGAGCTTTCGGAGTCCACATGGCTTTCTATGCTCATGTCCGCTGCCAGGTACTGGATAAAGCCATTGAACCCCGACTCTCCCCTGTAGGTGCTCGTATAGTCACCTCTTAGCAGAAAACGCGATGTATTGGCTACGCGATGCAGCTTAAGCTCACTGATATTGTTATAGACGTTTACGATGGTGACCTGGCCGTCTGGCTTCACGATGCCGGTAACGCCGCGATAGCTATCGCTGAACCTGCGGCCGGTAACTCCTACAAATACCAGGTCCTCGTTTTCATTTAATGCCGAATCCACAAACCTGAAGCTGGTGGCATCAGGGAGAGCTGAGGTATCCATACCAGCCCAGGACGCACCGCTGTTGGGATCGAAATAAAGCAGAGTTTCAGCAAAGCCACCCACAAAAAAAGCGGCATCATTGCTGCGATTGCGCACCTTGTGGCGGCTCCATTTGTTGGTGTCTGGCAAATTGAATGACTGTAATAGATTCCCTTCGGTGTCGTAGTGGGCAACAACCCCTTCTGTACCACCGGAACTGTAACTGAATCGGTAGAAATGTTCGCCGTCTGCAGCCGGATACAGTGCTGAATAATGGGAAGCAGGTGTAGACAGATTAACAATCCATAAAGGCAGCAGTTTGCTTCCACAGGCTGCCAGCAGCACACAGGCAGCTGCGATCACTATACCTTGCCGGTTAAATGCACAGGGTTTTCTTGGTGCGGTAATACGCATGAAAAGTTCCTTTTTATTATTTTGCTGAAAAACATCCGTTATTTATCCGGGCCTGACGCTACCCCGGATACGTTTTTTAACAGCATTTTATTTGCCTGACAATAAAAGACAGTAAAACCGGCAAAACCCTATAAGCCGATAAGGAACAAAGGGTTTATAGCGCGATTAAAACAACCGAAAGGTTTCAGTTAATCAAGCTCCTCTTCATTGACATGGGACTGGGCGTCAGCCGGCAGGTCGGTAATCTTGGGCGAGCGCCGCTTGCGTGCCTTGGCCGGGATCATTCCACGCATGGCTTCAAGCTTACCGAAACAGAGCAATTTATCGTTGGCTTCCAATACCCGGGAAGCCTTGGGGTTGGGAATGGTCTTCGCACCACGGTAGAGTGTCAGCACATTGATGTCCTTTTCCCTTAATTGGGTCTCCTGAATGGTGGTTCCCACAAACTTTGAACCATCGGGTATATAGATCTCGCTGACGCCATAACCCTTGCTCACCGTCAGGCGCTGGCGCACATCAATTTCCGGGAAATCCACCTGCGCCGCAATATACTCGATTACGGCACCTGCCACATCAAGGCCGGTAGCAGTTTCAATCCCCTCCAGTCCGGGAGACGAATTGACTTCCATGATCTGGGGGCCTGTCTTGCCCTCCAGCATATCCACCCCGGCCACTCTCAGGCCAAGTATCTGTGCCGCCCTGACAGCTGTTTCGGTATACTCTTCGGACAGCTCAACCGGTTCTGCCACCCCGCCACGGTGTACATTACTGCGGAACTCCTGCCCCTGGGCAACACGACGCATGGCTGCAACCACCCTGTCTCCCACTACAAATGCCCTGATATCCTTTCCCTTGCTTTCCGCAACAAATTTCTGGATCAGAACGTTCTGTTTCTGGCTTTGCAACAACTCAATAATCGACTCAGCCGCTTTTACGGTTTCTGCAAGCAATACGCCGATCCCCTGGGTTCCTTCGATCAGTTTTATCACAACAGGTGCTCCACCCACTCGCTGAATGGCGGGCAGAACGTCCTTTTTATCCCGCACGAACGTGGTTCTTGGAATGCCGATGTGATGCCTGCTCAGAATCTGCAACGAACGCAGTTTGTCTCTCGAATTATTGATACCATGAGCAGTATTGGCACAGAACACATCCATTTCCTGGAACTGCCTGACTACCGCTGTACCATAGTAGGTAATGGACGCACCGATCCGTGGTAATACCGCATCGTAGAGATCCAGTTCCTTCTGGCGATAATAAAGGTCAGGCACACCCTGTTGCAGATCAATCGCAAACTTCAACGTATTCAGTACCTTGACCTGATGTCCTCGCTGCCGGGCTGCTTCTTTAAGCCGGATAGTACTGTAGGCTCTCGGCCCGCATGAAAGTATCGCCAGTTTCATTAATTGAACCCTCCAAGAACTTTTGGAATTTTACTGCTCTGGTTATTTTCTATCAGGACCTGTTTGGCAAACCCTGTGTACCGGCAGCATCAAATTGATGCCATGCTTTTAAGTTTTTTCACCACTTTGGGGTGGGGAAAGCCGTCGGCAATTAAGGAATTCGCTTTCTGGAATTGCTGTAACGCTTTTTTTGACTGTGATCCGAATATGCCATCCACGTGCCCGACGTCAAACCCCAGTTTTTGCAAAGCTGACTGAATTTCCTTTATCTCTGCGACTGTATAATTGTCGGTTTCCGGTGGCGGCACCTTCAAGCCCTTGGCGCCCTTGATCCGGTCTGCAAGAATTCCCACCGATAGCGCATAAAACTCTGAGTAATTCCATTTCATGATGACTCTGAAATTATCGTACACCAGAAAAGCAGGCCCCTCATACCCGGCCGGCACGATAAGATAGGCGTTTTTTTCCAGTTTCGGGAGCGGCTTGTTATGGGTATCGGTTATGCCCAGTGAAACCCAGTCAGAAAGGGCCTTGGGGTTATCGAGCCCGGCTATGCTGTAGTCAAAGCCTTCCGGCAGCAGCACTTCCCTGCCCCAACGCCAGCCTTTTTCCCAACCCAGGCGGTTCAGGTAGAAGGCAGCAGAAGTAAAGGCATCATCAAGGCTGGTCCACATATCCACCTTGCCGTCCTTGTCGGCGTCCAGACCAAAACGACGGTAAGTACTGGGCATAAATTGCATATTGCCCATGGCGCCTGCCCAGGAGCCCGCCATGGTGTGCCTGTCCACGGTACCCGAGTCAATCAGGCGAAGCGCATCCAGGAGTTCAGCAGTAAAGAATTCACTGCGGCGTTCATCACAAGCCAGTGTTGCCAGCGAGTCCAGGGTGTCCATCTTCCCAAGGTAACGGCCAAAATTGGTTTCCATTCCCCAGAATGCCACCAGATAATGGGCCGGCACACCGTATTCTCTGGTGAGGCTTCGCAACAGCTCTCCGTGCTGCTGCAATAATTCCCGCCCCTTTTCAACCCTGAATTCGGTAACTCGCTGGCGATAATAGTTGTAGAATGTCTGCGAGAACTCCGGCTGTTTCCGATCCAGCTCAATCACTCTTGGTGAATATTTGATCGACCTGAAGACATCATCAACGATTGATTCGCTGATTGAGGCTTGCAGTGCTTTATGCTTTAACCGCTCAATACAGCCGGAAAATTCGGCACTTGCCTGCAATGTGCCGCAGCATAAAATACCAGCCAGAAAAAGAAACGTTTTCACAGAGTTTTTCATTGCACTCGAATAGCGGGTCATGAATGTATCCTGACTATCTTATAGAGTTCATTTACCGGAAGTAAAGTATTGGTACCAAAACAGTTTTGCAGGAAGAAGAAAGATGGATCTGACAAATTTACCCGATAATCTGCCCGTACCGAAGGATAACGGAGAGTGCGATCATTTAACAAATGCACTGTTACCGAACCTGGAATTGCCCCTCACCAGCGGTGACACACTCGATCTTCGGGAACCGGGCCCATGCGTCATCTATATTTACCCTATGACCGCCAGGCCCGGAATACCGATACCTGACGGATGGGATTCCATACCCGGAGCGCGAGGCTGCACGCCACAATCCTGCAGTTTCCGCGATCATCATCAGGAACTTCAGACACTGGGCTATGAAGTTTACGGCCTGAGTGCCCAGAGCAGCGACTACCAGCAGGAGGCGAAACAGCGCCTTCATTTGCCTTTCGAATTGATCTCGGACCCGGGTCTGCAATTAGCCAGGGCTCTGAAGCTGCCCACATTCACCGTGGAAGGGAAAGCGCTTTATTGTCGCCTTACATTGATTATTGAATCAGGTGCAATCGTAAAACATTTCTGGCCTGTATTTCCGCCGGACCGAAGTGCAGATAAGGTTATCTCCTTCCTCAAGGCCTACAAAAGTTAGGCAAAATATTTAAAACCCGGTGTCAACCTAATCCACCCTGCTCCGTTTACAGAGGTAACTGTTCATCTTAAAACGGAGCCGATCATGACCTGTAAAGCGATCTTTCTGCTTTTCGCAACAATCACCCTCTCGGGTTGTGCCCATCATCACCCGAAAAGAAACGTGACCAACCACCGGCATCTCGACACTGCTGTCGTTATTGTTCATGCAAAGCCCGCAGCCGGGCGCCACTGCGCGCGCCATCAGGCCCACTGGCACTGTCACCGATAAACCCTTTTTTCAATTCACACTAAAATACCGGAGAGTTATATGAAGTTTACCCGATCCTTATTGCTGTGCGTCACGTCCGTCATCGCTGCCAACCTGACAGGCTGCGGAGCGGACCCGTCAGGCACGGATCTGACAGTGCAACTTGAACAAGTACCGGATACCAGCACGACTAATGGTTTTGCCAAATTCACATTCAGCGCTCCTGGTGCCTCGGCCTTTGAATGCAGTACTGATTTCAGTGATTTTTCAACTTGTGAATCACCGCTCTTTATTGAATGGGTAAATACCGGTAATCATGTGTTTGAGGTACGGGCGCTCGCCAGTGACGGCTCTGTGAGTGAAACAATATCTCATGAATGGACCGTAATGGACCTGTTCGAAGCATCACATGAAGACCTGGTAGTAACCAATCAATCCCCTGATTTTGTGGCGCCTGGCAGCTGGCGCGGCATTCTGAGAATTAACTGTGATTTTTCACATAGCAGCTACAACGATCCCATCGTGTTCCCGGGTGAGGAAAACCGCGCCCATCTGCACCGTTTTTACGGCAACATGCTGGTGGATCATAACACCACCCTCGAATCCCTCTACAGCAGCGGCAACTCTTCCTGCCAGGGTGGAGAACTGAATCGCTCGTCCTACTGGATACCGGCGTTGCTGGCTCCGCTTTATGACCCCGTTACCGGAGAACGTGCCCTGGACAACAACAATGAGCCTGCGTGGCAGGTGGTGCCTGCAGTGGTCGGTAATGACGACGAGGCACACGAAGTCTTCTACTACTCCGCCGGGGTGGATGATCTGGAGTCGATCCAGCCAATTCCCCCGGGGCTCCGTATGATTGCCGGCGACCATAGCACGCAACCCGGACAAACCCAGTCTACGTCAGTGGTGCGCTGGCACTGCCAGAGCTGGGAATCGGACGACGCCGAAAACCCGGTTTTCAGCGCTACTATTCCAGAATGCGAAGCGCCTGACCGGGTCCGTATGGACATTTTTTTCCCAAGTTGCTGGAATGGCGTTGATCTGGATTCGGCAGACCACAAAAGCCACATGGCCTACCCTGTCAATGCCGGAGGCCCGGAGGGCACCCATTGCCCGGACTCCCACCCCGTGCCCATTGTTCGCCCCAGCTACCATTACGCATTTGGCGTCAAGCCAGAGGTATATGACCCGCAAACCCAAAGCAGCCGTGGCTGGCGACTTGCCTCAGACATGTACGATGTCAACATAACGACGCCGGGTGGACTGTCGCTCCATGGCGACTGGTTCAATGGCTGGCACCCTCAGATCATGTCCTTGATTCTGGAGGGCTGCATCAAGGGAGAACTGGACTGTCACGATGGTAATCTGGCTAATGGGTACCGTCTGTCAGGCACAGCGCCCGGTTCACAAACAGTGCCGGATATTATCAATGGTGGTCTGGGCTATTGACTTCGCTCCAGCAAGGGCCCAGCTTTCGGGCCCTTTTTTAAAGGACCTGACAAGGCATTTCAGCTAGAATACCCCAACCGGCCACAACATCCTGTAACAGTTAATGACCATGAAGCAACCATTACGATCCTTGTTTTCTCCGCTGCTGAAACCTTTTGAATCCGGTAACGAACCTTTCCAATACAAGCCATCCCAGCGCAAAATCCTTTTATTTGTGAGCCTGATGTTCACCGGGCTTGCCGGTCTGGTGTTGTATCTGGCCGCAGACGCAGACCCCGGGTATTATTTCCCCGCTGTTATTTTCGGATTGATCGGTTTTGTGGGTTTCGTTGTGGGATTTCTTGGCAATGACCGCGCCGTGGCCAGAATCTGGGGAAGCCGCTGAGCATGCCTGATTCGCTATTCGGGACTCCCGACACTGACGTACTGTATTTTTCCAGGTCTGATGCGGAGGAAATCTTCGGGGCCTGGTCAAAGCATGGTTTCGTTCTGGAAGACAGGGAATGGCCATCTGTGGAGCATTATTACCAGGCAATGAAATTCGAGGACAGGGCGTACCAGGATAAGATACGCCAGGCCGCACACCCCAGGGAAGCGCGAAAACTCGGCCGACGCCGATTCAGGAAAATCCGCAGGGACTGGAAGAAGGTAAAAAGCCTTTATATGACCCGCGCCCTGTACACCAAATGCCGAGCTCACCCGGATATAGCGAAAGCGCTGCTGGAAACGGGTAATAAAAAGCTCGTGGAGAACAGCGTGTACGATTATTACTGGGGCTGCGGCCGGGACCGGCGCGGCACCAACATGTACGGTCAGGTTTTAATGAACGTTCGCGCCAAACTGAATAGCGAAAAAAACACTGACCAAGGGCCAGAGAAAAACTAGAAATTACTTTAACATGTTCACCCATCTAATTGTTTTTAATAACAAAAAGGCCGGTATACACCGACCTTCCAGACGCAGGTTGTTTTACAGGCAAGAGCCTCGCCCTCAGCCTTCCATTTTTGAAAATGCGTCAATGACTTCCCGGGGTGCCTGCACCAGCTCAATCAACACACCCTCCCCGCCAATGGGAAACTCATCGCTGCTTTTGGGGTGCATAAAGGTTACGTCGAAACCGGCTGCACCCTTGCGAATGCCGCCCGGCGCAAAGCGTACGCCCTGGCCGCTCAGCCATTCCACTGCCGTGGGCAGATCATCAATCCACAGGCCAATGTGATTCAGCGGGGTTGCATGAACCGCCGGCTTCTTGTCGGGATCAACCGGCTGCATAAGATCCACTTCCACTTTGAAAGGCCCGGTCCCGATAGCACAGATATCCTCGTCCACGTTCTCTTTCTCGGAAACAAAGTTACCGGTCACTTCCAGGCCCAGCATATCCACCCACAGTTTTCTGAGTTTTTCTTTTGAGGGCCCGCCAATCGCTATTTGCTGTACGCCAAGCACTTTAAAAGGACGTTCCATAATTCCAGTTCCTGTTTTGATATGTGTCATTACAAGTGGCCGAAGTATAACCGACAGAAGATGCAGGTTTAAGTCCGGATGTTTACAATTCGTGTACGGGCTTTTCAAATAGCCCGTAAAGATTTTCCGATCAGTTATACTCGGCCGATGCACTGAGAAAGGTCAGACACCTATGACAAATACCACTGTCGATCAGATTGAAACCCGCCCCCTGAGCTTATCTCAGCCCCTGGAGTGGCTCCAGAAAGGCTGGCAGGATTTTATGCGGGCGCCCATTGTCGGCCTGGCACACGGGATCTGCGTGGATCTGTTCGGGCTGGCTCTGCTGGTGATAGCCCATGACCAGTTCTGGATACTGGCGGGTGCTTTTACCGGTTTTCTGGCAGTGGCGCCGGTGGTGGCCGTTGGGCTTTATGCCGTCAGCCGGGCGCTGGAAAAAGGTGAACCTGCGGGATTCAAAGTTGTGTTCAGAACCTGGTGGAGCTGGCGCGGGCACCCTCATCACGACTGGCGCCTGGTGAAGTTCGGGCTGCTGCTGTGCCTGTCAGGCACCGGTTGGGTGCTGACTTCCGCTGCATTGATCACGCTGTTCGCCCCTGAACCGGTGAATCAGCCACTGGACTTTATCCGCCACGTGGTGCTTGCACCGGACAGTTATCTGTTTGAGGGATGGCTGGTTCTTGGTGGCGCGCTGGCAGCGCCGGTGTTTGCCTCAACGGTAGTCACTCTGCCACTGCTGATGGACCGCAACATAGGCATTCTCGATGCCGTGCTGGTGAGCTGGAAAGTGGTGATTGAAAACCCTGCGGTTATGGGGCTCTGGGCGGCACTCATTATGGTAACAGCCATGCTGGGCGCGCTGGCACTGATTGGCAGTATCGTTGTGATTCCGGTACTGGGCCATGCGAGCTGGCACGTTTACCGGGATGCGGTGCGAGCCGAGCGAATTCCACCCAGATTACAGGAGTAACTGATGGGTACTGTGTTTGGGTACACCGAAGAACAGATCGCCACCTTCGGACTGACCTTTGGTGTGGCCGCCTTCATGCTGTACATGCTTTTTATCGTGGCTCAGCTGGCAAGGGAATCAAAAGCCGGAAAATTTGGCACCTTTGTGATTTTTCTGGTGCTTTCACTGGGCATGCTCGGCTTTGTCGCCAAGCTGGTGATCCAGTGGTTAATGGATATTTAAACCCACCCACTCCCTGAACAGAATGCTTTCTCACAGCGCCCAACCCTTTTACCCGCCAGACCAACCGGCACCCAGTCTGGTTTCACTTCATATGCCACTGAAGAATTTGGTCAGCATCCACACACCAGCAGCAATCATAAACAGGTTTTCGGTGAGCGAAATAAACCCCAGGGGCACATCGCTGTCGCCTCCCACATAGGCACATTTCAGCTCCCGCTTGTCAATATAAACGGCTTTATACACCGAAACCGCACCCACACCACCAATAAACAAGGCCACGGGTGCCACCAGAAACGCATTCAGGCCACCCAGCATGCCAATACCTGCATAGGCTTCTGCAAAAGGATATACATAGGCGTAGCGAACGTATCGCATCGACAGCAAATCGTAGGTAATAAACTGGTTACTGAATGATTCCAGGTCCTGTAATTTCTGAATTGCCAGCACACACATACTGAGCGCAACAAAGGCTTCCAGAAAATACATCACCGAAAAGCCCACGCCTCCCACGGTAAACGCCAGTGCCAGCGCCATCAGCGCACAAGTGGCGAATATGGCAATCACCGGCTGATAGGTTGTACCTTCGTCGTTGGCTGGTTCTATACCAAAATATTCCTGTAGCTCCTCATAGCCGCCTATACGCCGGCCTTCTATGAAAACCTGGGGTGTTGTTTCCACATCGTATTCTTCTTTGAATTGGTCAGTTTCCGCCCTGGAGGACAGTTTATGATCCTCCACATCAAAGCCTTTCCGCTTCAATAGCGCACGGGTTTTCAGGCCAAAAGGACAGATATGATCGTCGGTGGACATACGATATAACACAGCCTGCTTTGACATCGTGGGCTAACCTCCATGCGTTAAACAAATACTTTGCAAAAAGTATCTGCAAATATTGTTCCATTCAAGCCTGGTCAACACCAGCGCGCACGTCCGTCAATACTGCAACAAAGCTGGTTAACCTGGCAGGAATATTTTACAGCCGATTCATTACGGGGCCGGAAGATTATTCAACCTTAAGCTGGCCTTTATACATCTGCATCTGGCAGTGGAACGCATATTTCCCCGGGTCCAGTGGCGGCAGTTCAATCGCGGTTTCCTTACCTGCCGGTAGCTCTTTGCTGATCTGAAGATCAGGAAAAATCACGGTTTCCGAGCAGGGATTGGGATCTTTGCGAAAGAACACCAGACGGCTTGGTTCACCAGCCTTTAACCTTATATGGGAGGGGTCATAGGTTCCTTTGTCCACCTCGATTCTGAGCACATCCCCGGACAGGTCAGTATCCGATGGTTTGTAGAGCCAGAACCACCATACAATCAAACCAATCAGTGCCAATCCGGCAATATTCACGATAAGCATTGTCATTCCTCAGTGGTTCTTTGCTTTAAACAGACGCAATCGGTTGGCGTTAGACACTACGGTAACCGAAGAAAATGCCATTGCGGCCCCCGCTATGACCGGGCTCAACAGCATCCCGGTCACCGGGTACAACAGACCTGCGGCCACAGGGATACCCGCCACGTTATAAATAAACGCACCGAACAAATTTTGCCGGATGTTTACCAGGGTAGCTTTACTCACCGCTATGGCATCGGCCAGCCCGTGAAGCGATCCCCGCATTAACGTAATATCGGCGCTTTCAATGGCAACATCGGTGCCGGTACCAATGGCGAATCCCACATTGGCCATGGCCAATGCCGGTGCATCATTAATTCCGTCGCCGGTCATGCCCACCACTTCGCCCTGTTGCTGCAATTCCGCAACCTTGTCGGCCTTGTCTTCAGGCAATACCTCAGCAAAAAACTCCTCAATTCCGGCTTTCGCCGCTACAGCTTTCGCTGTGGCGCGGTTATCACCAGTAAGCATAATCACGCGAATACCGCCTTGCTGAAGCCGCTTTATCGCAGCAACCGAATCATCTTTGATCGGGTCAGCCACCGCGATAATACCTGCCAGCGTCTGGTCAATCGCCAGATACATAGGGGTTTTTCCTTCCTCCGCCAGTGACTGCGCCCGGGCCACCAGGGCGCCTGAATCAATACCGCGATCTTTCATCAGCTTTTCGTTACCGAAAAGGCAGTCCTTGTTATTGATCTTGCCTTCTATTCCATGACCAGCGACCGCATTGAAGCCCATGACAGACGCAACAGAAACCTCCCGCTCCTGTGCAGTAGCCAGGATCGCCTGCGCCAGCGGATGCTCCGACCCGGATTCCAGACTCGCAGCCAGGGAAAGCAATTCCGATTCATTATGTTGGCCCGCAGTAAGAATGTCAGTCACTCTGGGTTGCCCCAGGGTAATGGTACCGGTCTTGTCCAGAACCATAGCGGTAATAGCAGAGGCCTCCTGAAGTGCCGAGCCATTGCGAATCAACACACCCGCTTCCGCCGCCTTGCCAACCCCCACCATGACAGACATGGGGGTAGCCAATCCAAGGGCGCAGGGGCAGGCAATAATCAATACGGTGGTGGCACACACTATGGCAAAGGCAATGCGGGGCTCTGGCCCGAAGTTCAGCCATACCATGGCCGTGATGACGGCAATAATCATCACTGCCGGTACGAAGTAGGCCGATATCTCATCTGCCAGTCTGCCAATAGGTGGTTTTGAATTCTGGGCCTGTTTGACCATATCAACAATGCGGGCGAGTGCAGTATCTGCACCCACTTCAGTGGCAGTGAATACAAAAGAACCGGTCTTATTCAGGGTTCCCGCTACCACTTTGTCGCCCGCTGATTTCTCTACGGGCATTGGCTCACCGGTTAACATGGATTCGTCCACACTGGTTTGCCCTTCCGTAACCTCCCCGTCCACTGGTATCTTTTCACCGGGCCGAACCCGGACTGTGTCACCGCGGTGAACATCTTCAATGGGGATGTCCTTTTCCGTTCCCTCCCGTATTACCCTTGCGGTTTTGGCCTGCAGTCCAATCAGGCGCTTGATGGCCTCGGAAGTTTTACCCCGGGCCCTGAGTTCCAGTGCCAGCCCAAGATTGATCAGTCCGATAATCATAGCGCTGGCTTCAAAGTACACGTGCCGGGCCATTTCCGGTACCAGCCCCGGCAGCAGGGCAACCACCATGGAATAAACCCAGGCCGTACCCGTGCCAAGAGCTATCAGGGTATCCATGTTGGCGCTATGGTTCTTCAGGGACTGCCATGCGCCGGTGTAAAAATGCTTTCCCGACAACCACATTACGGCAAAAGTGACCACACCCACCACCAGCCAGGCAACCTGTTCCGTGGGGCTTTCCACGCCCATCTCGCCGGTGATCAGTCCCCAGGCCATCAAGGGTACACCCAGGGCCAGCGCTATCCACATATCACGCAGCAAACGCTTGTAATAGGCGTGATCAGCGGACTCTTTCTCCTCCATCAGTGATTCCATATCTTGGGCATCACTGATACGTGCCTCGTACCCAGCGTTTCTCACGGCAGCGAGTAATGCCTCATCCGGTGCGGATGCCACAACATCAACACTGCGACTGGCAAAATTCATTTCCGCTTTTTCCACACCTTCCTGTTGCAGGAGCGCGCTTTCAATTTTGTTGACGCAGCTGGCACAGCCTGCGCCCTCAATCAGAAGTTCTCTTCGTTTCGATTCAGTGCTCACACCTTTTCCCTCACCTGTCGTCTCGCGCAGCAAACCAGCTTTGTCTGACGCATGATAAACCCTGGAGTTACGCCAGAGTCAAGGGATGGAAAACAACGGGTCTGCAGCTTAATGCTGCCGTCCGGTTTATTTCCGGTAGGCAATTTCAATCATGGTCTGGGTACCTTCAGGCATGCCCGGCCCGGCAGCTGCTCTGGATATCATGACATGAGGTGTCTGGGTATAGGCATTGAGGTGGGTCAACAAGTCGAAGTTCTTCGGCATGGATTCCATAAAGATATGTTCACCTCCAGGCAATTGCTTATACCCGAACCCTGGCAGCTTCTCCTTGTAAAAGGCAACAATGGCACTGATGCTGTCCTGAGAAGCAAAGGTGGCTGCCGGCAGTGTGTTGTTTCCCGCAAAAGCATTCATGCCCTGGGTCAGGTGCATCATTACCTGAGCATTCTTGTACACTGGCAACGTTATCTGATCCAGCGTCCCCTCACCGGCTTTCTGGCTGGCCTGAAGAAACTGTTCCATCTGCTCCATACCCCTGGCCATTTGTTGTTGCTGAAGTGCCTCCAGCTGTTGCATTTGCGCCTCGGTCGGGCCGTCTTCTCCAAACTGATCCATCAGGGCCATTATCTTCTGCTCAAGCGCATCTTCACTGGCCATGTCGTCGCTGTCCCCACAGCGGTCAAAATCTGCTTTCGATATCCCCAGACTACGGATGGAACTTTTTTCCATGCAGGCATTGAGCTGATCTTCCTGTTCCATGTTAAAACGGGAGAAGCAGTCCCGCATTGCCTTGCGGGTGGAGGATTCCAGTTTGGCCTCGGAAACACCCAGGCAACTTGCTCCCCGGGCCAACTCACCGGATTGTTTCATCATATCTATCGACATATTGATCATGGGGTCAATATCAGGGTTTGCCTGAGCTGTAAAAGAGCAACCCATTACTACAGAAATTAGCAGACTGATACCCGTTTTCTTGTTCATTGTTATGCTTTCCATGTGGTCGGTTGGCGCGATTCTATCAGGCGCCACTGAACGGAGAAATGGTATTTTTCACACTTTGAACCGTAAATACTTCCTGTTGATTTCAGTCAAAACATTACGGGATGGCCGTTTTATGGTTACAATCATTAGCCACGTTTTTGGTTAATCATCCAGTTAGC
The DNA here is from genome assembly GCA_033722575.1 of Ketobacteraceae bacterium. Lineage (GTDB taxonomy): Bacteria > Pseudomonadota > Gammaproteobacteria > Pseudomonadales > Ketobacteraceae. The sequence goes on along the minus strand of JAWVYU010000026.1, from coordinate 9,122 downwards.
GTCCGGAACCAAACCCACCGGCGGCGAGGTATTATTCATGGCGAGCACCCTCACACTGACAGCAGAACACAAGTGCTTCGGCGGAGCCCAGCGACATTACACACACCGTTCAACGGTACTGAATTGTGATATGCGTTTTGCGGTTTACCTTCCACCGGCAGCCCTGGAAGGCACCCCTGTACCTGTTTTGTACTGGTTATCCGGGCTTACCTGCACCGATGAAAATTTCACTCAGAAGGCGGGCGCCCAGCGGGTTGCGGCCGAGCTGGGGCTGGCTGTTGTGGCACCGGATACCAGCCCGCGGGGGGACGCAGTTCCGGATGATGATAATTATGACCTGGGCAAAGGTGCCGGTTTTTATATAAATGCCACTAAGGCGCCCTGGAACGAGCATTACCGCATGTATGACTACGTGCTGGATGAATTGCCGGCCCTGGTGACTGATAATCTGCCGGTAACCGGCAATTGCGCTATTGCCGGGCACTCCATGGGCGGCCATGGCGCCCTGGTCCTCGCTTTACGGAACCCGGAACGCTTCCGCTCCGTTTCCGCCTTCAGCCCTATCTGTCATCCGGCTCGTTGCCCCTGGGGCGAGAAGGCATTTACTGCCTATCTTGGCGATAATCCTCAACTCTGGGAATCCTACGATGCCGTGCTGCTGATGAAGGCCACCGACGCAAAGATCCCTGCTCTGATCGACCAGGGCACCGATGACGATTTTCTCGATAACCAGTTACACACCGACAGCCTGTCTGAAGCGGTCGAAGCCACCGGCTTCCCCGCTGATATCCGCTATCAGGAAGGTTACGACCACAGCTACTTTTTTATTGCCACTTTTATTGAAGATCACCTGCGTTTCCATCACCGGCATCTGGTATCGGACTCCGCCCTTGGAGGCTGATCTTACCGGGTCTTGTTGCCCTTTCTGGACTTTGTGCCTGGGTTCCCGCCAATGGATTCGCCGGCTTTTTCCAGCCAGAGCAGGGTTTCGAGATAGGACAGAAACCGGTTAAGGTACTCCGGTGACAGGTCGCGCATGGCGGTGAGAGACTGGATTGCAAGCCGGTGGGAGTTGAGGGGGCCGGCCTCTTTCGGGGCATCGGCAATGGCCTGGGCCAGCAGTTTTTCCGAGTTCAGTTTCACCCAGGATTCCCGGAAATGCTTGATAGAGCGCAGTTCATTCGCAGGCTCAGGATTACTCTCCTGGGATACCGTTTCAAGAATCTCTTTTTCCTGACTCAACAGAAAATCATCAAACGACAGGTTGCCACTGTAGGCAGGATTGACCAGCTCACCACTTTGCACCTGTTCTGTCAGGTTTCTGATTTGCTCTGCAGGAGTGACTGCAACATCTCCCCGGCGAATAGCCAGGTGACGCAATTCATGAAGCTGCCCGTTCGCCATCAAATCATCTGCCTTCGCGGCCTGATCTCCGCCGGGTGACATCAGTTGTTCGTGGCATTCAACGGCGCGGGTTTTCAGTTGTGCGAATTTTTCCTCAAGGGATTCGAAAGCCTGAACAAGGCGTGTCAGTAAATGTCGCGAAGGCCTTTCCCCATAGCGGCGTAACATGGCCTCCACCAGCGTCCGCTCCGGGCCACAGCAATGCTCGACACCTTCCTCGGACAACGCCTTCAGACGGTTTTGTATGGCTTCGATCAGCTCATCAGCTGCAAAGTCGTCTTCTTTCAGTATCTGAAAAACAGCGTTCATTTGGATTGCAGCTTGTTGGCAGATTTTGGAACCGGGGCCATCTCCACCCTTCTGTTTCGGGCCCGGCCTTCATGGGTTTCATTGGATGCCACCGGTTGCTGGGGCCCAAAAGCCGCCGCAAACACCAGTTCCGCGGGCATCCCCTGCTCTATCAGGGCACGGGTCACGTTCAGGGCCCGTTGCGCCGACAGCTCCCAGTTATCGTCAAAGTGCAGATTGCCTTTCTGGATCGGCAAATCATCAGTAAACCCGCTTACCATCAACAGCTCGTCGCGATCCTGCAGGTACACTTTTAACGGTGCCACCAGGCTTTGTAACAGCTCTCTTCCCCGGGGTTGCAGCTCAGCGGAATTCAGCGAAAACAACACACTGCCACTGATGCCGATACGACCTTCATCAAGGGTTATGCGTCCGGCCGCCAGGGGGTCTTCCAGGGCCCGTTCCAGCGCCATTCGCCGCTGCTGTTCCTGTTCCCGCTTTTGCACTTCCTGCTCCAGCGACTGGGCCAGCTCCAGCTGCAGGCCCAGGGACCATACCAGTATCAGTACAAAAACGCCCACCAGGCCCGACATGAGATCACCGAAAATCGCCCAGATGGGCGGCGACTGGGTTAGGCTGTCGTCAAGCTCTTCCATCACTCAACCTCGGATGCCATCAGCTCTTTCTGTGGGCTCACCTCGCGCAAATGATCAAAGATCTCTTTTTGCGACATGATATTGTGATCAATGATTTCCCGCGCCTGCGCCACATAATAGGCCAGCTGTTCATCACTGCGATGACTGGACTGTTCCAGTGCGGTTTCAATGCGCACCAGATTATCTATCAGGTGCTGATTGGCGTCACTGAACTGACTGACTGCCGCATTGAACGACTCGCCCAGGCTGGCAATCTCTGCAACGCTGCCAACAAACTGATCGGCCACTTCTGTGAGCTTTTCGGATTCGCTGGCAACATGGGAGGCAAAACCTGAACTTAATTCGTCCAGCGTGGAAGAACTGTGGGTAATAAGTTTCTCAATACCGTCCCGCTGAGATTGAGTGGTGGCTTCCAGCGAGTTCAGTAAGTTGCCCAGTTCCTCCATAATGCGCACCCGCTCTTCCAGAGCGACATTATCCTTTTCCACGTTGCGGGAGATTTCAGCCCGTAGCTGTTCAATAATCTGCGCTGCCGCTTTCGGTGCCTCAGAGGCGGTTTCAATCAGCCGCAGCATGGGTGTTTCCAGGGACTGCCCCAGCTCACCCAGATGCTGCCCTACTTTCTCTTCAAGGGTTGCCAGCCGCTCAACCGCCGCCTGGCCGCGTGCATCTTCCGCCTCGCGCAGATTCTCCAGCTGCCGGGTAATGGCAGAAAGCAGTGATTCCGTTCGTTCACTGATGGCCTCGGTAATCTCTTTTTCGGCCATCTGGCGTGACTGTACCAGTGCGTCTGTGGAGTCCAGCAGTGCTGTGATTTTATCGGTGGCCCGGGTGGCCGATTCACTGGCTGCATGGCTGATCCGCTCACTGGTAGATGCCAGCGTGTCAATCACCTGTTGCTGCCGGGCAACACTGTCCCTGGTGGCATCTTGCCAGGCGTTGGCAATTTCTGCCGACAACCGCGCTGAATTATCTGCCAGTCGCTCCTGCCATGCTTGTTGCCAGGCGCCCCACTGTTCCGTTTGTTGCTCCTGCAGGTTGTTAATTGCCGTTTGCCAGGCGCCAGCCACCGCAGTGCTGGTGCTTTCCAGGGAACGGGATATATGATCAACCTTCTCGCTCAACGCCTGTATCATGCGCTCCTGAACCGACTCGCTCTGCTGCCCAAGGCTTTTCATGGTGGCTTCTATCACGGGTTTTATCTGCTCACTGGCGAGGCGGGTACTCTCCACCAGAGAATCTTTCAGGGACTGCTCAACAGAGCGCGCCAGCGACTTGTATTCATCAGTAGCGGCACTTTGAAAGTCGCGCTGATTTTTTACCAATGCATCATTCAGCCCTTTGCCCATGGCCTCGATCCTGTCCGCCATTGCTTCCAGGCGCCCGGCAACGGCGGGCAGGGCTTCCGCCTGCATCTGCATGGCTTTGAAGGCTTGCTGGCGGTGGTGGGCCAGAGAAAATGCTTTGAGTTCGTGGTTGACCTTGCTGTCCAGCAGTCGGGTTGCCAGCATCCGGTCGCGGCGGTTGAGGGTAGAAATAAGCCCCAGCATGGCGGAGGCAGCAACACCGGCCACGGAGGTACCAAACGCCAGGCCAAGGCCTTCAATGGGCCTGGCCAGACCTGCACGGATTGCCTGCAGCTCTGTGCTCCCCTCCAGCGCCAGCACCGCGCCCTTGAGGGTTACTACCATGCCGATAAAGGTGCCCAGCAGACCCAGCATCACCAGCAAACCCACAAGGTAAGGCGTCAGTACGGGGCCCGGTAAAGGCAAGCGTTCGCCTTCAATTCTCAGGCGCACGGCATTCTGCAGCGCCGGATGAATCCGGTTCAGCCATGCCGACAAATCTTCAATGGGTGATGAGAGGCGTTCCAGGGCCAGTGTAAGGCTGTTGGTTACCTGGCGAAAACGCCATTGTTCAATGGCTCCGATGGTGTAAACCCCACCAATGATCAGGGTGACCATCAGGGCCAGTGCGTCACTGCCCACAAATCCTGCGGCCATCCAGACAATCAAAGCTGCTCCCAGAAGAAAGGCCCCGTTATTCAAAGTTCTTGTCATAAATGCGTTTCGACCTCTTTGTTTAATGCTTCAATCAGTCCCATCACGGGTTGGACCCGCACATCAAGCTCCGCCAGCAGCAGCCCCTGAATGTCCCTGTATACCCGTGCCAGCCAGCCGCCAGGTCGCAGCCAGCTTTCCGGGTCATCTTCCAGATCCAGTGTTTCCTGCCCGGGCGCCTGTTCTGGCCGCAGAAACCGGAACCGTTGCTCCAGTAACCGTGGTACCACCCCGAGGAAGCGGCGGGTGTGCACCAGCAGCGTGTCACTGATGGCGCCATCCAGCACCGACAATTGCGCCAGCCCGGGGGAAATGGACGCAATCTCTTCCCGGACCTGTTGCCGCAGGCGTTCGATTTTCATGTCCATTTCCCGTTGATGCAGGGCGTAGAAGCGGTGGTAGTGTTCAAAATTCAGCAGATCCTCCCGGCTTGCGCCCAGCGCGGGAGAAGGCAGCCTGATCCGGCCTGGCTCGGCGCCCGGAGTTGTGCTTTTGATTATATTTTGAACTAATGTGGTTCTGATTCTCAGGAACTCTTCATTAACATTGCGTGTGGATTCCTGACTGGGCTCAAATGCCATGGTGGGGAGGTTAAGATGCGCTGCGGATAAAATAATGGAATCGGAAAAATCAATCAGACTGCCCAGGCGCTCAGCAAACTGCTTGTGGGTCAGTTCAGTCTGACAGACAGAGAGTTCGGCAATAAAACGGATCAGGCGTGAACTGCCCAGTGACGCACTGCTTACAGCTTGATTCATGGCTTAATCAACATCCGGCCTACAGCTGATTGGTTGTTATTATAAAAATCAAGGACATTGACTATTATTCACCCACCCGGAATCTGACCGCTTCCCCCAACACAGATTTATGGCGGTGCATTATGGCGCGTTTCGCGGAAAGTTCAACTTAACAGACAAGGCACCGGGTGGATCGTACCGGCCCTGAAGTGCGCAATTTATAACCAGCGGCTAGAAATCCGGGATGTCATCGGTCAAGACGTTTTATGTTCTGCGGATATTCCGGCTTGTCCGGCGTGTCAATCAACTCCACTTCTTTGAGGTCAACGTGGAAACCAGGCTGGTTCCGGTGGTCTTTCGCAGGCGGAGCAGCAGGTCGTGGCACCAGTGTACCTTCAATGAATAACCGCAATCCGGGCTGAAGAACATCCTTTAGGTAAAGCGCCAGCTTTTCGCGGCGGGCCACTACGGTATAGCTGACCGCCAGCAGCTCCCCGTCAACCAGCAGAGGGTCTTCAATCTGCGAATTCAGAACAAACTCCACCAGATAGGACTGTGTTCTGGGGACGTATTTGACTCTGGGATCGCTGTCGACCGTACCAATGGCGAGAAACTTGTTCAGATGGGGATCAGGATTCATGGGCAGAATGCTAAACCATTTTTCCATGAAACGGTATGAGGTAATGAAATGACCTTAATTAGTGCACTAGCCCGGTCCCGCGCCTCCGGGCGGGCATAAAGGCGCTGCGGCTGCAGCACACTTTTTCATCGGCCAGGATAAATACTCTATATTTTTCAGGCACCTGCAAGATTTACAGGAAACTGGTACGGCTAATGCAGTTACGGTATTACCAAACACAATATTCGTAATACTCACGAGGCGTACTCATGAAAAGACTCACCAAACTCCTTGCTGTATTCTCTCTTTCCCTCGTCTGGAGCGCTGTCAGTTATGCTGCGCCGCCCCTGAAAATCGGCTACAGCGACTGGCCCGGCTGGGTTGCATGGGAAATCGCCATTGAGAAGCAGATGTTCAAAGAGGCAGGTGTCGACGTAAAGTTCGAATGGTTTGATTACGTCGCCAGTATGGACGCCTTTGCTGCCGGCAAGCTGGATGCCGTGCCCATGACGAATGGCGACACTCTGGTAACCGGTGCAACAGGTGCCAAGAGCATTATGATTCTTATCAACGATTACAGTAATGGCAACGACATGGTCATTGCCAAGCCGGGGATTAAATCCATCAAGGAACTGAAAGGTAAAAAGGTCGGCGTGGAAATTGGCTTCGTCGGCCATCTTTTGCTTCTCAATGCTCTGGAAAAGAACGGCATGAAAGAAACCGACGTGGAGCTGATCAACGTACCCACCAACGAAACACCACAGGTGCTGGCCTCCGGTCAGGTGGATGCCATCGTTGCGTGGCAGCCCAGTTCCGGCCAGGCGCTGAAACTGGTGCCCGGCTCCACCCGTATCTATTCCAGCGCTGATGAGCCCGGCCTGATTTATGACGTTCTGGCGGTGTCCCCCACCAGTTATGCCAACCGCAAAGATGACTGGAAGAAAGTTCTGCAGGTTTGGTACAAGGCCGTGGATTACCTGATGGACCCCAAAACACGGGAAGACGCCATCAAAATCATGGCCGCCCGGGTAGGCATTCCCCCGGAAGAATATAAAACCTTCCTCAGTGGAACCAAAATCATGAAGCTGGAAGAAGCCCTTAAATATGCCGACAAAGGTAAAGGCTTCAAGTCCATTTATGGTTCTACAAAGATTTCGGACGACTTTAATGTGGCCAACAAGGTTTACTCAGAGCCCCAGGATGTTGATTCCTACATTGATATGTCACTGATGAAATCTCTGTAAGTCACCCGGATCGGGTAACACTACCGTTACCCGATCCTCTCCGTGCAATTAAAAAACCCGCCAGAATAACGGTGGATTGGTATTACTCGCTCAAGAAGGGCCGGAAGTATGAGTTCTACCCAGTGGTTTGCCGTCAGAAAGGAGCTTCCCAAAAAGCCCCGCGCAATGCTCGCTTTTGTGAGCTTTCTATTACCCATTACCATCTGGTGTCTTGTCAGCTATGTGCCTTTTTTATGGCATCCGAAAGTGGAAGTCACCAATCCTGGTGGCGTAGGATATTTTTCCGAAGGCATGCTGGTTGACGAGGAGATATTTGAATCTGAAAAGGCTTCCGTAAAAGAAAGTGGTGGGGAACTACCGCAAGGCAACCCGGCGAACCCCATTTACCTGCCCGCTCCTCACGAGGTCGTTACCGCTTTTTATACCGCGTTTACCACCGAGCCCAAACGCCGCACAGAAAAATGGTTGCACGAAAGTTTATGGGACAGTATTCAGGTTATTTTTATCGGCTTTTTTATCTCATCCATTATCGGGGTGCCACTTGGAATTATTGCCGGCACCTATGATTTTTTCTCAAGGCTCTTTGAACCCTTTATTGAATTTTTCCGCTACCTGCCGGCACCTGCTTTCGGCGCGCTGGCAGTTGCCATACTGGGAATTCACCATGCGCCGAAAATCGCCATCATCTTTATAGGCACTTTCTTCCAGCAGGTGCTGGTGATTGCCAACACCACCCGAAAGCTGGACCCGGCCCTGCTGGAAGCAGCCCAAACCCTGGGCGCAAAAAAACAGAGCCTGCTGTTCAAGGTGGTGGTGCCAGGTATTCTGCCCGACCTGTACCGCGACATGCGCATATTACTGGGCTGGGCCTGGACCTATTTGATAGTGGCCGAACTGATCGGCACCAGCTCGGGCATTACCTGGTTTATCACCCAACAGGCCCGCTACAAAAACTTTGAAAACGTTTTTGCCGCCATCATTATGATCGGCATTATCGGCCTGACCATTGACTTGTTCCTCGCCTGGATGGGCCGCCGCCTGTTTCCGTGGCAACAGGAACCTTCCAAGGCATAGGGACAGACAATGACTATCCATGAATTACCCAGTTACCTTGAACAGAGCCCCACTGTGCGGGAGCGGTTTGACCGCTTGAAGAAACGCCCCGTGACTCTGGAAGTGAAAGACCTGCACAAATCCTTTTCCACGCCCCAGGGTGACATCACCGCTCTGAAAGATATCAACTTTAAAGTGCACCGCCGCGAATTTGTCTGTGTGATCGGCCCATCGGGCTGTGGCAAGTCCACCCTGATCCGGATACTGGCCGGACTTGAATCACCCAGCTCCGGCAAGATGCTGCTGAACGATGAGGAAGTTCAGGGGCCGTGTCCGGACCGAGGCATGGTATTTCAGGGTTATACACTATTTCCCTGGCTGACAGTAAAACAGAACGTGATGTTTGGCCTGTTGCGCGCAGGTAAAGGAAAACGTGCGGCGGAACAGGAAGCATTGCAATGGATTGATCTGATCGGCCTGAGCCGTTTTGCCAAAAGTTATCCTCATCAGCTGTCCGGTGGTATGAAACAGCGCGTGGCCATTGCCCGGGCATTGGCCAATCAACCCAAGATACTGTTAATGGACGAGCCCTTTGGTGCGCTGGATGCGCAGACGCGGGCAAAAATGCAGGCCTATTTACTGGAAATCTGGCAGAACATTGATATCACGATTCTTTTCATTACCCATGACCTGGATGAAGCCGTGTATCTGGCTGATCGTATTCTGGTGCTGAAAGCCAACCCCGGCGAAGTGGAAGAAGTGATTGAAGTACCCGTCCCCCATCCCAGAAGCCCTGAGCAGTTCATTAGCGATGAGTTTCTCGCCACTAAAAAACGGCTGGAGGAGCTGATTCACCCACCCTCGGTGGACGATGAACCTGACCACCTGAATATGGTGCGCATGGTAGGCGTTAACGACGATGTCGAGAGTGTTTTTTAATGCATCAATTGCATCAGCTGACCTGGGAAGAAGTGGATACCCTGATTACCAATGGCCTTAACAGTGCCCTGTTGCCTGTGGGTGCCACAGAACAGCACGGCCCGCACCTGGGGTGCGGCATG
>JAWVYU010000025.1:0-26692 GCA_033722575.1 Ketobacteraceae bacterium | reverse complement strand
TTCGCTCACCAGCTGAAAGCTTTCGCTGTCATCTGTATGCGCACCTCTGGCCCCCAGATCCAGTGTATCCTTGATCTGGTTAAGCTCTTCCTTGATGGCGGTGGCCACGGAACGGATAACCGTACCACCAGGGCCGTTCATCAGGTCCCGCTCCACCTGCAGCTGCTTGTCTTTAACGCTGTTTTGCGGAATGTCGTACAACTGGTGAATTTCCCGGAGAGTGTCGGTTTCAGGGGTCACCAGAGAACACAGGAAAACGCATTCCTGGACCGCCGTAACCGAGGGCTCCTTATCCAGTGACGAAGTCCCTTGAAATACCAGCGTTTTGATGTGACGGTCTATCATTCCAAGCAATGACTTACGGGCATTATTGGCTTCCACCTTGCCGGACGCCAGCGCATCCATCACACCACGCCCAAGCCACCAAAGCTTCGCCAGCGGTGCATCGCCACTCAGGGCATCAATCCGTGCCAGCGCCCGCTCCATCAATTTCACGTTGGTCGTCAGGTTTTCACCTTTAAAGACCCCCAGCATACCCACCTGATACATGTGGCGCAGTCGCCGGCTCATCTCGTCGAGTTTGCCATGATCTGCTGGTTCGCCTGTGGTTTTCGGTGGTCGGTCCGGGTTCGCATTAAGGGTGAAAAAGGTACTTTCGGGAATCAGGTTCTTGCGGCCAAGGCTGCGCATTTCGTTGATGGTGGGTACCAGCAATACCGGCATGGCCCGCTGTTTGGCCTGTACGTATTCCAGATAATGGTTCAACACCATGATGGCGCTGCTGATGGCCGCCAGTTCCTTCTCATTATCCTGGTGGGACCGGCTCAGGATCAGGTTCCCCAGGCCCACCATTTCTTCCACCAGCATGGCGGCACCCGGCAATTCAATCAGCCGGAATACACCTTTGAGCTGAATCAGCTGCTCCAGGCAATGTTTCAGGCGAACATCGTTTTCCGGTTCCTCCGCGTAATGCTCCAGATTCGACTCAGCCACCGACAGGGATTCGTCGAGCTGTTCTTTCACCAGATTGAGGGAAGCCGTACCTTCAATTGTTACCATGTAAACACCACTTCAACTATATGACGCAGTTCGCTTTGAACCGGCGAATTCTCTTTCCCGGGCCGCGGTAACTATGCCGCACTGATCCGGGGCGAAACTTTTCTCTGTGCTTTTCTTTGCCTTTCTATGCTTTTCTGTACTGTGAATCGTGCCGATTTAAACTGGTACAGTTTTTAAGACTTACCGGTAAGTATAGAAAACCTGAGAAAAAGTTAGCCCCAAGAGCGCATATTCTTTGTATTTTTTGCGAAAAACGTCGTGTTTTTTTGTTAATTATTGTTTTAACGGCATTTTATGACCGCTACCTTTAGTTGAGTTGACCTGTCAGCTTAGATTGGCTGTAGGAATCCGGGCCCTGGTGGATAATCCACTCTCGACACCTACATCGCTGCATCACGCCAATCCCCGCAAACACCATACCCACAAAACACTTTAGGTTTTCGTATTAACCTCTTATTTACACTAAGTTTTTGCGGGATACAACTACTGATTCCACCGCCAGATCAACTATTCTTCAGCAGGGGACTCCAGTCTGCGCCATATTACTTCTGCGGCATTCTTCTCCAGTGCATCCAACCGAGCAACGTGAGCGGCCTCCTCCTCTTCCGATGCCCGGATCACCCGCAGCTTCTGCCGGTCCGGGCCCAGACGGATAATCCGCGTGCCGGTCACTTCCTCGTCATCATCGCTATCCCCCAGGGTCAGAGCAGTCTGGCCGCCTGTCATGGCCAGATAGACATCCGCCAGAATTTCCGCGTCCAGCAATGCGCCGTGAAGATCGCGATGGGAGTTATCGATCTCATAGCGCTTGCATAGCGCGTCCAGGGTGTTGCGCTGACCAGGGTGCATCTTGCGGGCCAGCAGCAGGGTATCCAGAATGCGACACACATCTTCCGTGCGGCCAAACTCGCCCTTCAACATGGCAAACTCATGATCCATGAAGCCTACATCAAAGGCGGCATTGTGGATAATCAGCTCAGCCCCTTTGATGTACTCCCAGAAAGAGCCGGCAATTTCATGGAAGCGCGGCTTGTCTTCCAGAAATTCATTGGTAATACCGTGAACCTCTATGGCGCCGTCATCGACAATCCGGTCAGGATTGATGTAGCGATGATAGTTGTTGCCGGTCAGACGGCGATTGATCATCTCCACACAACCGATTTCAATAATCCGATGGCCTTCCTGGGGTTCAAGCCCCGTGGTTTCGGTATCCAGTACAATTTGGCGCATAATCGTTTTCTGTTCTGTTATCAGGTGATTCGTTGAAGTTCGGCGATGGCGTCATTGGCGAGCTGATCCGCCAGTTCATTTTCCGGATGGCCACTGTGCCCTTTCACCCAGTGCCAGGCGATATCATGCTGTTCGCACAGAGCGTCCAGCTCCTGCCACAAGTCAGCATTTTTGACCGGTTTCCGGCTGGCATTTTTCCAGTTCTTCCGCTTCCAGCCGTGAATCCATTCGGTAATCCCCTTGCGGACGTATTGGGAATCGGTGGTAAGATCTACCTTGCAGTGCCGTTTCAGCGCTTTCAGGCCCTGAATAGCGGCCATCAATTCCATTCTGTTATTGGTGGTATTGCTCTCGGCACCCTTGAGGCGCTTCTCGGCGCCATTGTAGCGCAGCAGAACACCCCAACCGCCGGGACCGGGATTTCCCTTGCAGGCACCGTCGGTGTATATCTCTACTTTTTTCGTCATTCGGATCTTCTGGCCTATTCTTCGATGGTTTTGTTGTGAGCCTTGGAACGCGGCGCGGGCCGGGCGATGCCGTTGATGGGAATGGACACCAGCGAGGGGGTCTTGCGGGGCTTGATGGGAGTGATTTTGGCCACCCGTTTGGTAGCAACCAGCAGATAGACGGCACCACGCTGTGGCCACCAGCGCTTGCAGGCATAGGCCAGCCAACCCAGGTAACGGCTCCAGCGAGGACCAGGATTGGGCGAACCATAAATGGCGCACTCGCAACCCTCCACCTCAAAATCCAGCAGATTGAGCCAGTCCGACAACCGGTACGGGCTCAGAAAATTGCCACACCAGGGCACCCGGGGGCTCTTTGACCGTGCCAGCCGCCACAGTCCCCAGAGACTCCAGGGGTTGAACCCTAAAATGACCATTTTCCCGCCAGGTATCAGGGTTCTGGATATTTCACGAAGCAGCCGGTGGGGGTTGTTGTCGAAATCCAGGCTATGATGCAGCAACGCGACATCAACACTGTCTGAAGCCAGCGCCAACTCGGAAAAGCGGCTCTGTACACAGGCCATGGGAGCCTTGGGAAAAAACTCCTCACATACATAGAATTTGTGTTTGATGGGGCTGGCCTCAGTGACAAGCTGGGGCTGACCCACCCCGGTTTGCATCAGATAGTATCCGAACATGGAAGGCAGCACCTGATCCAGCAGGGCTTTTTCTGCTTCCAGTGTGCTCTGACCCTGCTCGGATTCAAACCACTCGTTCACCAGATCATGCACATAACTTCCGGTGAAAGGTTGAAACGGTTTGAAAAGTCTGGGTAAGCTCATATAAATTCGCTGAATTAAGCGTTAAGCTATTGCTTTGTCAATGAAATGTGCTCTGTCACTGAAATGTCACCTTTCACACGGTGACGATATTGAGCATACTCATAATCGGGGCCAGCCACAACGCTCCAGGCAAACTTTAGGTCCAAACCCGTGAATTCGAGAGCATAATAATGAAGATTTCACCGATCCCCGCCTTTACCGACAATTACATCTGGCAGCTCAATGACGGCAGCAAGGCGTTTGTCGTTGACCCGGGCGATGCCAAGCCCGTGATCCGGTTTCTGGAGTCCGCGGAGCTGACCCTGGCAGGCATTATCCTGACACATCACCACTGGGATCATACCGGCGGCGTGAAAGAACTGCTGGATCTGTGGCCGGGGATCCCGGTGTACGGTCCCGCCCGGGAAGACATCCCTGAGGTCACCCACCCGCTGGAAGAAGGTGACAGCATCCACGTGCTGGGAAAAACCTTTGAAATTCTGGATGTTCCCGGCCATACCGCCGGCCATATTGCCTACTACAGTGTTCAGAAAGACGACCACGATCTGCTTTTCTGCGGAGATACCCTGTTTTCTTCGGGCTGCGGCAGACTCTTTGAGGGCACGGCTGCCCAGATGTATGAATCCCTGAGCAAGCTGAAAGCCCTGCCTGAAGAAACGCTGGTTTATTGCACACATGAGTACACCTCCGCAAATTTGAAATTTGCTCAGGCTGTAGAGCCGGACAACGAAGATATTGCAGCTAGAATAAAGGAAGTGGAACAGCTGCGCTCCAAGGACCTGCCCACGGTGCCCAGCACCCTGGGTCTTGAGCTCAGAGTCAACCCGTTTCTGCGATGGGATGAGCCCCAGGTGATCGCCAGCGCCAACGAGCGCTCTGAGACCATGAGCACCGAGCCGGTGGAAGTGTTTGCTGCCATTCGTGCATGGAAAGATAAATTTTAAGGAATCCAGTCTGCAGTAATGATATTTACAAAAATCCTTTCAAAAGCCGTGCTGGTACCGGCGCTGGTATTGCTTACCAGTGGCTGCCAGCACTTAGCAAACGACAAATCCGTCAGCCGTGAATCCTCCGAACACACCCGGCAGCTTCTGGCGAGCCTGCCGGAAGAGCCACAGGATGCTGCAGAGCAGTCATTGGTGATAAGAAGCGCTGCGGAAAACAGCGAGTCCGTGCTGACAGAGGACGCCGAACTGGCAGCTGCTCCTGGGCAGGTGCCAGTGACAATGTCCATGGAGCCGGCGCCGCCGGACTTCTGGCAGGAGATACAGGCCGGTTTCAAGCTGGATCATTCGCTTGAGAATCGCCGTATCGACGCTCAACGCGACTGGTATGCCCGCCACCCCTCCTATATCGACCGGGTGCTGGAGCGGGGTTATCCCTATCTGTTCCACATCTACAACGAGGTAAAAAAACGCGACATGCCCGCGGAACTGGTGCTGCTGCCTATTGTTGAAAGCGCCTTTGACCCGTTTGCCTATTCCCACGGCAGAGCGTCCGGCATCTGGCAGTTTATTCCCGGTACCGGAAAGATGTTCGGTCTGAAACAGACCTGGTGGTACGATGGCCGGCGGGATATCGTTGCAGCAACACAGGCGGCACTGGATTACCTGGAAGCCCTGAACAAACAGTTTGATGGTAACTGGCTGCACGCCCTGGCCGCCTATAACTCCGGAGCGGGCAACGTCAACAAGGCCATCCGCTATAACCGGCAAAAAGGTCGCCCGACGGATTTCTGGTCCCTGCGCCTGCCCCGGGAGACCCGGGCTTATGTGCCCAAGCTGATTGCCCTGGCCCAGATATTCGATCAACCGGAAAAATACGGTATCACCCTTCGCGATATTCCCTACAAAGAGCAATTTGTGAAGGTGGATGTGGGCTCCCAGATTGACCTGTCCCAGGCGGCTGAACTGGCGGCCATATCACTGAAGGAACTGTACCGGTACAACCCGGGGTTTAACCGCTGGGCAACAGATCCTGACGGGCCCCACTACCTGCTGATTCCGGTGGCCAATGCCGACAGTTTTATCAAGGGCATTGCAGCACTGCCGCCGGAAAAGCGGGTGCAATGGACCCGTTACACCATTAAACCCGGCGACTCCCTCATCACCATTGCCAAGCGTAACAACATCACTGTGGGCATGCTGCGCGATATCAACAACATCAGCGGCAACCGGATTATTGCGGGAAAAACACTGCTGATTCCGAAAGCCAGCGGCGACATGCGTGACTACGCCCTCAGTCTTGAACAGCGGCTTGAAAAGAAAAAGAACCGGCCCCGTGACGGGCGCCAGAAAATTGATTACCGCGTAAAATCCGGCGACAGCTTTTGGACCATTGCCCGCCAGTACGACGTGGGCGTTCGGAGCCTCGCCAAATGGAACGGTATGGCGCCAACGGATGTGCTTCGTGTGGGACAGCATCTGGCGATCTGGACCAAAGCAGAAAACAGTACGAGTGGTAACAGTCAGGTCAGAAAAATCAGTTACCGGGCCCGAAGCGGTGATTCCTATGCGAAGATTGCCCAGAAATTCAACGTCACCCTGGCACAACTGCAACGCTGGAACAGCATTGATCTGGACAAGTACCTGCAACCGGGCGATCGCCTGACCCTTTATGTGGATGTCCGCAGCGCCCCTTGAGCAAATGAAACAGTGTCGCTGCGGTCAGTCTTTGGAAGTCAGGGCGATGCTGGCCTGCTGGGCCAGGCTGTTGAAGTTAACGAATTGCTGCTCAGACAGATCCCTGCCGGACAACTTCATGTCGCCATAAAAGATACCAATAGGACGGCGGGACACCACGATCGGCGCAACAAAAAATCTGTCCGTCTGCAGGTGCTGGCGAAGTGGCTCCGTCACCAGATAACCCCGCCCCTTCATTCTGTCTGAGCCCAGCCACAAGGGCTGCACCTGACGGAGAGCGAAAGAGAATGCGTTATCCTCCCTCAGGGAAAACCCGAACCCATTCAGAAAGCCATCAGCCACCTCACCACGAAAAGACCTGGGAATCAGCTTCTTCCGGTCTTTGGTGACCAGACACATAATGACCCGATCCAGCTGTACCGCGTGGTGCATGCCATCCAGAATCACCCGGAAGATCTCATTGACATCCGGATTCCGGCCCATCAGCAAATCGCCGATACGGCTCATGTAGTCAAGCTGCAGTGTAGCGTCTGTGCTTAGCTCAGACTTGCCAGAGGATACTTCCAGGGCAGGCTGTGTCTCGGTTTTTTCTTTAGAAGCCTCTTCGCTTGCTGCGGGAGCGCGGGTTTCAGTAGCCACTTCCGCCAGCGGCTGATAATTCAGGGCCGCTTCGATCATTTCGGGGGTTATATCAAGCTCAACCAGGGTGTGCTGTTCCCTGGGCGCCACAATAATTTCACCCGTTTCACTGACCTCCGCGGGCTCCTCGGGCTCCACAAACCGGACCACCTTAAGCTGCTCGGCAGTTTTACTGGTGTAATTCGATGGCGGTATCAGGTGTTTGACCTGGTCAGCGCCGTACATGCTGGAAATTTCCTTCGCGTAATCCGCAATTTGCTTGGCCTGCTCCAGGGCCTCCTTGGTATCCTGCTTGGTGAAGTCCGCAATTTTTTTCATGACTCTGGCAACTTCGTCAGAATCCCAGCCAAGGGCGGCCACCTGGCTGAGCTCTTCACCCAGCAACACCGCCTGGGCCGGCCGGGTGGGCTTTTCCGGGCGCGAAAGCGATTCAACCAGTACCGGACTGAGTTGCCATTGATCGGCAATCCCGCGGGCAAGATCATCAAAACTTACCCCAAGCAGCTGCTTGCTGGCCTGATTGGGCGCCACGCCGCTCTGAATCATCCGGTCCAGCTCCCGGGCTGTCTCATCGCCCCGGGACAGAATGGACATCTCACCAATGTGGTGAAGCAGGCCGGCTATAAATACCTCCTCCTTCATGCCGAATTTCTTGTCTGAGACAATACCCTTGGCCTGCATGGCAGCGTGAAAAGATTTAGCCAGCACGTTTTTGAGGTGAACCGAAGGGGACTTCTTGAGCATTTCGTCCAGGATTTTCATGGACAGGGAAATATCACGAATGGTTGTGAAACCCATCAGGACGATGGCACGGGTGATGGTGGCACAACTGCCCGCAACACCGCGATAGATCACGCTGTTGGCAACCTGCAGAACCCGGGAGGTCAGATTGGGATCTTTCAGCACCTCTTCTGAAAGCTGCGACACCCGGGAGTCTTCGTCCGTGGTCAGCTTGCTCATTTTATTAACGGTGCTGGCCAGGGCCGGCATTTTTTGTTCGCTGAGCACGTCAACCCAATAACCGAGATCCTTTTTTACTTCTCGCGAGTCCTTTTGATCATCCTCGTTATCGGGCATACGACTCCTGCTTTCAGCCACCGGCTCAAATCCCACAAAACTAATCCCAATACCAGAAATAGAGTAAAATACAGTTTCTTAAATAAACATAGCACCTGCTGGCAAATTTGCTTTGACTGATGTAAATTGATCAAAAACTCATACAACAACAATGATTTACAGGCGTCTTGCCTGGCACTTCAGCAACCAGAGCAACCGAAATTTGCAGGGAATGGCTTTGACGACTCCACAGCAATCTTCACGCTCCTACCGGGCCTCCGACAGCACCTCCGTCAAACATCTGTTTAATCTGGTCAGTCAGTGTCTCTGTCTGATCGCTATCTTTCTATTTTGCAACGGAAATCTGTGGGCCGGGACTGTGACCAGGGTATCCGCCATCAGCCTCCACGGCAGCCCCAAATACGCCGGTGAGACCTTTTCGCCCTACTATCACGCCAATCCGGATGCACCCAAAGGCGGCACGGTGGTTCTGCCGGGTTTCGGCAGTTTTGATACTCTCAATCCTTACCTCCTCAAAGGTATCAGCCCCGTGAATTCTCCCGGCATGGGCCAGTACGGTATTGCCGAGCTCAACGAGCCGCTGATGGTGGGCACCGGTTTTATCCTGCCAAGTCCGGATGAACCCCAGTCAGCCTATTGCCTGTTATGTGACTATATCGAATTTCCGGAGGATTACCGTTGGGTCCGGTTCAAACTCAAGGATTATGCGAGGTTTCACAATGGCGACCCGATCACAGCAGACGATGTGATGACCAGCTATAAACTGCTGACCTCAGAAAAAGCTCACCCCAGTTACCGGGATATCTATCAGCCCGTCGCCAAAGTGGAAAAGGAAGGCCCCCTTACCGTTACCTTCCACCTCAGTGAACCCGGCCTGAAAGCCATGATATTCCGCCTGGGAGAGCTTCCTGTCATGTCCCACAATTTCTGGGAAAAGCATACATTCGGCGAGTCCGGCAATATAGCCCAGCCCCTGAGCGGCCCCTACAAGGTGGGGCATGCAGAAATGGGGAATATCATCGAATTTCACCGGGTACCGGACTTCTGGGCCAAGGACTTTCCCCTGTATCAGGGTATGTACAACTTTGACAAGGTCCGATTCGAATTCTTCCGCGATCGTACCGTAGCGTTTGAGGCATTCAAGTCCGGCCGGGTGGACGTATTTTACGAGTACGTCGCCAAAAACTGGGCAACCGCCTATGACTTCCCTGACATTAACAGCGGCAAGATCATCAAGGAAGAAATCAATCACCAGATACCCAGCGGCTCCCAGGCGTTTTTTATCAACACCCGGCGTGACAAGTTTTCCGACATCCGGGTACGGAAGGCGCTGTCGCTGCTGTTTGATTTCGAGTGGACCAACACCAATATTTTTGCCGGTGCCTACAAGCGCTCCAATACCTATTTCCCCAATTCGGAACTGGGCGCCCGGGGCCTGCCTTCCCAGGGTGAGCTGAAGCTGCTGGAACCGCACCGGGATTCCCTCCCCGATGCGCTTTTCACTGAGCCGTTTGAGCTTCCCCAAACCCGGGGCAACGGAAACATCCGGCAGCAGCAGCGTCAGGCCCTGCAATTGCTCAGAGAGGCCGGCTGGGAAATCAGGGATGCGAAACTGGTCAACAGTAAAACCGGAGAGCCTTTTACTTTCGAGATCCTGATTGATCAGAACAGCTTTGCCCGGGTCCTGACTCCCTACATCAACAACCTGAAAAAAGCCGGTATAGACGCCCAGATACGGCATATTGATACCGCCCAGTACAAAGTCCGGCTGGACAACCTTGATTTTGACATGATCAGTTATGTTCTCCCCCAGGGGTTGTCGCCCAGTCACGAACAGCGGCTATACTTCCATTCTTCACTGGCCGATACCGAGGGAACCAAAAATTTTTCAGGTGTCAAAAACAAGGTGGTGGACGCAATGATCGAGAAAATCATTAATGCAGAAACCCGTGAAGAGCTGGTCAGTGCCACCCGGGCCATGGACCGTGTATTGCTGTGGAATTACTACACCATTCCCCACTGGCACCTGAATTACCACCGTATCGCGTACCGCAACAAATTGCAGCGGCCCGATAAAGTATCCAAACTTGATCTTGGCTTTCCGACCTGGTGGGTGAAACCCAAAAAACAATAAGCCATTCTGTGATGAAAGGACCTGTAGTGACAGACAACAAAAACTTTCTCAATATGTCATCGTTGTTTACAAAGTGCTTACTGCTCAGCCTTTTGCTGATAACACAACCGGCACTCGCGGCCGATGCCGGCAATACAACCATTAAAACCCACGCGTTGGCCATGCATGGCGCGCCGAAGTACCCGCCCGATTTTAAACATTTCGACTACGTTAACCCGGACGCGCCCAAAAACGGCAAAGTGGTGCTTGCCGGTATCGGCAGTTACAACAGCCTGAACAACTTCATATCCAAGGGGGTATCGGCCGATCAACTCCATCTGCTTTACGATACCTTAACGGAGCGCTCCAAGGACGAACCGTTTACCGAATACGGGCTGCTGGCCGAAACCATTGAGCTTCCTGCTGACCGCAGTTATGTAACCTTTCATCTCAACCCTGCCGCCCGCTTTCACGATGGCAAACCGGTAACTGCCGAAGATGTGGTATTTACCTTTCATCTGCTCATCGACAAGGGGTATCCGTTTTACAAAGCGTATTACAACGATGTGAAAGAGGTGATTGCGGTGAATGAGCGTTCGGTCAAGTTTGTTTTCCGGAACACCCAGAATCGCGAACTCCCGTTAATCCTCGGTCAACTCCCGGTATTGCCAAAACATTTCTGGAAGGACAAAAGCTTCACGGACAACCTGCTGGACATTCCCATGGGCAGCGGCCCTTACAAAATCAAGGATTTCCAGACCGGTCAAACCATTACCTATGAGCGCAACAAGGATTACTGGGCCATCAACCATCCCATCAATAAAGGCAGGTACAACTTTGAAGAGGTTCGCGTCGAGTATTTTCTGGATGCGAATGTGGCACTGGAAGGGTTGAAATCAGGCACCTTCGACTTCTATGAGGAGAACAGTTCGAAACGCTGGGCCACACTGTACGAAGGCGAAAATTTTGACAATGGCACCCTGACCAAGGAAGAAATTCATCACGAAAACCCCACGGGTATGCAGGCGTTTGTATTCAATACACGCCGGGAGATATTCAGTGACCCCAGGGTAAGACAGGCCCTGAACTACGCCTTTGATTTTGAGTGGACCAACAAAAACCTGTTTTATGGAGCCTACAAACGCACCGACAGTTATTTTGAGAACTCCGAGCTTGCTGCCTCAGGCCTGCCGGACAAGGCTGAACTGGCACTGCTCGAACCCCACCGTGAAGACCTGCCGGAAGAAGTCTTTACCCAGGTGTATGAGCCCCCGGTGACCGATGGCGATGGCAATATCCGCAAACAGCTTCGTGAAGCGTTGAAATTGCTGAAGGACGCGGGTTGGGGTTTTGAAAACAAGCGCTTGATCCACAAGGAAACCGGTAAGCCTTTCCAGTTTGAAATTCTGCTGGTGAGCAAGGACTTTGAACGGATTGTACTGCCTTTTATCAAAAATCTGGAAAAGCTCGGCATACAGGTAACGCCCAGACTGGTGGATCAGTCCCAGTACATAGAACGGGTACGCAACTTCGATTTTGACATGATTATCGGTTCATTCCGGCAATCCAGTTCGCCAGGCAATGAGCAGCGTGATTACTGGTATTCCGGTTTTGCCGACCAGAAAGGCAGCCGAAATTACATTGGTGTAAAGGATCCGGTGGTGGACGACCTGATTAACAAGGTCATTGCAGCGGACACCCGCGAAGACCTGATCACTGCAACCCGTGCGCTGGACCGGGTACTGCTGTGGAGCCACTATGTGATTCCACAGTGGCATATCGACAGCTACCGGGTTGCCTACAAACAAAAACTGCAACGTCCGGAAACCACGCCAAAGTACGACCTTGGTTTCTATACCTGGTGGATCAAACCCGAGTAGTCCATGGCCGCGTATATTGTCCGCAGACTCCTGTTTATGATCCCGACACTGTTCGGGATTCTGCTGCTGAACTTTGTGATTATCCAGTCAGCACCGGGAGGCCCCGTGGAGCAAATGATTGCTCAGCTGGAAGGCATGGAAAGCAACACCGCCTCCCGGCTCGGAGGCTCTGCCCGGGCAGAAATTGCATCGCAATCATCATCCGGCTCCAGTTACCGGGGCGCCCAGGGGCTGGATCCCCAGCTGATTGAACAGATAGAAAAGATGTACGGTTTCGACAAACCGCCCACCGAACGCTTTATTGACATGGTGGTGAATTATTTCAGCTTTGATTTCGGCGACAGTTTCTTCCGCGACAAGACCGTTATAGAGCTGATCATTGAAAAAATGCCGGTGTCCATTTCCCTTGGCCTATGGTCGACGCTGATTATCTACCTCATCTCTATTCCCCTGGGCATTCGCAAGGCTGTAACCAACGGTGAACCTTTCGATATCTGGACCAGCTCTCTGATTATTGTGGGCTATGCCATCCCCGGTTTCCTTTTTGCTATCCTGCTGATTGTGCTGTTTGCCGGCGGCAGTTACCTTAACTGGTTTCCCCTGCGGGGCCTGACCTCCCCCAATTTTGATGAAATGACATTGCTGCAACAGATCGGGGACTATTTCTGGCATTTGGCGCTGCCCATTACCGCGAATGTGATCGGCGGTTTTGCAACGCTTACCATGCTCACAAAAAACTCCTTTCTGGACGAAATCGGCAAGCAATACGTGGTCACCGCCAAAGCCAAAGGCCTTACCGACAGACAGGTGCTGTACGGACACGTATTCCGCAATGCCATGCTGATCGTGATCGCCGGCTTCCCTTCCGCACTGATTACCGTATTCTTTTCCGACTCCCTTTTGATCGATGTGGTGTTTTCCCTGGTTGGTGTGGGTTATCTGGGTTTTGTGTCTGTACTGATTCGGGATTTTCCGGTGATATTCGGGACCCTTTTTATCTTCACCCTTATCGGGCTTGTGCTCCAGCTTATCAGCGACATCACCTACACCCTGATTGATCCACGCATTGACTTCGAGGCCAGGGACTAGCCAATGCTGAGACTTTCGCCTGTCAATCAACGCCGCGTCAAGAAGTTCCGTGAAAACAAACGGGGCTGGTATTCTCTCTGGTTTTTTACCATCATATTCATCGCTTCGCTTTTTGCGGAGTTTATCGCCAATGACAAGCCGGTTTATATCCAGTTTGATAACGAACATTATTTTCCGATATTTTTTACCTACTCTGAGCAGCAATTCGGCGGCGAATTCGAAACAGAGGCGGATTACCGGGATCAGTACGTTATCGACCTGATTGAAGCCAAGGGGTTTATCCTGAACCCTCCCATCCCTTTCAGCTTCGACACCATCAACTGGGATTTACCGACGCCCGCGCCATCGCCACCGGACGATACCAACCTGCTGGGCACCGATGATCAGGGCCGTGACGTACTGGCGCGGGTAATCTACGGCTTCCGGATTTCAGTACTGTTCGGACTGATTCTGACCATTATCAGCTCGATCATCGGGGTTATTGCGGGGGCACTGCAAGGTTACTATGGCGGCTGGATTGATATGCTGGGTCAGCGGTTCATTGAGATCTGGTCATCCTTGCCGGTGTTATTCCTGCTGATTATTCTTTCCAGCCTGATCCAACCCAACTTCTGGTGGCTGCTGGCCATTATGCTGCTGTTCAGCTGGATGCGTCTGGTCGGGGTGGTCAGGGCCGAATTCCTTCGCGGCCGTAATCTGGAATATGTCAAAGCCGCCAAGGCGCTGGGTTTAAGAGATAACATGATCATGTTCAAACATATTCTGCCCAATGCCATGGTAGCTACCATCACCTATATGCCCTTTATCCTCACCGGTTCCATCACTACTCTCACCGCCCTGGATTTCCTGGGTTTTGGTTTACCCATCGGTTCGCCCTCTCTGGGGGAGCTGGTAGCTCAGGGAAAGGCTAACCTGCAGGCACCCTGGCTGGGAATTTCCGCGTTCGTGGTGTTATCACTGATGCTGACCCTGTTGGTATTTATCGGCGAAGCAGTACGGGATGCCTTTGATCCGAGGAATGAACTCTGATGACGGAATCAGCCAACAAGCCCGTGCTCACCGTTCAGGACCTTTCCATCAGTTTCCGCCAGGGGAATGCCCGGGTGGATGCGGTAAAACAGGTAAGCTTCGAGCTCTATAAAGGTGAAACCCTGGCACTTGTGGGGGAAAGTGGCTCCGGCAAATCCGTCACGGCTCACGCACTTACCCGCCTGCTACCCGAGAAAACCACCCTTTATGCTGATGGTTCAGTCAATTTCGGCGGACAGGAATTGCTGAAACTGGGAGAGGCGGAACTCAGAAAAATCCGTGGCAACAAGATCGCCATGATTTTCCAGGAACCCATGTCTGCGCTGAACCCACTTCATACAGTCGCGAAGCAGATCGGTGAAACCCTGGCTTTGCATCAGGGCATGGACAAACAGGCGATCCGGGCCCGAACCCTGGAGTTACTTGACCTGGTGGGGTTGCCCTCCCCCGAGGACAAACTGAAATCCTATCCCCACGAGCTGTCCGGCGGCCAGCGTCAGCGGGTGATGATCGCCATGGCACTGGCCAACGAACCCGAAATCCTGATTGCAGATGAACCCACCACAGCGCTCGACGTTACCATCCAGAAGCAGGTTCTTAACCTGTTGAAGGAACTCCAGGAGCGGATGGGGATGGCCATACTGCTGATCACTCACGACCTGGGCGTGGTTCGGAACACTGCGGACCGGGTTGCGGTAATGACCAATGGTGAGCTGGTGGAAACCAATGCGGCCGAACCCCTGTTCAGCGCCCCCCAACATCCCTACACCCGAAAGTTGCTACATGCCGAGCCCAAAGGCGCTCCGGCCCCATTGCCGGATAACCCGTCCAATATACTGACAACCAAGGATCTGCGGGTGTGGTTTCCCATCAAGCGCGGCATTTTCAAACACACTGTGGGTTACATAAAAGCGGTCAATGACATCAATATCGTGCTGAAAAAAGGTCATACGCTGGGGATTGTCGGGGAAAGCGGTTCCGGCAAAACCACCCTGGTACAGGCACTCCTGAAACTAATCCGCAGTGAAGGAGTGATCGATTTTCGCAACCACCAGCTACACCAGTTGAAGAGACGCCAGATCCGGCCGCTGCGGCGCCAGCTTCAAATCGTATTCCAGGACCCTTTCAGCAGCCTCAGTCCAAGGATGAGCATTGAGGAAATCATTGGCGAGGGGCTGCTGATACATCGTATTGGTGATGCCAGTTCACAGCAACAGGCTATTATCCAGGCCATGGAAGAAGTCGGACTGGACCCTGCAACCCGCCACCGCTACCCTCATGAATTTTCTGGCGGTCAGCGGCAACGGGTTGCCATTGCCCGGGCACTGGTATTACACCCGGAGGTGATTATTCTCGATGAGCCCACTTCCGCCCTGGACCGGTCCGTGCAGGCCCAGGTAGTTGACCTGCTTCGTTCACTGCAGGAGCGCCATCAGTTCAGCTATGTGTTTATCAGCCACGACCTGAAAGTTGTCAGAGCACTCGCTCATGACCTGATGGTGCTCAAGGATGGCAATGTAGTGGAGATGGGCACCGCCGATGAAGTCTATAACGCGCCAAAGTCCGACTATACCAGGGAATTGCTGAGCGCGGCATTCAGCCTGTAGCGAACCGGCTCGCCGTTTTATGGACCCGCCAGATGACGCTCACGCCTTCAGCCAGCTGATTGACAGCATCTACAAAGCCGCCTGCGGGAAACGCTGCTGGGATCAGATTGCAGAAGCCATAAGCAGATCCTGCGGATACCCGGCCGTTGGCTTGTTATATCAGGATAATCAATTGTCTGTTCATTGGATTGGGCGATATGGAATTAACCCGTCGGCACTGGAAAATTTCGCCTGTTCCCTGTCCGGTCCTGAATCCATTGAACGGCGTTATACCCGTCACCAGATTCTATGGAACCACCAGCAGATACACGCCGGGCGGCTGGGATTTCTGTTTACTGAGCCAAACACTCAATCCCGCCATACCACTGGTTTATCAGCTGTGCCTTTTAATGAAATCAGAAACCACCTGTTCCGCTCCCTGGATATTTATCTGCGTTCAGGACTGACCCGGCTCCCTATTCATGCCATCCAATGGTTTTCTGATCGATTGACCCAGCCGGTGATGTTGCTGAACGCTGCCTATGATATCAACCATTGCAACCCGGCTGCGGAACATCTTGTGCAAGCGAGTGGTATCTGCAGGTTAATAAACAGAAAGCTTTGCTTTGAATCGGCGCGACTGGAGCGGATATTTTACCTGAATATTCGTAAAGCCGTTGTTGATCAGAAATTGCGGCGCCTTCGTTTTGCGTTTCCGCATCACCAAAAAGCATCCATAGTATATCTTCACCCGCTCACACCGTTTCAGGGAGCCGGTGAATCGGCTTTTTTACCCCTGGTGGCTGTAATTGCTTTAACACCGGAGATCAAATTATCATTACCTGATGATTTGCTGCGGGACAGCTTCGGGCTGACACCCGCCGAGATCCGTATTGCAAGGCACTTACTTGACGGGTCAAATATCCGCCGTATCGCCCAACAGGATAACGTCTCTGTTGAAACTGTCCGCAGCCAGTTAAAAACCGTTCTGCAGAAAACCATGACCAGGGATCAACTGAGCCTGATGAATCTATTGATCAGGCACTCCCTGCCTTTCATCTAACCACCCAACTCTTGCAAGAAGCATCAACGGCCGTTAAAGACAACTTTTCTGACCGCTAATGTCAGGAAACCTTTTCCTTATTGCCGCTTAATAGAGCAGTGCAACATTCCAAGAAAATCAACTGAAAATTAACAGCCTATTAAAAGGGAATACGATGAAATACGGAAATCTAATGATGGGGTCGGTGATAGCGGCATCCCTTTCGCTCCCCCAATCATCCACCGCAATGGATATCCTCAAATTGGAGCCGGTGGATTACAAGATCGTTTTGATCCAGGAAAAGCTTACGGATTTTCGAGGTCCCACCACGAGCCTGACTTTTCGGATCATTAACCAGGGAAACAATCGCAGCGATGGTTTTAAGTTCACGGTGACAACGGAACCCTTGAAAATGTGGGATGATGGCTGGGGTTACGGAGGTTTTCTTGGCGGCACTATGAAAATCAGTGGAAAACTATACGGACCTAAAGACAGCACGAATGAGTTCTATGTGAGCTCCATACCCGAAGATGAGGACGAGCTGACCAAGGCTATAACCAGCGAGGGCAAGTGGGTAGTTGAAAACAAATGCACAAATCCGGATTGCTTTTATTCCGGGGATTATGTGGAGTTTGAGTATCTTGTAATGGCTCCTTATGACAATCACTATCCTATTACCATAGAAGTATCTCCATTACCTTCCGAGCGGGACACCAACACGAGCAACAATCTTATCAACGCCGAAAGCCTGTGCAATATCAATTGCTGGAATGTCGGCCAATACCTGGAGCCGGTGGATCCGATTAAGCTGAGCGACCCGAGATCTCTGATGCTTCCGTAATTCAATGCTATCAGGCTGCTACACTACACGCCCGTTTTCATTCGGTATTCCCGGGGTGTAGTGTTGTACCAGCGCTTGAACGCCCGATGAAACGCACACTGGTCGTTATAGCCAAGGAGCTGCGCTATATCTGTCAGCGGCAGGCTGAGCCTTCTCAGATAACTGACAGACAAAGACTTTTTATAAGCCTCAAGTATTTCCGAAAAACTGGTGTTTTCTTCCTCCAGACGCCGTCGCAGGGTGCGCTCTGAACAGCCGAGACGCCGGGCAACACTGTGAATATTAATGTTCAGGAGGTTTGGTTGGGTCTGCAGATAGGATGTCACCCGGCTAGTCATTACATTATGAAGTCCTAATTCGTCAAAGCGTTGTTGCAGGCGCTTTTCAAGCACGCTCAATATCAAGGGGTCATTGTGTGGCGAGGGTATATCCAGATAGCATTCATTCAGATAAATCACTGGCTCATAACTATTGAAAGCCACTTTGCAGCCAAACAACTGCGGGTAGCACTCTCCGTGGCGGGGTTTCCGGAATGGAAGACATATCGACTTGAACAAGTCGTTGCTCGCCCAGGTCAGCGAGCGCCACAGGGACATGTAACCCAGCAAAATTGATTCTATAACCGGTATTAACTGTTCATTGGGTTCCCGTATGTCGCACGCTATCTTAAATCGGATTTTTCCGCCCTGCTCCGGCACCATACTCTCCTGGACCACCAGCCGCTGTCCAATGCCCTGGTATTGAAAATTCAACTGCATGGCTTCCCGTAACGTTGCGCAACAGCTCGTGGCCAGACCGGTCAGATCGAAGCTCGCAGGCTGACAGCCCTTGCCCACCAACAACCCGAAATAAGGTACCCGCGTATTGCGAATACAGAACTGGAGCAGACCCGCTGCCTCATCCAGAGAATAGCGACGAAGCCTGTTGACCAATTGAGTCCCGTCAATACCCAGAAAGGCCAGAATGTCTGAGCGGGTAACCCCAAGGTCCTCGGCAGTCTTGAAAGCAGTGTTGATATAACCGGATGAAAAATCTTCAGCCATAAAAATATAATCATAAGGTTAAAACGGTAGACTTAACCTTATGAAACTGGCGCAGTAATGCCATCACCCTATTGTGCCATTGGCAGGCATGACCTCCTGACTGGATTATCAGCTGATGATGTTGCTATCAGCCAGTTGATAATCGCTTTCCATTCAGAATATACCAGCAAGCTGGAGCGATTCCGGAATTCAAAAAATCTCACCTCAGGTACTTTTCCGAAAAAAGACCGGGTCATCACCGCCGGCGCATCCTGCATAGTGGCACCAAGCCAGACGCTGGCTGGAACATCAAGTTCACTGAGTTCAAATGGCCAGGGCTGAGCCCAGCAGTCTATTTCGGTTTTCCAGGCTCTGGCACCGTGTCGCTTGATTTCTCTATAACTGCATTCTGTTTGTGACATCAGCGCCGGAATCTCGCTGATCGCAAGATGAAAGTCCGGCATGCTGCGAAGATCCTGGCGCATGTAATCGAGCAAATTGAGTCGAAGCATTTTGTCCAGAAAAAACAGTGTCGCGCTCGCACCAAAGGTTACCAGGGGCAAAAAAACCTTGAGTCGATCGGGCAGAATGTTGAAATCCACCTTATTGATATCGATAAAGGGGCTCACCAGCGCCAGACGACGGACCCTGTCCTGCAAACGGAAAGCCGCTGACACCGCATAGCCGGCTCCGGAGCTAAACCCCAAAAGGCTCGCCTGGCGGATTCTGTGGTGATCCATCAGCTGGACCAGGTCATCCGGCCAGTCTTCCATGCGACGGCGACTGAGAGCGGTAGAGAAACCGACGCCGGGACGGTCCGGAATCAGCACCTGTATACCCAAAGCCCTGAGCTGCGCTTCAGGCATGCTAAGTTGATACCGGGAGCCAAAATAGCCATGACAGAAAATAATCGATTGGTCGGGCTCCGGAGCGCCATAACGGCAATAAGACATCAGTCGGCCATCATTGAGTTCAAGTACCAGGGTGCGGCCCTCCCCTGAAAGTGCATTCATCTCTTCTCGCCCGGTTTTCGAGCTCAGGGTTTTACTCAAACCAATCTCACGGGCAAGCTCAGTGCGACTGCTGACGTTGAGCTTTCTGAATACAGAATTCAGTTGCCGCCTGACCGTATTCGGTGACACTTTTCGGTGTGCAGCTATATCCGATCTCTGAAGCCCCCTCATCAGGAGTTGCAGAACATTCCGTTCACTGTTACTCAGGGAAGACGGCAAGATTTCCATGTCGAATTCCGGTTGCTCTTCTGCTGGTGCCAGCAGAAGATTGAGCCGCTGATCAAACTCCGGTGCGGGTTTCATCTGGCAAACAATAAGGCTCCCGGCCTGACGAGCCCTGTTGTTCCCAAGATTGACCATTTTATCCCGCCGATCATGGCCATGCAGGGAGATAAGCTGATCCAGCTCCTTCAGCATTTTGACACACTCTGGCTTGTCACTGGACAAAGCCCGTTGATCAGTATCAAACCCCAGGCGCTGCAGGTGCCTCTGCATCTGGCTGTTGCACGCCAGCAGGCTCAGGTCCGGCGCCACTACCGCAACCCGGAAACCGAAAGCCCGTATAAAGCGTGTCATTATGTCCAGCGTCGTTTCAGAGGCCTGCAGTTTTTCTGACAGCTCAAACCCGTTCCCAAAATGCGCATCCAGCGATGCGATCAGGTCCTGCCGCTCCTCTTTACTCAAACTCACTACGGCTTCTATCAGGCAGACAGAGAACGCCTGCCATTCTGCCGGCCGTTCCAGCAACTCATAAATGCCGTTGATAAACTGTGTAAGACCGTGATTTGCTATGTCCATAACGCTGGCTTTCTCAGCAATAAAAAAGGCGAACAGATTACCACCTGTTCGCCTTATTCAAATGCCCGGAGGACTGTCTGGATGATCAGATCTGGCGACGTGTGATTTCAGCCTTTTCTTTCAGTGTTTCAATATAGTTGCCGAAATCATACTGGCCAAAGCGCATTTCCATACTTTGTTCGATCTGTTGTTCAGACTGCTCATTCAGGTCATAGACCCCGTCCTGAACACGTTGAACGGCCACCAGCATCTGGTTACCCGATGGCAGGTTAACCTTGTCGAAAGAGGAACTGTTTTCAGCTGGCTCAGGAATTTCAAACACCTTGCTGACCACCTCCCGGCCAAGCTCGGTGTTCTGACGGCCAACCCCTTCCTTGCGGTTCCATTCCTTGCCGATTTCTTCAGCCACTTCTTCAAGAGTGGCACCCGTGTTCAGACGGGCCAGCAACTTGTTGGCAACCTCTGCCGCTTTTTCCCTGGCCTTTCTGGTCACTACAGCGTTCTTCACCTGATCCCGGACTTCTTTCAGTGGCTTGACGCTGGCAGGTTTATAGTCCTTGACCCGCACAATCACCACTTCATCGTTGTCCAGCTCAATGGCTTCACTGTTCACCCGTTCTTCGATGAAATCTTCTTCAAATATCTTGCTGGTGACCTGTGGCTTTGACAATACACCTGGCCCACCTGCACGGGTAATCCAGTCCGACGTTTTGATTTCAGCACCAGGCACAATTTCGGCTGCATCCACCAGGGTATCAGGATGCTCAAAAGCTTTCTGATTAAGGTCCTCTATCGCCATGGTCAGAGCTTCCCTGGCCTTGGCCTTCTTCAGCTCGGAAACAATCCTTTCCCGCTCTTCTTCCAGAACCGGCATTTCCATCTGGTCCACTTCCGTCAGGCGGATAATATGATAGCCAAACTCGGTCTTCACGATCTCGGAAACCCCGCCAACTTCCAGGCTGTAAAGAGCATCCTCGAATGCCTGGTCGTAAACCCCTTTACCTGCGAAGCCAAGGTCACCACCCAGCCGTGATGTGGCGATATCATCCGAGTACTTCTCGGCAGCCTTATCGAAGGACAGACCCTTTTCAATCGCCTGCTGGGCCTCTTTGATTTTTTCCAGCGCTTCTTTTTCAGAAAGCTCACCACCAATTTCAACGAGTATGTGCTGGGCACGACGGCGTTCCTTGTCCTTCGCGGCGGCCACCATCTTCTGGAATTCAATTTCTATGTCTTCTTCTGTGACTTTCTCGGCGGCGGGGAAATCCTCGAGGGTCACATGCAGATATTCCACTTTCGCTTTTTCAGGCGTCTGGAAACTGGAACTGTTAGCTTCGTAATGAATCCGGATATCCTCGTCGGTCACTTCCACCTGATCACGAAAATCGGCCGCCTTGATCTCAAGGGTGGCCACATCCCGTTTCTGGTTGTTCAGAACCACCAGGCGTTTCAGTTCAGCAGGCGTTACGAAAGCTGTTTCGGTAATGGCAGACTCAAGCTGCTTCACCAGCAGCTCCTCACGCACCTCATCCAGAAAACCTGTGCCGCTGTATCCGGCCTGGGCAAGGAGTTGCTCAAGGCGTCTCTGGGAAAACTCTCCGGAATCGTCCTTGAATTGCGGCATGGCACGCACATAGGACTTGGCGTTTTCCTGAGAAACGTATAAGCCTTCCATGTCGGTAGCCTGACTCAGCAGCGCCTTACGGACCAGAAATTCCACCGCAGACGGACGTACCATTTCCAGGCTGATCACAGAGGGGTCAATCTGGCCGCCCATCCTTTGTACAAGATTTCGGCGCTGGATTTCTGCCGCCCGATCAATTTCCGGTTTGGTGATCTCCGTGCCATTCACGACAATTTCCGCCTTGCTGCGACCGGCACTCTGGAACAGCCCCTCAATGCCGAAAAAAGCAAATGGCAGAATAAAAATCACCAGTAACAGCTTGCCTACCCAGCCTTTAAGGAGATTACGAAATGCATCCATTAAATCTACACCTTGCGTCTTGTTCTTATCAAAGGGGTAATTATACAGGCAGAAGCGCAATGTAGAAGCATTTCGCCAAGGATTTTCAGGTGTTTCGACGGGAACACGGGGTGGGAGTGCGTTTCGGAAGCCGGTGGCTGGAAGGGAGATTTGGCCCTACGCGACGGGCCCCTTGTCTGGAACTTAACGAACGCTGTTGCAATAACGGTTGTTTAAGTTTTGGGGGGTACCCGAAGAGTAGAGCCGGAATCCTGTGTGTATCGTACTGAGTACGAAGCTGTTACTAGCTGTTGACCGCGTCTTTCAGAGCCTTGCCAGGCTTGAAGGATGGAATTTTCGCAGCCGGAATATCGATTGGTTGCCCCGTTTGCGGGTTACGGCCGCTTCTGGCAGCACGCTCTTTAACGGAAAATGTTCCGAAACCAACAAGAACCACTTGTTCGTTTTCGGTGAGCGCGTTGGTTACTGTATCGATCACAGCATCCAGAGCGCGACCAGCTTGTGCTTTAGGAATATCAGCAGAAGCTGCAATTGCATCAATGAGTTCAGATTTATTCACATGACTCCCCTTCAAATTTTGTCTGCATATTCAATCCAAAACGGATGAATCGGGACGCATTTTTAACTCGTTGTTAACTCGGTATACCGGGCGTTTCTTGCCCTGCCCAAAGGCGGATCGACTTTATACCAACACGGAAAAACAAGTGTCAAGCGCACGTATCACGGTGCATAGAATAATTTTTTTGCAAGTGCAATTTAAACGAATTTTCTCGCGAAAAGAACGGTTTTGGTGCACTTTTCGGTTGCGCTAATCGAAAAACTGCAGAACAAAAAAAACCTACCAGCGCGTTAGCTGGTAGGGTTTTCAACTAACCAGGTTATGTTAATGAGTGCTTATCCGGTCGGACTGCTCTTCATCATCGGCTTCGTCACCCGACTTGATCGGTGATAAAGTGTCCGCCTCAGCATCCTCAAGTGGATCCGGCTTTCGCTGAAGCGCGATCTCCAGCACCTCATCGATCCATTTCACACAGTGGATATCCAGGTCCTCTTTGATATTGTCGGGAATTTCTTTGAGGTCCCTTTCGTTTTCCTTTGGTATGACTACGGTTTCGATTCCGCCCCGGTGAGCCGCCAGCAACTTTTCCTTGAGCCCACCGATGGGCAATACCTGTCCGCGCAGCGTAATTTCCCCTGTCATAGCGACGTTGGCCTTCACCGGTATATTGGTAAACACTGATACCAGTGCAGTGCACATGCCAATACCCGCGCTGGGTCCGTCTTTGGGGGTCGCCCCTTCCGGTACGTGAATGTGGATATCACGACTGTCGATAATCTCTTTCTTGATACCCAGAATGGCGGCGCGGCTTCTGACGACCGTCAACGCCGCCTGAATGGATTCCTGCATCACGTCACCCAGGCTGCCTGTGCGAATCTGGCGGCCTTTCCCCGGAACAGCTGCTGCCTCGATGGTCAGCAATTCACCACCCACGGAGGTCCACGCCAGGCCGGTAACCTGACCGATACGATCGGCCTCCTCTTTTTTGCCATAGCTGTATTTTCTGACGCCGTTGTAGTGCTCCAGCATATCAGAGGTGATTTCCTTGGCTTCAGATTTCTTCTCAAGCACATTATTTTTCACGTGCTTGCGGCAAACCTTGGCGATTTCCCGTTCCAGTCCCCTGACACCTGCTTCCTTGGTGTAGTAACGGATCAGATCACGAATGGTGTCGTCGCTCAGCAGCAGCTCATCCTCTTTCAGGCCATTCACTTTCTTCTGCTTGGGTACCAGGTATTTCTGGGCGATATTCAGCTTCTCATCCTCGGTGTATCCGGGGATGCGGATCACTTCCATCCGGTCAAGTAGTGGCGCGGGTATGTTCATTGAATTGGAGGTACAGATGAACATCACATCCGACAGATCGTAATCCACCTCCAAATAGTGATCATTGAACGTACTGTTCTGCTCCGGGTCCAGGACTTCCAGTAATGCTGACGCGGGGTCCCCGCGCATATCCACACCCATCTTGTCGATCTCATCAAACAGGAAAAGCGGATTTTTAACCCCGGCTTTGGATATTTTCTGTATCAGTTTACCGGGCATAGACCCGATGTACGTGCGACGGTGGCCACGGATTTCAGCTTCATCACGCACTCCGCCCAGGGCCATGCGAACGAACTTGCGATTGGTAGCTCTGGCAATGGATTGGCCCAGAGATGTCTTGCCCACCCCAGGGGGACCCACCAGGCAGAGCACCGGACCCTGTATCTTTTTCACGCGGGACTGTACCGCCAGGTACTCCAGAATACGGTCTTTGACTTCTTCCAGTCCATAATGATCGTTTTCCAGAACATCGCTGGCCTTTTTCAGGTTATGACTCACCTTACTGCGTTTTTTCCAGGGCAGGCCTACGATCCAGTCCAGATAACTCCGCACTACAGTGGCTTCCGCTGACATGGGTGACATCATTTTCAGCTTGTTCAGCTCGGCCCGGGCTTTTTCTTTTGCCTCTTTGGTCATGCCCGATTCAGCAATCTTCTTCTCGAATTCCTCGAGCTCATTGCTGCCATCTTCCATGTCGCCAAGCTCCTTCTGAATGGCCTTCATCTGCTCATTCAGATAATACTCGCGCTGGCTCTTTTCCATCTGTTTTTTGACACGGCCGCGAATGCGCTTTTCCACCTGAAGCAGATCGATTTCCGCTTCCATCAGTGCCATCAGGTGTTCAATGCGGTCCCGGAGCTCGAAGATTTCCAGTACTTTCTGCTTTTCTTCAATTTTCAGTGCCAGATGCGCTGCGATGGTATCCGTGAGCCGGCCGGGCTCCTCTATGCTGGAAACCGATGTCAGAATCTCCGGCGGCACCTTTTTACTGAGCTTGACATATTGCTCGAACTGGGACATCAGAGAACGAACCAGCACCTCTGACTCACGTGGCGACAGATCACTGCAGTGGATTTTTTCTACCGTAGCAGACAGGTACTCCTCCGCCTCATGTACCTGATTTACATGAGCGCGATAACTTCCCTCCACCAGCACTTTTACCGTGCCATCCGGAAGCTTGAGCAGTTGTAATATTGAGGCAACTGTACCGACTTCATAAATATCTTTCGAGGTGGGGTCATCGTCGGAGGCGTTCATCTGCGCAACCAGAAGTATCTGCTTGTCATCCGCCATTGCCTCCTCAAGGGCCTTGATGGACTTTTCCCGTCCCACAAACAGCGGGATAACCATATGGGGATACACCACCACGTCCCTCAGCGGTAGTAACGGTATATCAAACGGTGATTGGTTTTCTGCGGCTTCTTGCATATTGGCTACCTGTTCGTCCAAAAGGCTTGCGCGGCCCCACGGAACAATCTGTTGGAATAATGCAGTTAACGTGGGGCCAAATGATGTTATTTCAAGGGCTTAGTGAAAAAACCTTCAGCACCCACCGAATATAACGGTACCCTGAATGAAAAAAGGGCCGGACCGGCCCTTTTTTCTGGTTGCAAGCCTATGAGTCAGGCATTGCTTTCGGTTGGTCGTTGTTTTCGTAGATCATCAGCGGTTCAGATTCGCCTTTGATCACTGCCTCGTCGATTACGACTTTGGCGACGGATTCCATGGAAGGAACCTCGTACATGGTTTCAAGCAACATGGACTCAAGTATGGATCTTAGGCCACGGGCCCCGGTTTTCCGTTCCATCGCTTTGTGTGCGACAGCAACCAGCGCATCCTCGCGGAAGTCCAGATCCACGCCTTCCATCTCAAACAGTTTCTGGTACTGCTTGGTGAGTGAGTTTTTCGGCTCGGTGAGTATGCGCACAAGTGCGGCTTCATCCAGCTCCTCAAGAGTGGCAACCACCGGAAGACGCCCGACAAATTCCGGAATCAGTCCGTATTTCACCAGATCTTCCGGCTCCACCTCTTTCAGGGCCTCGCCCACATTCTTGGAATCAGCCTTGCTTTTGACGTTGGCGGAAAATCCGATACCGCTCTTCTCCGAACGATCACGGATCACCTTGTCCAGGCCAGCAAAAGCACCACCGCAGATGAACAGGATGTTGCGCGTGTCCACCTGCAGGAATTCCTGCTGCGGGTGTTTGCGTCCGCCCTGGGGCGGCACCGAGGCGATGGTGCCCTCGATCAGCTTCAGCAAGGCCTGCTGAACGCCTTCGCCCGAGACGTCCCGGGTGATGGACGGGTTGTCGGACTTGCGCGAGATTTTGTCGATCTCGTCGATGTAGACGATACCGATCTGGGCTTTGTCGACATCGTAGTCGCACTTCTGCAGCAGTTTCTGGATGATATTCTCGACGTCCTCGCCGACGTAGCCCGCTTCGGTCAGTGTCGTGGCATCGGCGATGGTGAAGG
>JAWVYU010000024.1:0-27041 GCA_033722575.1 Ketobacteraceae bacterium | reverse complement strand
TGGCAGCATGGAGGGCCGGGGTAGCCAGGCTCAGGGCGATCAGTGTCGTCAGCCAGTATTTCATAAACCATTCCCCTTGCGTCTGTTGTATTTGTTGGGTGTCTCTCAATTATTAGGGAAAATCGGGAAATTTCACAATGTTATC
The DNA here is from genome assembly GCA_033722575.1 of Ketobacteraceae bacterium. Classification (GTDB taxonomy): domain Bacteria; phylum Pseudomonadota; class Gammaproteobacteria; order Pseudomonadales; family Ketobacteraceae. The sequence continues at coordinate 26,896 of JAWVYU010000024.1, read as the reverse complement.
GGGGAAAGTTTGTGCGGCTATCGAAAAAAAACCGCTCCCGGGCCCTGTGGCAGCCGGTTATGTTCTAGAGTGTAACTATCTGGAACACTGGAAAAAATGAGATTGGTATGGCGGAAGAGAACCTGAAAGAACGGCGCAAAGCCCCGCGATTCAAGGCCGATGGCGAGGTGAGCCTGGTTCTGGAAAGCGGCGTGGCCCTGGAAGGCACGCTGAAGGATCTCAGCCGGATTGGTGCTTTTGTGGCGCTGGGGCATGTGAACGACACCTGGGCCTATCAATCCGCGAAGCTGACCCTGAAAACCGATGTTGAGGGAGAGTTCATGGTCATCAAAGGGCAGTGCGCCCTGGTTCGCATTACTCCCAAAGGCGTGGGTATCCATATTTTTGATATTGATGTGGATTCACGTAAAAACTTTGTTCGCTTTATGGGACACGTACAACAGCCGGAAAATGCCATATAGGTCCAGCCGGAAATCCAGCCAATAAAAAAGCCCGGCAATTGCCGGGCTTTCTGGTTTCACACCACTCAGGCAGCGCTTAGCAGGAGTAGTACATGTCGAACTCAACGGGGTGAGTGGTCATGTTCAGACGCTCAACTTCGCCACGCTTGAGGCTGATGTAGCCTGCCAGCATATCGTCAGTGAATACGCCGCCTTCCTTCAGGAAGTCGTTGTCGGCTTCCAGTGCGTCCAGAGCCATCTGGAAAGTAGAAGCAACAGTGGGGATTTCTTTTGCTTCTTCTGCAGGCAGGTCGTACAGGTCTTTGTCTGCCGCATCGCCAGGATGGATCTTGTTCTTGATACCGTCGATACCGGCCATCAGCATGGCTGAGAATGCCAGGTAAGGGTTGGCCGTGGGGTCAGGGAAACGCACTTCGATACGGCGTGCTTTAGCACTGTTAACCCACGGGATACGGATAGAAGCGGAGCGGTTACGGGCAGAGTAAGCCAGCATAACCGGCGCTTCGAAACCGGGAACCAGACGCTTGTAGGAGTTGGTGGAGGCGTTGGTAAAGGCGTTGATGGCGCGGGCATGCTTGATAATGCCGCCAATGTAGTACAGGGCTTCCTTGGAAAGGCCTGCATACTCGTCACCGGCAAACAGGTTTTTTCCGTCTTTGGCAATAGACTGGTGAACGTGCATACCGGAGCCGTTGTCACCAACAACGGGCTTGGGCATGAAGGTAGCTGTTTTGCCGTAGGCGTGGGCCACATTGTGCACGCAGTATTTCAGAATCTGTACTTCGTCTGCCTTGTTGACCAGGGTGTTGGCGCCAACACCGATCTCGCACTGGCCGGCGGTACCCACTTCGTGGTGATGTACTTCAATTTCCAGACCCATGGCTTCCATGGCAGCGCACATGGCAGCACGCAGGTCGTGGAGTGAATCCACCGGAGGTACCGGGAAATAACCGCCTTTAACACCAGGACGGTGGCCGATGTTGCCGCCTTCAAAATCTTCATGAGAAACCCAGGCAGCTTCTTCGGAATGGATGGCGTACATGGCGCCATTCATGTCGGATCTCCAGGTAACGGAATCGAATACGAAAAACTCAGGCTCCGGGCCAAACAGAACCGTATCACCAATACCGGTGGACTTCAGGTATTCCTCTGCGCGACGACCAACAGAACGGGGGTCACGCTCGTAACCCTGCATGGTGGATGGTTCAACGATGTCGCAGCGCAGGTTCAGCGTGGTTTCATCGGTGAAAGGATCGATCACGGCAGTGTTGTCATCGGGCATCAGAATCATGTCGGATTCGTTAATGCCTTTCCAGCCGGCAATGGATGAGCCATCGAACATTTTGCCATCTTCGAAGAAGCCGGCGTCGATTTCACCGGCGGGAATAGAAACGTGCTGCTCTTTGCCGCGAGAGTCAGTGAAACGCAGGTCAACCCAACGGACATTGTTTTCTTTGATGAGTGAGATAGTCTTTTCAGACATTATTATGCATCCTCCAAAATCGGACGTTTATAGGTAGACGGGCCTTGCCAGCCCTAAAGACGGCTGTTGGTCTTAACGGTCGCTAGGGGCAAAATATATGCCATAGGAATTCTGCTGAAAAGGGTAGAGCACAAAATAACTAAAATAATTCTTTTAATGGGTTAAATCATTGAAAAATATGAGTTTTTCCTTTTAATCCGGTTTGGGTGAAATTTGTGCGAGCCCTGTGTAAAACGGAATGCAATCTGAGCATAATCTTTCAGTGCATTGTTTTGGTGCAGAGGTTTTTTATTTGCCTTATGTTGGTGCGATATCGCACTGTTAAGGTGCGCTACTCTTCCTCCTGCACTTCAATGTAAATACAGAAAACCTTATCCTCTTGATATTTATCCAGAATCCTGTGGCCGTTGATTCGGCACCATGCCGGAATATCGTGCATTACACCGGGGTCCGTTGCCTCAACAAGGAGCGTGTCCCCTGGCTGCAGGGTCTGGATCATGTTCTGGGTTCTGATCACCGGCATGGGGCAAAGCAATCCTCTGGTGTCCAGGGTATGGCTTGTTTTCATGGTGGGCTCCTATACAAACCAGGACTGGGGGATTTCGTTGGGCAGCGCGGGTTTGATCTGCAGCACCCGCGACACCCCATCCTTTTTGTCGATCTGTACTTCCACCTGGTCGGCGGTTTTGCCTTTGCTGTAGCGTGCCGCGATGCGGGCGGCCTGTACCAGGTCTTCGTCGCTGGGTTCGCCATCCACCAGGGTCAGCGGCCCGCCGTGGCTCAGCATGCGGATGGCATGGAAACTCTTGCGGTATCCCTGCAGGAAGTTGTTTTCGCCTTCTTCCCGGCTCACGATCAGTTTGTAGTGGCTGGCCGGGCGAATGTGACGCCCGATTTTCAGCAGCATGATATCGTCCAGCTCGTAGCGCTTTTCTCCCTGGGCGCTCCACAGGTCCGCCAGTTTGCGGGAGTAACTTTCATCGGTAAGAAAACAGCAGCCGCCGGCGGGCTGCGCGAAATCCTCGAACCCGAAGCGTTTCGCCAGCTCCATCTGGGGCTTGCGATTGCGCCCATGGAAGTCATAAAGCCTGTCACGGTCGATCCAGCCTTCCCTTTCCGGCAGGGTGGGGGGCAGGTTTCTGGCGCACAGCGGGCGCACCAGACGGTCATCCGCCCCGGATTCCCGGGCGATAATGGGCATGGTTTCCTTGCGCTGGGACTTGGGACGCTGGCCTATCACCTCACCGGTGATTACGAAATCGAACCCGCCGTCCTCTGCCAGCTGCCGGGCCTTGTTGAGCATGGCGTTGGCCTTTTCCACCATGAAAATCTTGCAGTCCAGGCAGGGGTTCAGGTTGGCGCCGTAGCCATGTTTCGGGTTGATAACAATGTCTTTATATTCTTCACTGATATCGACGATATTCAGCTTGATGCCCAGTTGCTCGGCAGCCCACAGGGCATTGTTACGTTTCTGTTTTTTCTGGTCTTTTTTGCGAATGGCATGGGTGTGTCCCTCCACGCAGAAACCGGTGAAGAAGTTCACCCCTTCCACGTGGATGCCTTGTTCCTGGATTACTCTTACTGCCAACAGTGAATCCAGGCCGCCTGAAATCAGGGCGATGGCTTTGCGCTGTATGCTCATAGAAAATCGTCAACTAAACTGGCTGAATACAATGAATTTACCCGGGGCGCGGCATTATACAGAAAAACGCCCCAAAGTGACGGTTACAGATTGTACATAAACCATATTTTATCCCATAAATCATGTATACTCGCCGCCCCGGAATTTCAGCGAATCCGTAAAACACCCCAGTTAAACACCATACAGGTATCAGTTTGTGATTGAGAACATCCGAAACATTGCGATTATTGCCCACGTTGACCACGGTAAAACCACCCTGGTGGACAAGCTGCTGCAGCAATCAGGCACCCTGGGCCGCAATGAAGACGTCGAGCGCGTCATGGACTCCAATGATCTGGAGAAAGAGCGCGGCATTACCATTCTTTCCAAGAATACGGCAATTCGCTGGAACGATTTTCGTATCAATATAGTGGACACTCCCGGACACGCCGATTTTGGCGGTGAGGTGGAACGGGTACTGTCCATGGTGGATTCGGTGCTGCTGCTGGTGGACGCCGTGGACGGCCCCATGCCCCAGACCCGTTTCGTTACCCAGAAAGCCTTTGCCCAGGGACTTCACCCCATCGTGGTAGTGAACAAGATCGACCGCCCCGGCGCCCGGCCCGACTGGGTCATAGACCAGGTTTTTGACCTGTTTGATCGCCTCGGCGCCACTAACGAGCAGCTGGATTTCCCCATTATCTATGCCTCGGCCCTGAACGGCGTTGCCGGACTGGAGCCGGATCAGATGCAGGAGGACATGACACCCCTGTTCGAAGCCATCGTGGAGAAAGTTCAGCCGCCCGAAGTGGAGCTGGACAAGCCGTTCCAGATGCAGATCAGCTCCCTGGATTATTCCAGTTATCTGGGAGTTATCGGCATTGGCCGCATCAAGCGTGGCAAAGCCCGCACCAATATGCCGGTGAAAGTGGTGGGTGTTGATGGCAAAACCCGTAATGGCCGCATTCTCAAGATCATGGGGTACCATGGGCTGGAACGGGTGGATGTGGAGCAGGCCACTGCCGGCGATATCGTGTGTGTTACCGGCATTGACGAACTGAACATTTCTGACACCCTGTGCGACCCGGAATGCATTGAGGCGCTGCCGCCGCTGACTGTGGATGAGCCCACGGTGAGCATGATGTTCCATGTCAATACCTCCCCCTTTGCGGGCAAGGAAGGCAAGTTTGTCACTTCCCGGAACATCCGCGAACGGCTGGAAAAAGAGCTCCTGCACAACGTGGCACTGCGCGTTCAGGATACCGGCAGCCCTGACAAGTTCCGGGTATCCGGCCGCGGCGAGCTGCACTTGTCGGTGCTGATCGAAAACATGCGCCGTGAGGGCTACGAACTGGCGGTGGGCTGCCCTGAAGTCATCGTGAAGGAAATCGACGGTGTGCAGCAGGAACCCTATGAAAACGTCATGATCGATATTGAAGATGAGCACCAGGGTGCGGTGATGGAGCAACTGGGACTGCGCAAGGGTGAAATGACCAATATGGTGCCCGATGGCAAAGGCCGGGTAAGAATGGAATTTGTTGTGCCGTCCCGCGGGCTCATCGGGTTCCGTTCCGAGTTTCTTACCATGACGTCTGGAACAGGCATTCTGAACGCCACCTTCTCGCACTACGGTCAGGTGAAAGAAGGGGATGTGGTCAAACGCCAGAACGGCGTGCTGGTGTCCATGATCAATGGCAAAACCCTGGGCTATGCGCTGTTTAATCTGCAGGAGCGCGGGCGTTTGTTTATCGACCCCAACGTGGAAGTTTACGAAGGCCAGATTGTGGGAATACACAGCCGTGGCAACGATCTGGTGGTTAACCCCACCAAGGCCAAGCAGCTCACCAATATTCGCGCTTCGGGCAGTGACGAGAATATTCTGCTGACGCCCCCTATCCGGTTCTCGCTGGAACAGGCCCTGGATTTCATCGAAGACGACGAACTGGTGGAAGTCACGCCCAAGTCCATCCGCCTGCGTAAAAAGTTCCTGAAAGAGCACGAACGCAAACGGGCGGGTCGTGCATAACTGTTATTGATTCAACTCAAGTCCCGGCGCGGGCAGCCTGCTGTGATTTCAGCACGCTGCCCGCGTTTTATCTTTCGATACTTCCTTGCTGTACGCGCCTGCCTTTTTTACTGCTGATAACGGCGGTAAAGCGTCATCGGTATTTGTTTTTATTGACTTTCCCTCTGTAATTGGTATGTCTATTCTAATTTAATGACTTAGCATTACCGTCGACGCGCGTAAGCGCACCCTTTTATGCTTAATCTCAATGGAGAATTGATATGTCTAACAAGGTCCAGGAAGCAATGGATCAGTTCCTTAACGGAGCGGCCGCTGAGAAGGCCAGGGAACTGGTTGAAATGCTCGAGGAGCAATTGGAAAAAGCACAGGCGCAGGTGCAGAGAGCCCGCGAAAAGCTGATGGCGGCGCAGGAAAAGCTGCGTGCCAGGGCAACAGCAGCAGCGCAGTCGGCGGTTGAACAGGCTCAGGAAGCACTGGAATCGGCTCTGGAAGCATTGTCCGAGCGCAGCAAGGAGCTGAGCGAAGCCAAACTGGAAGTGCAGATTGCCCAGGTACGTGAAAAGCTCATCGAAACCGAAAAGAGCCTGCGGGAAAAGCTGATAGCAAAGGAACAGGAAGTTCGCAGCCGCATTGAAGATGAAGTGGAAGATGCGATTGAGAAAACCCGTGCCCAGATCCGCAAGGCACTGGAAAGCAAATACGCCAAATCCCTGAAAGACTACCAGAAGCGCATCGAGAAAAAGGTTCGCGATACGGCCAAGAAGGTAGAGAAAAAAGAGAAAGCCATTCTGAAAAAGGCTGCAAAGAAAAAATCAGCTGTGAAGAAAAAGGCCACCAAAAAGCCGGCCGCCAAGAAAGCGGCAGCAAAGAAGTCTGCCAGCAAGAAGAAGGCAGCCACCAAGAAAAAAGCAGTAAAGAAAAAAGCGACTGCCAAGAAGGCAACTGCCAAAAAAGCCGCGCCCAAGAAAAAGGCGGCTACCAGGAAAAAGGCAGCAGCGAAAAAGTCATAACAGTCACTCTGTACTGATGACCACTCGAGGCCGGCTAAGTCTTTGATTTAGCCGGCCTTGTGCTTTTTTGTCCTTTGTATCTCCATGGTATGCGGAAACTGCTCCGGCAAGTGGACGGGTTTACCACGCCATACGACGATGGCTTATTGTTCGATTGTCAGGCTGCCCGAATCCTTATAATCAAATAAAATGAGAACTGTGCACGCTTATTACAAAAGTTAAACAAACTGGCGCTGGCTGGTGTTGCCCGGATCCGTTAAAGTTTTCGACACTGGTTTAATAAAACAGATGATTTTGCTCATTTGAGAACCAGTTACGCACGTAATGTTGTCTGCGTAACAGTCATTTTCTTCGCAGGGTGAGAAGATAATGGCTCAGCAGGGTGAAGGCGCTGTTTGCCAATTTGGCCTCTCCAGGCGCCGCTGTCAGAAAATTATAGAAAGCTATTTATAAAGACTTTATTGCGTTTGTATTTCGATGAGGTTTGTTATGCGAGAATTAATGACCAGATTCAGGGAAGTTGTGCGCGATCGTTCCCACGGCCGGAAGCCTGGAAAGCAGACCCCACCCGCTGCGGAAGTGAAGCAGGCCGAGCCGGCGGATTGGGAGATGAGCAGCAACGACGCACTGCGGGCACCTATAGTGTCTGGGTATAAATAAGTGTCAGGATATAAATAATTCCTTCCCGGTCCGTCAGGACCTGGAAAACCAACGGAAACCCAGCTTCAGGCTGGGTTTTTTTGTGTCTGAATCAAAACCGTCTGGTCATAAATAATCAAGCAAATGTCGAGTTTCAATTTGACAGCTGACCGCTGGTCACATATATTTATGACCAATGGTCAGCTATGGCCGGGATGCGCTGAAAAGGTTTGCCGACTTGACTCAGCGTATCCAAAACGCAGTTCTGGAGTGAAATTTTCAAGGGCTAATCGAGGTAACCGTTATGGAACTTATCGCTATTACCACATTCTTGACCTTTGCCAACATCACTGGCGTTGTTGCAGCATCCGAAGTCCTGGATCGTTACGAAGTAGAGCAGGAAGGTGTTGTTATTATTGAGGAAATGGCGCACAGCGAAGAGCCGCAATCGCTGCTGGAAGCCATCCAGCAAAAAATGAACGACAAATAATGACCAGGAATCAGACCGCCGATTCTTTTTAACGCCCTCTCCGGAGGGCGTTTTTTATTGCTTCCTGCTTATCTTTACCTAAATCAATTTTAGGATATTTCCTACAGACCCGTCCTGCGGTTCCCGCCTTATAATCAGCACAGTTCAAGCCACCAGGCCGGTCTTTGGGGGGTAGCTTTTACTGGGTTAGCCAACCGGTTAAACCTAAGACAGTTCTGACGATCTGATGCACATTATTCCATTTTTGGTTCTACGGGAATTGCATTCTGATATGATCTGATAGCCTTATTCGTAAGGGACAATCGAACGTAAAGGACAACCAAACAAGAAAAGGGATATTTTTCATGGAAAGAAGTAAACGGCTGGAACATTTGCTGACGGCACTTGAACAGGTTATCCAGTTGCTGGAACAGAGTGACGTTGATACCAACATGTCGGTTCTGAAGAGTTCCTACGCAGAAGCGAAACACCTGCTTCAGGCGGGCGCTGCCATTTCGGCAGAAGCACTCCAGGAACTGTCCACAAAAGTCCGCTCGGCCATTCATCCTGGTATGATGGAACGGGAGGGCGATGTTGCCCGCATAGCGCTCGGGTTCAACATGCTGTCCCGGGTTGCCTGACGGGCTTCGCAGCAGACACTGAAACCCCGTGATCTTTCTCTGGACCGGTGATCTGTCCCGGGAAAGGTCCGGGGCTTCGGGTGAAACCGCCGGATATCACTCCTTGAAGGCTTCAATCAGATCGGCGATCACATCGGCAATGATGGCGTTGATCATGTTGTTCATGATATCGGTGGAATTTGGCACCCAGGGTTTCATGCCGGTCAGGAATTCGCTGCGTTCTGCCAGGTATTGCTCTACCCGTTTCTCACTTTCCGCCGGATTGTCGGTTTTTTCCAGAATACGGAACACCGGCTCGATCTGTTCCAGCATCAGCTTTCCATAAATTGCCCCCTCACCGAAGCTTTTCATGGCATCAATCAGCCCGCCACCCTCGGAATCCAGTTCGGTCTGAAACTTGTTAACGGATTTGCGGGCCTGGCGCCGCAGGCTCTCTGCAACCTCCAGTATTTCTTTGTGGTTCATGGCCGGTACTCCTGCGCTTGATGGTTATCTTTTAATAGTAGACCACCGCGCAGGGTTGGGTGGCCTGACCACAAGTCAGGGCAGGCATCTTCCCAGGGTCACCGCCACCGCGGTTTCCACCTTCAGGATCCGCGGGCCCAGGGAGCGGGGCTGAAAGCCGATAGCTTCCAGCATCTCCACTTCGTGGGGAATGAACCCGCCCTCGGGCCCGATGGCAATGAAGGTGGGCAGGCTGATGCGGTCAGGAAAAGCGCAGGCAGTCTCTTTGGGGTGAGCGACAATGGCCTGCTGATTTGTAACAAGGTTTGACAGTTCGTCTTCAACAAAAGGGCGGAAGCGCGGACGCAGATGGATGCTGGGCGTCAGGGTATCCTTTGCCTGTTCCATGCCCAGCAGTAACAGTTCCTGCACGCTCTCTTTTTTTAGCGCCGGGGTTTGCCAGAAGCTTTTCTCCACCCGTTTACAGCCCATCAGGTAGATGTCCTTTACCCCGAAGGTGGTCACGGCCTGCAGAATCCGCTTGAGGGCCTGGGGTCGGGGCAGGGCAAGCACCAGGGTGGCCTGGCTGGGTTCCGGTGGGAGCTGATCCAGGGTGACCTTCAGGGTAATCTGCTGTTCTGTCAGTGCCACCACTGTGCCGGAGCCGATCTTGCCGTGAATCAGCCCCACCCGCAGCTGATCTCCCGGAGCCGGCTTGTGGATGCTGCGAATGTATTCAAAGCGCCGGTCTGTCAGGGTGACTTCGGCTTCATTGCCGGCATTATCCGGCCATTCCCCGGGGTGTATCAGAATCAGGTTCATGAGGTGCTCTGGCGACGAAAACTGCAATTTTATCCAGATGGGCCGCCCCTTTGAAGCTTGCAGGCGCCGAATGCTGAATTTCCGGCAATGTTATGGGATAATTGCGCCTCTTTTTGCCGGGGGACCCTCAAACAGCAGGATTTCTGAAGGTTTTTATCAAGTTGAATGAGTGGATCGGCTATTGTTCCTGCCCACCGGGTTCGTGATAATCTCCCTCCCCCGATTTTGCACCATAAAAACAGTATGAATTTTAGGGTTTGCCCCCGGCGGGCGGATCCGGCGTTGAGTTTTGATTACACACTCAGGACAGAAAAGAGTACGAGCATATGGGTACAACAAAGAAGATCGTTCCATCATTGAGCAACCCGTTCTATACCCCCGAAAAGAAAAGCTTTTCCATCCCCGGTGAAATCGCCAGGGAACCGGGGCCTTACGAAGCCTCCCTGTCCGAGGGGTGGGAGCTCATGCAGCGTCCTTTCGAGGCGGCAGGGATAGCAGCCACCGAGAAACAGCACCTCAAGAAACGGATGACGGTGTGGGAGCGGTTGCGCGTATTGTCCAAAAAAGATCCCATCGTGCTCTACCAGAACTGGGGCAAAAATCTCGATGGCGCCTCTCTGGTGACCGCCATCCTTAATATCGACGGGCGCGATGTGGCGGTATACGGCCATGACTTTACTGTACGTGCCGGTTCCATGGATGCCACCAATGGCCGCAAGCTGGCCAATCTGATCAAGATGGCCGGTGAGAAAGGCATGCCGCTGATTGGTATGAATGACTCTGCCGGCGCTTTTGTACCTGCCGGCGTTGGTGGCCTGGACGGTTACGCCGAAGCGTTTACAGCATTGCGTAAAATCAGCGGTGTGGTGCCCTCCATCATGTGCATGTTTGGCTACAATGCCGGTGGCGGTGCCTACCTGCCCCGTCAGGGCAGCTTTGTTATCCAGCCCCAGGACACCTTTTTCGGCCTGACCGGCCCGGGGGTCGTCAAATCCGTACTGGGTGAGGACGTCACCGCGGATGAACTGGGTGGCCCCGGTGTTCATGGCCAGTCCGGCGTGGCTGATTTTGTGGTGCCGGACGAAGTGGCCGCGCTGCGCAAGGCCAAGGAAATCCTGCGCTATATTCCTGACAACAACCGCACCATGGCTCCCTATCAGGAAACTTCTGATCCCGTTCACCGCAAAACCTGGGATGCGGATGTTTTGCTCAAGAAAGCCTTCAATTCACCCACCGGTTTCAATACGCCCGTTGATATCCGCATCATGATTCAGCAGGTGTGCGATCATGGCGATTACTTTGAATTCCAGCCCCAGCGTGCCCAGAACACTATCTGTGCCTTTGGACGCCTGGGTGGCAATGTGGTGGGTTTTGTTGCCAACAACAGTGCGGTGTCCTCCGGTCAGATTGATGTGGATGCTTCCCTGAAGAATTCCCGTTTTATCCGCTTCTGTAACCTGTATAACATTCCACTGGTCTTTATCGAGGACACTACCGGCTTTCTGCCGGGCACCGATCAGGAGCGCCGCGGGATCGTTCAGGCCGGCCGCGCCATGCTGGATGCCATTATCGATATCCGCACGCCGCGGCTGTTACTGATTGTCCGGAACGCTTTTGGTGGCGCCTACGCGGCTTTCAACAGCTATGCCACGGGAGCGGACGTGGTGCTGGCCCTTCCTACCACCCGTCTGGCGGTGATGGGGCCGGCGGGCAAGGATTTCGTGTACAAAAAGGAGCTGCGCGAAATCCGTGCTTCGGCAAAGGGCCGGCTGGCGAAACGGGCCAAGGAACTCCTGGCAGAAGGCCTGGCAGAAGACAGCGCCAAGAAGCAGGCGCTGGCAGAAGTGGACGCCTGGCTGAAGGAGCAGGAGGCAGCGTTCTCTGCGCGCTATGAAAAGGAACTGATGAACCCGAAAGAGGCACTGAGTCTGGGTTCCATCTCTCAACTCGTGATGCCATACGATCTGCGATCGAATCTGGCCAATAATCTGAACTTGTTGCTGCGCCATTACGAGCCCGGTCCCATGACCGGTGTTCAGCGTGAGTTCTTCTAATCGACCGGGTTTAAAAGAGGTTATAGCAGTGACACAACACAAAGATTCCAACAGCATGGACTATTACAAACACAACCCCCTGATTCACCAGGATCGTCGCCGTACAGATACCGACACGCCCGCCTGGGTGCGCCAGTTCGATTGCTCGGACATGAAGCCCCTGATTATCTGCCGTGGCCCCATCCGCAAGGAAGTCATGGATGTGTGGGATGAAATGGGTATTCACGGTTACGGCATTCTGCTGTCCGAAAAAGATTCCATTACCTACAACAATGCACTGGCGCCGGAACTGCGCCTGCTGACCGATCCTGACCGCGTGCATCGCGTGCCGGATTATACCGGTGTGGACAAGGAAGAGCGGACCGCCCGTATTAACCAGATTATCGGTATTGCCAGAGAAAATGGCTATGACTCGGTTTTCGCCGGGTACGGTTTTATGGCCGAAGATGAAGCCCTGGTGAGTGCGCTGGAAAAGGCCGGCCTTAATTTTATCGGCCCCTGTTCCCGTACCGTGCGTGACGCCGGTGCCAAGGATGAGGCAAAACGCACCGCACTGGCCAATGATGTCAGCGTGACCCCGGGTATCGATAACCTGTCAGCCCTGACACTGATCAGCAAAGTCAGTGACCGGGACGGACTTAAAAAGGTTATTTCCGATAACGGGCTTGCTGTTCCCGAGAAGGATATTGCCGATGAGGTGGCCCTGGAAGATGCTGCTGATGCCGTGTTGTATGCGTCCTATGAAAAGGGAATCGACCTGATCACCATTGCCGACCTGGGTGAAGAGGCGAAAGTTCGGGTGGCCGAGGTTTTCAGAAAATACCCCGAAAACCGTGTCCGCCTGAAAGCCATCGGCGGTGGCGGTGGTAAAGGCCAGCGGATTCTGCAGGCGCCTACCGCCTATGAAGGCAGTCTGGATGACCGTATCGAAAAGGCTGCCGGCAAGGCGCCTGAATTGCTCAAGGAAGTGCTGCAGGAAGTCAAAGCCACCGGCGTGGGCGACAACAAGAACGTATTGATCGAGCTGAACATAGAAACCACCCGCCACCAGGAAATACAGGTGATCGGCAATGGTGAGTGGTGCACCACCATCGGTGCCCGGGACTGTTCCCTGCAAATGCATGAGCAGAAGCTGCTGGAAGTTTCCCAGACCCGGGAGATGCTGCGCGATGCCATTGACAGGGCAGAGCAGGAAGGCCACAAGGAAGAAGCGGAAGCACTGAAAGGTGATCTGGATATTCTGATCCGGATGGAAGAAGAGTCCGAGCGGTTTGGGCTCGCTGTGGGCCTGGATTCCGTGTCTACTTTTGAATGTATTGTGGACAAGGACAGCCATTTCTTTATGGAAATGAATACCCGTATTCAGGTAGAGCACCGGGTATCGGAATTATGCTATTCCCTCAAATTCACCAATCCGGCGGATGAAAACGAATATTTCATAGTGGATTCGCTGGTGGAAACCATGACACTGCTGGCGCGCCACGGTAAAAAGCTGCCCAAGCCCGAGCGGCTGCCCCGCGAGCGGGCGTCGGTGGAAGCGCGTCTTAACGCCACTAACCGCGCGCTGAAGCCCCATGCCGGTGGCATGATTGAGTACTGGTCCGATCCCGTTGCCGGTGAGGTTCGGGATGATCAGGGTATTTCAGTCAAAAACCCCGATACCGGCCAGTTTATCAAGTATCACCTGGCGGGTGCCTATGACAGTAACATTGCTCTGTTGCTCACGGTGGGTGAGAACCGCAAAGACAGTTACGAGCGAATGGCGGAAGTGTTGCGGCGCACCACCCTGATCGGGGAAAACCTGGAAACCAATCTGCAGTTCCATTACGGTCTGGTTCACTGGTTCCTGGGAGAAAATGTTCACGCCAAATCCACCACCAAGTTTGTTATGCCCTATCTCACCATGGTGGGCATGCTGAAGCGTGAATCCAATGATTTTGATCTGGAACATGCCTTTACCATGGTGAAGGCACAATACAAGAAGCAGATCGCCAGTGATCATGAGGGCTCGGAAAGTCTGCAGGACGCGATCCGGGCAACGGATGCCGTGCTGGAGCGCAAGCATACTTTACTGCTGCGCCCCATCGAATTCCTGCTGGAAGATCCCCACCTGTTCTCCGGCTGGCTCAGTCTTAACAAGAACCACATGGAGTTTGACGGCAACAAAGTAATCTGGCGTCGCAATCCCATTTACGTGCTGGATGAAACCTTCCACTATCTGAACATGGATTTTCGTGAAGACCTGCCGGCAGCCGAGTGTATCTGGAAGCATGATAACGAAGTGCTGCAGCTGGCGCTGGCTTTCTATCGGGAAATGGAAGAGCGGCTGGGCGAAACGGATTATCGCAGGCTCGATGAGCTGCTCCGGAAGGACGCGCCCCAGGCCGGCTTTACTGAAGCCGAGTGGAGCGAAGTCCAGGCAGCACACATGGGCTACCAGGCGGGTATGGAAGTGCTGGGGGCCTTGCCCAAAATGGCACAGGCTGCGCTGTACTACGACATTAAAGTCAATAATGATCTGACCATTACCATTCCCGAGCGGCTCCATGACGAGAAGCTTCAGGGCCAGATGATGAAAGTACTGGTACCACCGCCTGCCACCAAGGCAGACGAGCTGGTGGCTGTGTGTGGTGGTATGTTCTATGGCCGTGAAGCGCCAGGCATGCCGCTGTATGTGGAAGAGGGCAGTCACGTTGAAGCCGGCGATACCATCTACATTGTTGAAGTCATGAAAATGTTCAACAAGATTCCCGCACCCTTCGCCTGTACCATCGACAAGGTGCTGATGGATAACATGGATGGCGCCATCGTTAAACAGGGCCAGCCCCTGTTCAAGGTGACCCCGGATGAAAAAGTGGAAGAAGCGGATCCGGTGGAAGCGGCCAAACATCGCATGGCCCGAACCGAAGAACTGCTTAACGGTCTGATCTGAGGTTGCGTTGATAACGTAAAGATGATGACGCAGTGTGTGATCACACAGGTTGATCATATTGAAAGGGAAGTCCGGTTACGGGCTTCCCTTTTTTGTTACGGGTAGAGGTTTATGGATTCCATTGATAAAGTACGCGAAAAACTGAAAGGCCAGGTGCCCCTGGTGCAACACATGGGAGTGGACCTGGTTCTCTATGAGCCAGGACGCGTGGTGGTTGAAGCGCCGCTGGAACCCAATCTCAACACCCATGGCACCGCTTTCGGTGGCAGTCTTTATTGTGTCGCCACCATGTGTGGCTGGAGCCTGGTGCATCTGACCTTGATGGATGCGGGATACGATCCCAGTGTCTGGGTTACCCGGGGTGAAGTGGTTTATCACAAGCCGGTGCGCGGGGCGATTAGAGCGGAAGTCAGTGTGGGCACCGGGTTGTGTGCAGCATTGGTTGATGAGTATCAGCAAAAAGGCCGTACCAGAGCGGATCTTGTGGTGCAGATTTACAATGAGCAGCGCGAGCTCGCGCTGACCCTTGAAGCCAGCTACGCGGCCCGCTGACGGACTCACAGGATTCTCCGACCCCATTAGTGCGCCGGCCGTTCCATGGCGAAGCAGTACCTCTCAGCTATACTTCAGTGACTCTCCCGATCCTTCCAGGAGCACGTTATGGTGGCACGCATGACAGGGCGCTTGATGCTGCTGGTATTCATTGTCAGCCTGCAGATGATATTCACGCCCGGCGCCAGTGCGGAAAACGAAAACAGCCCACAGACGCTTCACATCTCCACCGGTGAGTTTGCTCCCTGGACTGACAGTAACGCCCCGCACCAGGGTTTCATAAGCCGGGTTGTCAGAGACGCTTTCCGCCGGCAGGGCTATGAGGTGGAATTCAGTTTCTGGCCCTGGAAGCGGGCTTTGGTGGCCGCCCGCAATGGCAAGGTGGATGCCACCTCTTTCTGGTATCGCAGCGACGAAAAAGCCAGGGACTTTTACTACAGTGATCCCATCTCAGAGCATCGGGAGCTGTTTTTTTATTTGAAGAAGAAAAACCTGCCGCCCTGGCACCAGCTCAGTGATCTGTCCGGTCTCGATATCGGGGCCACCCGGGGATATACCTACACCGATAAATTCTGGCAAATGGGCGAAGACGGACAGCTTGCCATTTCCGAAGCCAATAGCGATGAACTGAATTTCAAAAAGTTGCTGGCTGGTCGCATTGATATTTTCCCGGCCGGCGAAGTGGTGGGTTGGCGCGTTCTGAGATCGCTGGACGGGGAGGCTCTGAAACGAGTGGCCGTGCTGGAAAAACCGCTGGCGAACCAGACAGGGCACCTCCTGTTTCCCAGGGAGTCACCGGACTCGGAAGGCTTGCTGAAGGCGTTTAACAAAGGCCTGAAAAGCCTGCGGGAAGATGGCACTTACCAACGCTATTACGAGGAAATGCTGAAAGATATCGACTGAGCACAAGCAGAAAGGGCACCGATGAGAATAACAATCACTAGAAAAAAACTCCTGTTTCCTGCCGTTTGGGGAGGAGCGTTACTTTGTTGCGCACCGGTCCACGGCTATGAAATCAGTCCCTTGCTGAACATTTATGGCAGCATCAATCTTGGGATTGAATACCGCTTTGTGGAGGACATCAATAACCAGGATACAGGTTACGGGGATCATTTTGAGATACAGGATGCCTATTCCGGTATAGGTATCAAAGGCGAGCAGCCTGTGGAACATGGCCTGACGGTATTTTATGACTATGCCCTGGCACTGGATATCAGCAGTGGCAGGCTGGCAGAAAATCCGCAAACCTCCTGGGAAGGCCCGGACGTGGAAGAAAATGTAGCCAAGGTGGGAGTGAAGGGAAACTTCGGTACTGTGTCGGTGGGACGTATGTGGAATGCCTATTACAATCGGGTGGCGTATACCACGGATCACTTCAGCAGCGGCTGGACCGGGTTCGATACCCATGCGCCTTTCCAGCTGAATCGCATGCTGGCTTACCAGAGTCCGGACATGCAGGGCTTCAGTTTTGCGGTAAATATAAAAATTGCCGACTCCAAACGGAAGAATGAAGAGCAGGACCGCTACATTGCTGCGGCGACCTGGCAGCTGGCGCAGACGGTTATGAACCTTGGATTCGACAGTGTTACCGGTGGAACTGATCTGGTGGGGATCAGCATTGCTCAGGGTATGGGGCCGGTAACTCTGTCAGGAAAAGCCGAGTGGCTGCGCAATGGCATGGATAACGGCGATGATGCCACCTTGCTGACGCTGTTGCTGGAATACACCCAGGGCCGAAACCTGTTCAAACTGCATCTGGCGGAAGGTGATTATCCCGCTTATCTGGGTATCAGAAACAATTCGGGGTCAGAGGTGGGTATTGGTGTGGATCATCGTATAAACGAGCAGTTTTATGTGTTTGCAGAGTATCACCACAGCGATGATTATTGTGCCTATGATATAACAGAAGGTGATGGCAACGGTGCCTACAGCAGCGGCGTGGCAGGGTTGGCCTGTGATGTGGTGTCCGTGGGCAGTCATTATGCGTTCTAGCCGGTAGCCGGACAAAAGCGCGAACCACTAAAAAAGGGTCTCACTGGTGAGGCCCTTTTTGCTTTAAACTCGGGCGATGGAAACCGCGACCGCAAACAATATTGAACACGCCCAGGTGGACTATGTCTTCAAGCAGCTGGCTGCCACTGGTCTGCCCCATGCGATGGCGGTTACCATCACCGCCGCGCTGATCTGGTGGGATGTGCAAGGGTTCGGTATTCTGCTCTGGTTCGGGTTGCTGCAAAGCAGCCATATTCTGCGTATCTATATTCTTGATCGTCTCTGGAAAAACAATCAGGCACAGGGCGACTACCGGGTGGTAAAGCCGATCCTGGTATTTGGCATGCTGTCCACCGGTCTGCTCTGGGCTGCGGTGCCAGTCTTTTTCATGAGTGGCGTTGCCACTGAAACCTTTATTTTTATTTCCATCGTCATGGCGGGAATGGTGGCGGCTACCCTGCCGGCGCTGGCGGCTTACCAGTGGGCTTATCTGGCATTTGCCTGCCCGTTACTGCTGATTCTGACTTACCGCTATTTCAGTCTGGATATGTATGCCATCGGGTTTCTGTCGTTGTGTTACCTTGCCGCAGTGTCGGTTATCAGCAGAACTATCAACCGGTTGATAACCCAGTCCATCACACTGGACTTCAAACAGCGTGCGTTGCTCAGGGAGGTTACCCGGGCAAAGGAAAAGGCCGAGCAGGCAAGCCTGGCAAAATCGCGGTTTCTGGCGGCGGCCAGTCATGATCTGCGCCAACCCTTGCAGGCCCTGGGCCTGATTATGGAAAGCCTGCGGTTGCGTTTAACCGATAACCAGGAGTTGCAGCGTCTGGTTCAGCAGGGGCTGGTATCCCACAGCGCACTCAGTGAGCTTTTCAATGCCCTGCTTGAGCTATCCCGACTGGAATCCCATCAGCAGGAGGTGCAGTGGGTGCACTTCAGCGCCGACGAGATCCTGCAGTCCATCGTTGACGAATTTCGGCCTATGGCGGAAGAAAAAGGTCTGCAGTTGACTTTCGAACGTGACAAGGCTGTGGATCTGCACTGATCCGGTCATGTTTGGCAGAATTATTCGCAATCTGCTCACTAATGCACTGAAGTTTACCGACCAGGGCGGCGTTCGTGTGTTGCTGTCTCAGAAGGGAAATAACGTAATGGTAACGGTTGCCGACACCGGTATTGGTATCGCTCCCGCTGACCAGGAACGTATTTTTGATGAATATCACCAGGTGTCCAACAAGGCCCGCAAGCGAGAGGAAGGTATAGGTCTGGGGCTTTCTGTTGTAAAAAAAATCTGTGAATTGCTGGGCCATGAGATTCGTCTGGAGTCGGTTCCGGGTGAAGGCTCCAGGTTTACCCTGATGCTGCCTGCCGGTGACCGGAAGCAGCTGGTGAATGGGAGAAACGAGAGTACGGAAACCGATATATCAGGGCTGTCTGTTCTGGTGATCGATGATGATGCCGGGGTGCTGGAGGCAGTTTCCCTGTTGCTGAAAGACTGGGGTTGTGAAGTCAGTGTGGCTGCCTGCGTCAGTGACGCGATTGAGCAGTTGGAGCCGGGGCAGATAACACCGGATCTGGTATTATCCGACTACCGGCTGGACGAAGAAGGCACAGGTATTGATGCCATCGAGGCGGTGCGGTCGCGGCTTTCGCAACCGGTATCAGGTTTGTTGATGAGTGGTGATACGGACCCGGAACTGATAAATGACATTCGTCGCCGGGGTTACCACCTTTTGCGCAAACCGGTGAAACCGGTTCATTTGCATAAAGTTATGCGGCAGTTGATGGATGGCTGAGAAAATGCCCAGCTTACCCCTTTGTTTTTGTTGATAATTTCAGTCCTTTTATACAAGCCTACGATTTTGGCGTGATCCCGCAATCTATGGGTCTTGCCAGTTCTTAATAGCACATTCTCTCCTGGCGTTCCCCTTACGACGAGTAACATGGGGGGGTGGGTAGTGGTTTTGTTTCTTTTGTGTAAAAAATAAGCTTTCTTGTATTGCCCAATTCCCTTTTCTAGTGCAGAATTTTTGCCGCAGTATTAGGGAGCAATACACCATGGATACGGGACTAAAGTGCCTCGTTGCGCTTGCACAATTTCACCAGATACCAGCAGAACCAGATCAGCTGGCTCACCAGTATTGCGAAAGCGGTAAGACCTTCGGTGACACCGAAATCCTCCAGGCCGCCAAAGCCATTTCACTTAAAGCAAAGCTGGTTTCAACGACTATTGAGTCCCTCGATAATGCTATGCTGCCCGCCATAGCAAAGGCGAAAGATGGTACCTACTTCATCCTCGCAAGGTTGGCAAAGGAAACAACAGCTAATTCCGGTAAGAATGTTGCTGGCGCACTGGTTCACGATCTACGCGAACAGGCCCCCAAAACCCTGTCACCGGAGGCGTTGGAACAGGTCTGGAGCGGTGAGATCATCGCTGTTACCCGTCGCCAGGGCCTGACGGAATGTTTACAGCAAAAGTTCGATATTACCTGGTTTATACCCTCGCTGGTAAAATATCGAAAGCTGTTTGCTGAGGTAATAGTTGCGTCGTTTTTTCTGCAACTTTTCGCACTCGTCACGCCGCTCTTCTTTCAGGTAGTCATGGACAAAGTTCTGGTTCACCGTGGCTTTACGACCTTGGATGTGCTGGCGGTTGGATTCTTTGTAGTGGTTATTTTTGAAGCTATTCTCGGAGGGCTCAGAAATTATATTTTCAGCCATACCACCAATCGGGTAGATGTAGAGTTGGGTTCCCGCCTTTACCATCACTTAATGAGTCTGCCGTTGGCCTACTTCGAATCGCGTCAGGTGGGTCAGAACGTAGCGCGAGTCAGAGAGCTGGACACCATACGTAATTTTATTACCGGCACGGCACTGACGCTGGTGATTGATCTTTTTTTCGTTTTCGTATTCCTGGGGGTGATGTGGTACTACAGCCCTACGCTAACCTGGGTGGTTCTGGCAACAATCCCATGTTACTTCCTTTTGAATCTCTTCATTACGCCCATTCTAAGACGTCGTCTGGATGAGAAGTTCAAACACAGCGCAGAAAATACCGCCTTCCTAACGGAGTCCATTACGGGCATTGGTACCGTCAAATCCATGGCTGTTGAACCGCAAATGCGGCGCAAGCTGGAAGATCATCTTTCTAATTACGTGCATGCGTCTTTCCGCAGCCAAAACCTGAGCAACGTAGCCAATCAGACAGCTGGCCTCATCAATAAACTAATGACGCTAGGAATTATTTGGTTTGGTGCTCACCTTGTGATTGAAGGTGGCATTACCGTGGGTCAGTTAGTTGCCTTTAATATGCTGGCGGGCAGAGTGAGTGCGCCCATACTCAAGCTGGTTCAACTCTGGCAGGAGTTTCAGCAAGCCGGTATATCCATCAAGCGCCTGGGCGATATTCTCAATACCCCACGAGAGCCTGGCTTTAATCCAAACCGATCAAGACTGCCTGCTCTTAAAGGTGAGGTCGCTCTGGATCATGTGCGATTCAGATATCGTCCGGACGGACCAGTCATTCTCCATGATCTGAATCTGCGAGTTCGACCGGGCGAGGTCGTCGGTATTGTGGGGCGCTCGGGCTCAGGAAAAAGCACCATCACCAAACTCGTACAGCGGCTTTATATCCCGGAATCAGGACGCGTCATGGTAGACGGGGTGGACTTGTCCATGGTGGATACCACCTGGTTAAGAAAACAAATTGGTGTCGTGCTGCAAGAAAACTTTTTGTTCAATCGAACAATTCGCGAAAATATTGCCATATCCGACCCTGCCACGCCCATGGAGCGCGTCATAGCGGCCGCTAAAATGGCAGGAGCGCACGATTTTATTGTCGATCTGCCCGAAGGCTATGACACTGTTGTGGTTGAGCAGGGCAGCAATCTCTCCGGCGGCCAGCGCCAGCGCCTTGCTATTGCCCGTGCATTAATTAATAACCCCAGAATCCTGATATTTGATGAAGCCACCAGTGCACTGGACTATGAATCTGAGCGCGTGATTCAGGACAATATGGCCGCTATTTGCCGGGAGCGAACCGTGTTTATTATTGCGCATAGGTTGAGTACGGTGCGTCAGTGCAACCGTATTCTGGTGATGGATAAAGGCCGCATTGTGGAGCAGGGTAATCACGACCAGCTCATCAACCGTAACGGCTATTACGCCAAACTGCACAGCTACCAGAACCATACCCCGGCGCTCAAGCAAGTGCCGCCTGCGCAGCGTAACAGTGAACACCGAAGAAAACCGCAAATCACAGTCACTCGAGGAGCTCCCGTTAACCAAACAAAACCGGCACGCCAGCAACCAGCGGAATGCGAAAGCCGGGCCTTTAAACTATTGGAAGAAGCCGAAAAAGAAGAACGAACGGCTATACATGGCAAATCAGAGAGTAAAGAGGGGCAGGAATGAGTGCCCTGGCCGTATTAAGGGACGCCTGGAACAACCGCGAAACCTTGGGTGATAAGAATAAATCCAGAGAGCTGACAGCATTCCTGCCGGCGGCGTTGGAAATTCAGGAAAAGCCGCCGCACCCAATAGCAAAATGGGTTGGGCGAACATTGATTGGTTTGTTCACGCTTGGTTTGATTTGGGCATGCATCGGCAAGGTGAACGTGGTTGCCAGTGCCGAAGGTAAAATCATTCCCAGTTCAAGAGTAAAGCAGATTCAAACGCTTGAAACCGTAATTGTGAAGAAAATCTTAGTGAAAGAGGGGCAGAAAGTTGAGCAGGGGCAGCCGCTGATTGAGCTCGACAGTGTTGTAACCAAGGCGGATCAAAACCGCATTGTCTTGGAAATTACCAATTTGGAACAGCGTGCTGCTGTAAATAATGGCTTGTTGGCCCTTCTTGAGCTCCCTGAAAGTGAACAGAATGCGCTATCGTTCGATCAACTCAAACTAGGTAGTGATCATTCTGGAGCCCTAAATAACCAGGTTTATAAACAGCTTCTTTGGCAGACATGGCAAGATTATACCTCCCAGATAAAAGCACATGAAAGCACCTTAGCCAAGACGTTGGCCGAAGTGGAAGTAACAAAAGCGGTGATCGGTAAGTTGGAGCAGATATTGCCCATCACAGAGAAAAGAGTTGCCAAACTAAAGCAGCTGTATCAACAAGAGTACGTAAGTGAGTCTGAATATTTAGATGTAGAGCAGCAGCGTATACAGCAAGCACAGGACCTGAAGGCCGAAACCCATCGGATCAAACAGCTGCAGGCCGCCCAAGGTGAAATTACCGAACAAATCAAAGTGCTTAGAGCACAAACGAAATCCAAAGCTTTAACAGAGTTAACAGAATCAAATAGGCAGCTGGCTGCCTTGAAAGAAGAATTGAATAAAGCCAATGACCTCAATAATCGCCGTATATTGTACGCTCCGGTCGCGGGAGAGGTTCAGCAGCTAACCGCAAATACAGTAGGCGGTGTGGTAACAGAGGCCAATCCGATTATGCTGATCGTGCCCAAAGAGGAGCAACTGCAAGTAGAAGTGTTCCTGGAAAACAAAGATATAGGCTTTGTACAGGAAGGTATGCCGGCAGAGATCAAAGTGCATACCTTTCCATTCACAAAATATGGCGTGATTGATGCGAAAGTCTTGTCTATATCTAATGACGCGATCATGGATGAGCAACGTGGTCTTATCTACAGTATGCAATTGGCTATGGAAGAATCTACCATATTGGTAAATGGTAGAGATGTGCAGCTAATGCCGGGGATGGCGGTTACGGCAGAAATGCAGACTGGGGATCGAAAGATTATAGAGTTCTTTTTAGCGCCATTGTTAAAATATGGAGCGGAAGGTCTGCGAGAGCGATAGTTTTTTAATGCTTTAAACTTTGTTTATTATAGAAAAATTAGCATTAGGAGATTAAAGGTTGCATTCGTAAACGAATATATATCAGATGAAGACGTAGAGAAGTACTCAATTAGAGAGATTTGGAATGAGTATCATCCTTTCAATAAGATCGAAAAGGGCTCAGGTTTCCCATTTGCGTGGACGGTCGATAAAGATTCGGAGTCCTTTTTTATACCGGTCAGGACTGGCAAAGAGGAATTTTCAAATCAGATAGATTGTATTTTTGGCTATGGTGGTAAATTGTCCTCAGTAAGATTGATAAAATCGGGAAGCGCTGATCTTTCTCAAGAGGAGGGTGAGGTTGTTTGGGAGTTGGTTTAGCTCTCTGGTTTTCCAGGGACAGAAGAAGAAAAACAGAAAGCGCTCGCTGGGCTACGCGAGGCATTAGAGGTATATGGATACAGAGGCATTCATCGTCAATTGAAAGACTACTGTGTAACCTGCAATTTCTAGGGAGTGGATATATTAGCTGCACAGGAAGCGATTCCAAATCTAGAAGGGAAGCCCTCAGAGTTATCAGGGCTATGAAGGCGCAGACAATCTACGAGATCTAATCAATCGGCTCGATGTCACAGGTATTGGTACAACAATGCTGCTATACAGCGGGTCTCTTGGCAATAATATCAGCCCGTGGGGGCTGCCACTACTACAGCTAGAATGCAAACTGGTGATCGTAAGATAATTCCGATTATTCTTGGGGTTATTCTTAAAGCATGGAAAGTAAGGGTTGAAAGAAAGATGGTTCGTTCTTGAGTTTGAGTTTTTAAGCTAAGGGGTAGAGATTTGAAAGTCGTGGTTTCAATAATGTTCGTTGCGCTGATAATTCTTTGTGTTCTCTTTTTTTTCAATCGAACAGCAGGGAAAGATGTTGATGAATTTCACGATTATGTTTTATGCGGAGAGCTTCATGATTGTTTGAAATTAAAGATCCAAAAAAAGTTTGTTGTACATACTGAGTTAGATGGGGAGCATCTCAAAAGAGCTTTAATTATTGTTCGAGATAAGGCCTGGAAAAAGTCTGGGGTTTTTGTTGATGGGAAGCTTAATCTTGAAATTGAGGTGAAGTTCTTAGACAAGAAGCAAACGGTGGCCGAAGAGGTTTTAGGGAACATAGGGGGCATGGATAGTTATGAATTGATTGATGAATTCGAGTATCTTGATACCAAAGTAGATGTTTATAAATCGAAAATCGGATTGGAGCCTGTATCTGTTTTACATGCAGATGACTATGGGTTTCAGATTGTAATGAATTGCCCATTTGATAATGGTCAATTTATTACTTGTAAAGGTTGGTTTAGTTTGTCCGAGGAGGTGCACTTTACGGTGCTTTTTTCACATCAAGGAGACTTTAAATCAGCAAGCATAAGCATTTTAGACGCGATGCCCATGATTTCTAAAATTTTGAATGTAAGGTAAGGGAATATGTCTTATACGCAAGTTAATATATCGGAATTCGACAGACAGAATATGGAGTCATATATAAGCTCTGGAGACTATCCTGGGTTTTATAGGTATGTTGCAGGGGTTGTGGAATCTACTGCTGGCTCTGACCCACGAATAACAAATTGGCTAAATGCAGCGGCGTCGATAAATAGTGATGATGGTAGCTTTTATAGTGAGTTTGTTAGACATGCGACGGCGGAAGCAGCCTACGATGAAGGGCATCCAATAACGCCAGAAGATTTCCAGTTAGCATCTAATAGTCTAGCAGAAACTGTAGCTACAGATATTTTGCAACGTGGTTTTGTGCCTGATATCGATACAATAATAGCAACGGATGTCCAAGCTGCGGTTACTTCATTAGGATTGAATCCAGAGGGGTGGGCGGGTACCGCATGGGCTTGGGCTCCTCCTCAGGCTCCTTTTTTTGGGTTGGGTCTAGAGTGGGATGGCCAATTGTACCAGAAGCTTTATGAAAGTTTTCGAGAGCGGGAGATTGATGAGTTTACGGAGATGCTGGTTAAGTGGGCAGATATTTTCGAGAATGCTTTCCAAGGGATGTGGGGGTATGTCTCTAGCTCTGTTAATGATTTTTATGCTCAGGCGCGTAATTGGGTCCAACCCAGAGACCCCTTGGCCCTCGATCTTGATGGTGACGGCATAGAAACAATTGGAGCCGATGGTTCCGTCTTATTCGATCATCAAAATGATGACGTTAAAAATGCCACCGGGTGGATCGATTCAGGTGATGGCCTGCTGGTTATGGACAGAAATGGCAATGGGACCATTGACGATGGAACTGAATTGTTCGGTGATAACACCATTAAGTCTGATGGCTCCACAGCCACCGATGGCTATGATGCGCTGTCAGATCTGGATTCCAACAATGATGGGCAAGTCGATGCAAGTGACGCCCAGTTCGCTGATCTTCGTGTATGGCAAGATGCTAATTCTGACGGTATATCCCAGGCTGATGAACTGCATACCTTAGAAGAATTGGGTATTCAGAGCATTTCAACAGGCAGCACAGAGTCCAATATCAATACAGGCGATGGCAATGTCATCGCTCAACAAGGTGTATTCACCTATGCCGATGGTACAACAGGTACCACGGGATCCCTTGATTTGGCGGAAAACAACTTCTATCGTGAGTTCGAAAACCCGATTGATGTACCGGAGGAGCTTAAGGGCCTACCTGATATGCAGGGTTCTGGTGCTGTCCGAGACCTTCAGCATGCAGCAGCTACTAGCACTCAGCTCCAATCGACATTGGCGCAATATTCCCAGGCAACCTCGCGTGACGAACAAATGGCCCTTCTTGATCAGTTGATCCTGGAGTGGGCCAATAGCGCAAATCACTCTAATTGGGAAGAGCGCCTTATAGAAGAAACCTATGCATTTGAGCGCTCCGATGGGATTATCCAGCCCTATACGCTGGCTTTTTACTGGCCAGGTGAGGCCTTGCCAGTCGGAGCATCAAGTTCTGATGGTGGGTCAGATTCTTTTACAGTTTCGCTGAACCCGGAGCCTACTCAGGAGGAGATTGATCTCCTGCATGCACAAGCGGAAACTTTAAGAAAGGTACAGATACTAGAAGCTTTTAACGATACTGAGTTCTTCCAGTTTGGCGCTACTGTCAGTGAAGTTGTTGCTGCTCAGCAGGAAACAGACACAACTCAGGTTAGCGGAACGTTTAGTGTTTCGATTGGTTCAACCTCTCGGAGCTACAGCTTTTCCGGTACTGGAACAGGGATAAGCAGCAATGTAAAGCGTATTATTATACAGACGCCAGACATTGCGTTGTCAGCTCAGCAGACAGATTTTATCAACCAGTCATATGATGCGTTGATGGAATCCATTTATAGTTCGCTTCTAGTTCAAACACGTTTAAGACCGTTTTTAGATGCAGTTGGGCTTGGAGTGGATGAGCAAGGGGAACTACAGCTGGATTTTTCCGGGCTGAATGCCTTGGTTCAGGAGAAGATCACTGCTGGCGACCCGCATGGCTATATCGATATTGTTGAGTTTATTAATACCCAGCAAGGAAGCATGTTGCTGGATGGTGGTTGGAATATTGATTGGGGTGCCTTGAGCCAGGGGGTGAATTCACTGGAGGCTTCTGCGCAGAATGTTTTGAGTGAGTTTGGCTTTGTAGTGACGTCAGGCTCCGGAAATGTCCAAACTGCCACTGAGGCCCTTATTGCTATACATGATGCCAACGAAAATGAAAGTATCACTTATAGTGGGTCAAATGGCATTGATGTGGTAACCGGTAGTAATCTTGGTGATGTGCTGCTGGGCGGAGGTGGCAACGACATCGTGTCAGGAGGCGCCGGTAACGACAATGTGCAGGGTCAGGACGGTGATGACACTGTGCTGGGTGGCGACGGGGACGATTACGTGTACGGCCAGAATGGTAATGACAGGCTGGAAGGCGGAAACGGCCGTG
>JAWVYU010000023.1:0-27420 GCA_033722575.1 Ketobacteraceae bacterium | reverse complement strand
TGTCTTCCAAGCCAGCCGGTTTCCGCCTCAAGCCCCAGAGATAATGGCTGGCACAAAACTTGGATATATAACTGGTAACATCATGAGTCAACAAATGCAGTGCCGACTCGCGATCAGCAAGATCATTCTATTTATGGGTTTATAATTCCCCATGTTTACCCTCCCAATCATTCGGGAGGGTTTTCTTGTTTCTTGAAAAGATGATTATTCCTGAGGGGCTCGGAGAATTGAAAGATCAAAAAATTGATCAAAGATAGAACAGTAACTATTTCGTAACGACGGTAGGCCCCGATAAATCCCATACCGGTCAGGATCCCATACATAACCCTTGCCTCCGCATCGGAGCTTTTATAAACCTCCATACCCACGCCCGATTCACACCGCAGATCGCGCACTACCGTAACTTCAACCGCTCACCGCCAAAGGTGTAGCTTTGCAGGATTTACAACTTTTTGTGGATTTAACAACAGATAAAACCCAAGTGCACACCAGAGTACGGAGGATTTTCTGTTTGGGGGTCTGATATACTCAGCCCACATCAGTCGCTGAGGGATGACCATGTGAGACATATTCTGCTTGTTGATGATGACGACTCTTTCACATCCGCCACCAGAGATATCATCGAACTTCTTGGGCACCATGTGACTGTGGCCCCAGATCTGGCCACTGCCAAGGCGTCACTGACTAAGCAGCGATTCGATACGCTATTGCTGGACGTGATGCTGCCTGACGGGTCCGGTTTTGAAGTTCTGGAAGCCATTTCTGCTGGCTCTGCAACCCGGATCGTGGTTATCACCGGTCATGATTCCATAAAGTCTATCGTCACCAGTATTCTGGGCCCGAACATCACCTACCTCACCAAGCCCATCGACCTGGCGCAAATCAGGACGGTCCTGGGGGATACCACAGAAGATTCAGGCCCTTCTTATCACTTTGGCGTGCTCGTGGGGGAGTCCGGACCCATGAAATCACTGTATGAAATGATTGAGAGAGTTGGAACAACAAATGCAAATGTGCTGCTACAAGGTGAAAGTGGCTCAGGTAAAGAATTGGTGGCACAGGCGATCCATAATACATCACAGTGCAAAGGCCCCTTCGTGGCTGCCAACTGCGGCGCCATGGCTCGCGAGCTGATTGGCAGCGAGTTGTTCGGCCACGAGAAAGGTGCCTTTACCGGTGCCGTGAACCGCAAGCCGGGACTGTTTGAACAGGCCAGAGGCGGTACGCTGTTCCTGGACGAGATCACGGAAATGCCCCTGGATATGCAGCCTAACCTGTTACGGGTCCTGGAAACCGGTAAAGTGACCCGTCTGGGTGGGACAAAGGAACTGGAAATTGACTGCCGGGTGATTTCAGCCACCAACCGGTCCGAAACCCGGATAGTCGAGGAACAATGCCTGCGAGAGGATATTTATTATCGTCTCGCTGTATTTCCGATCCGCATACCACCGCTTAGGGAACGCAAGGAGGACATTGGGCAACTATGCGATGTTTTTATACAGGAGCTTAACCGGCAGTACGGCACCACTTTTCAATTGGCGGAAGAAGACTTGTCCAGGCTCATCCAGTATGACTGGCCCGGAAATGTTCGGGAGTTGCGCCACCTGATACACCGGTGTTTCATTATGACGCCAAGGGACAGCACAAGTTTAGAATTACCAACAGAAATTGCGTCACCGTTCTCGAAAGCAGGAACGGACAGAAGCAATCCGTTACGACCAGGCAACACCATCGAGACAGTGGAAAGGGAGCTGATCAGACTGACTCTGGACTCTGTTGCCGGTGACAAACCCAAAGCGGCGGAAATGCTGGGTATCAGCCTTAAAACCCTCTATAACCGCCTGAAACAGTACGAAGAATCCTGAGTTCCGGATCCAGGAGGTGGACATGGCAGCTAATATCAGCCCAACAGTTCGGCACGAGCTTAGAAATCACTTGAATAACATCTCTGTCAACAGCGAATTGCTGAAGCTGTTGATAACTCAGGAATCCGGTAATGACCGTATGCGAAAATGTATCGACACCGTATTGAAAGAGTGCAACGCCTGTACGGAACTGATTAATAATGAGCGTCACCGCGAATCACCTTCCGAAAGTAGCAATGGCTGAAACGCCTACCACTATGAGCAGGAAGGGGCCCTACCTTGCCATGTTTATGGTGCTGGTTATTCTATTCGTGACGGGTTGGCAGGCCTACCTTACCATTCATACACTCGTACAAAATGAAGATCGCGTAAACCAGACCAAAAATATTCTCAGAGCGATCACTGATACCTTTTCCGAAGTACAGTCCGTAGAGCTTGGATTCAGAGCTTACCTGGTTACCGGGGATGAAGCATACCTTTCACCCTATCGGCTGGCGATTGAAACACTCGAGAGCCAATTGAGCAGACTCAACAAGCTGGAGCCTGAGCAGCCTGAGCAAAAAGCCCGCATGAAACACCTGGATGCACTGATACGGCAACGCCTGGATGAGGTTTCGCGGGTGGTCAGCAGCATCGACAACCTCTACGAAGCCAAGCTGGCATTTCACAGGGATTTGAGCAACGAAACCCGGACAATGTCGGAAATCCGTTCCCTGGTCGGAGAAATGCAGGACGCTGCCTACCTGCTGCTGCAGGAGCAGGCACTGGATGCCAGGGGAGCAAGAAACAGGGTTTTTATTACCATTACAATCACGATTTGCATCGCGTTGATTACGCTGCTGGCCACGTTTGCGCTTTTCTATCAGATTATCAAACAAAATGAGAACGAAACTTTCCGGCTCGAAGAGCTTGTCAGGCAACGCACATCACAACTGGCAGATTTGCTTGCCGAACTGGAACGGAGCAATCAGGACCTCCAGGACTTTGCTTTTGTAGCTTCCCATGACCTGCAGGAGCCATTGCGTAAAATACGGGTCTTTTCCGACCGGTTGCAGGCAAAGCTGGGTGACGAGGTGGGCGACAGCAAGGACTACCTGGACCGTATGCATTCCGCAGCAGAGAGAATGGCGCACCTGATTGATGATTTGCTTGAGTATTCGCGGGTATCTACCAAGGGAAGCTCCTTCCAGCCTGTCAATATCGACAAGGTGATCAGCGAAGTACTGGAAACACTGGACCTTAAAATAACAGAAACCAACGCAACAATTGAAGTTGGGGAAATCCCCGATATTCATGGTGACAAGGCCCAGATCAAGCAACTGCTGCAGAATATCATTGGCAATGCACTGAAGTTCATACCTGAAGACAGAGATCCGGTGATTACAATTTCATCCAAGCCAGTTACCGGTGAAAATTTTCAGGATCAGAATACCCGGTGGTGCGATATCCTCATCAAGGATAACGGTATTGGTGTAGACCCCCAGTATCTCGAGAGGATTTTTATGCCCTTTAAACGCCTGTATCCCAAATCACAATATTCCGGAACAGGGATCGGTCTGGCAATTTGCAAAAAGATTGTTGAGCGTCACAAGGGAAAGATTACTGCCACCAGTACCGAGGGAGAAGGCACTACCTTTATCATAAGATTACCCCTGGAACGGAGCCAGCCCCTGTCTGTAGCTGAATCAGAAGAACCGGAGCAGAAAGAAGGACAATAAGATGGAAAGAACGCGTGGTCCGATCGTTATTCTCATGGCAGAAGATGATCCCGATGATCAGTTACTGGCAAGGGAGGCACTGGCGGAAAGCCGGGTTCTCAATCAGCTGCATGTAGTTAATGATGGTGTAGAGCTGTTGGAATACCTGAGACACGAAGGCCGGTATGCTGACTCCGGCGCACCGTCACCAAACATTATTCTGCTTGATCTTAATATGCCCAGAAAAGATGGCCGGGAAACCTTGGTGGAGCTAAAAAGTGACCCGGAATTCCGGCGTATACCGGTGGTTGTTCTCACAACCTCAAAATCTGAAGAAGATATCGTAAAAAGCTACAAACTGGGTGCCGCATCCTATTTGCGAAAACCTGTGACTTTTGAAGGGCTGGTAGACCTGATGACAGCCCTCGGGAACTACTGGGTTGAGATTGTGGAGGTACCCACTACGGCAGGTAGTCCCGAATGAGAACCATCAAGCTGCTTCTGATTGACGATGACGAGGATGATTTTGTTATAACCCGTGATCTTCTGAATGAGATCAGAACGCTGGATTTTCAGCTGGACTGGGCTGACAATCCAGAATCCGGTCGTGAAATGCTGCGTCAAAATGAGCATGATGTGTGCCTCCTTGATCATGAACTTGGTATCGAGGATGGGGTTACACTGCTGAAGCAGTCATCTGCCCTGGGGTTCAGCGGGCCCGTTATTATGCTCACCGGTCAGGACAGTGAGAGCCTGGATGAGCAGGCCCAGCAAGCAGGTGCAGTGGATTATCTGGTAAAAAATCATCTGAATGCCTCTCGCCTTGCCAGAGCTATACGATATGCCATTTCCCGTCGCGAAATGGAGCGGGAACGGCTGGAGCGAATCAAGGCGGAGACAGATAACCGCTACAAAAGTGAGTTTCTTGCTCATCTCAGTCATGAGCTCAGAACCCCGTTAACCGCGATTCTGGGCTACTGCGACCTGATATTACATCAAACGCAGGAGCGGGGCATTCAGGAAAACCTTCTGGTGATAAAGCGTAACGGCAATCACCTGTTAAGCCTGTTGAATGATGTGCTGGACCTGTCAAAGATAGAAGCTGGCAAGCTGGAACTGGATATGTCCAGTATTGAGCTGCCTGCCTTTGTGGAAGATGTTGCTCAGCTAATGCGAGTGTATGCGCTGGATAAGGGTATAGATTTCAGAGTGTCAGTCGACCCGGCTTTACCTGAGTGTATTTATACGGATATAACCCGGCTCAAGCAAATTCTCCTGAATTTACTCAGCAATGCCATTAAGTTCACTCATCAGGGAAATGTCAGTCTCGCGGTAGTCCCTGGTGAGAATCAGGGTATCAGGTTTGAAGTGTCCGACACCGGTATCGGCATCGCGCCGGAAGACCTTAAAAAGTTATTCCGGCCTTTCACCCAGGCAGGCTCCAGAAACAGGGGCATCCATCAGGGAACCGGTTTGGGGCTTGCCATTTGCAAAAAGCTGGTGGAGCGACTGGGTGGAGAAATCAGTGTATCCAGTTCACCAGGGTCCGGGAGTCGCTTTTCATTTGAATTACCTTCCAGCGTAGGCGAGGTAACGCCCAGCGATACCGGAAAGCATCAGGAAAAACAGACTCAAAAGGATTACCCAGCTGTTTTACAACTGACCGGCAGAGTTCTGGTAACAGATGATCTTGAAGATATTCGGAAGCTGATAGGCACAATGGTATCCAATGCCGGCGCAGATGTTGACTATGCCGCCAGTGGAGAGGACGCCATAGACAAATTTCGGTCAGCCCGTGAATCGGGGAAGCCGTTTGATCTTCTTATCATGGACATCCAGATGCCTGGTATTGATGGCATTGAGGCCACCCGCAAGATAAGGGAGATGGATTCCGGTGTGCCGATTATTGCCCTGACGGCGGCAATAATGCAGGGAGACAAGGAAAAAGGCCTGGGCGTGGGCATCAATGAGTATCAGGGAAAGCCGATCAACGCCAAAAAGCTGATCACAACACTGGCCCGGTACCTTCCGGCGCGTGACTCTGAAACGTTACAACCCGATACCATTCTGCTGGTTGAGGATAATCCGGACGCCAGACAAGCCACAGCGTTGCTGATAGAACATCTGGGGTATGAAGTGATGACAGCATCCGATGGTGCCTCTGCTATGGAAAAAGCCAGAAGTCGGCGGCCCGGCGTGATATTACTGGATATTAATCTGCCGGACCAGAGCGGCTTTGACGTGGCCAGGTACTGCAGGGATTTACTGCCCCACAGTCGTATCATAGCACTTAGCGGTGAACATCTTGCCAAAGACCGTATTGATAACTCTGCCTTTGACGGCTTTCAACTGAAACCCATCAGCCTTGAACGCTTAAAAGGATTTCTGTCGGAGCAGCCTGATCTAGGCTCATGATTCAGGCGCTTTACTTTCAGAAATAACGATTTCCACCCGCCTGTTTTTGCGGGCATCTTCGGGCAGATTGGAAACAGGATACTTCTCACCGTGGGCGACTACGGTCAGTACCGCCTCGCTGACACCCAGCTTGATCAGATGCTGGTAAACCGTCAGAGCGCGCTTACGGGAAAGTTCGGTATTGTACAACTCCGAGCCATGGTTATCAGCATGGCCTTCAACAATCACCTGCATATCCGGATGCTGATTCAGAAATTCCGCTACCCGCTCCAGGGTTTTCAGGGCATTAGTGTCCAGCACGTAACTGTTGGACTCAAATACAAGCCGCTCCAGCGTGAATATCATCCCCTGTTTGCCTATTTTCATGGCCGGGTTTTCCGCCGTTGTTTTCAGATCAGGATCAGTGGAGCCAGGAGCGGTCACCCGGGTTGGCTCAGATTGACCGGCGGCCTCCTGTGTTCCATCGTCAAACGCTGGTTTGGTGGCGTCACGGGTGTAGTGCTTTCCATCAGGGGAAGTCGTTGTCATACAACCGAATGATATAAGAAGTAAACTCAATATAAGTATTTTCATTCTTGTACGTTCCCCGTTAACTGTAAGAGCCATGGAATATTAGCGCCAGGCGGTGCAGCAGAACAGCCTGTTTTTCGCCATTTTACAAAGTAAGAAATTCAAAGATTTTGTAAAGCTGGCAAAGCAGAAGTGCCTAAGGGGCCAGCAAAAGGGCTTGGTACGCTGTCCTGGAATACGGCATGTATTTTGTATCTGTTCCATTGCATTACACGATATGTAAAACATCTTTATTGCAAGGAGAGTCTCATGAGAATTGAAGCCCGATGGATACCAACAGCAATTTTGTTTTGTGTGCTGGCGATTAGTTCGCCCAACTTAATGGCAGAAGGCTCAGCCGGGAAGGATGCCGAAAAAGACGCTCAGATTTCCACCATTTTTAAGAATGGCGTCAGGCAGGGTAAGCTAGAAGCTGCCATGCTGTTCAACAGTCATGTCAGTGTATTTGATATTGATACCAAGGTAAATGATAACATCGCTGTCCTTGAAGGATCCGTTAAAAGCGGCGTGGAAAAAGATATCGCCGAGCAGGTAGCGTTGAGTATCGACGGCATTGACAAGGTAGAGAACCGGATCAAGGTAGATCCCAACGCGAAGGAAAAATCCAGAGACAGCATTCAGAATGCCATAACGAAAACCCTGAGCGACGCCAAGATCACTGTGGCAATCGAATCGAAGCTTGCGATTAATCAGCATCTCAGCGCCATGGGTATTGATGTGGAAACCGAAAACCAGAACGTAACGCTTAAAGGTGAGGTAGCCAGCGACAGTCATAAATCCCTTGCAGAGCTTCTGGTAAAAAACACCTCAGGAGTGAAATCAGTGAATAACGAGCTCAAGATCAAGAAAAAGGATTCCTGATTTTTCTTATTGGTGGAAAACAACGGCTAACACAGAAAAAGGGCGCTTCGCGCCCTTTTTTTATTTAGCTGCTCTGAGCATTACTGTCAGGCAATCGTTTGGTGAATAGATGATATGAACGCAGAATTTGCTCTGTTTGGCACAGATCATGCCTCTATTCATTTATCCACCTATAGATCGCTGATCAAATTTATTGGCAGGAACATAATCATGAATATTACACAAAGAAATTGCTTTGCTCTGATTTTCGGGCTGATATTCCAGTTGATTTCGATCGGCCTGATCATCCAGGCATTTATACAGTTCTACACAGAATTTGCCGTTAATGGCAAGGACTTTACCGCAACGGTGATTATTTCAATTAATACGTTCATTATTGCACTCGCGATGTTCGAGCTGGGTATCGGCATCAGTAAAGAGTACCTCATGGAGGAAACACGGTATTCTTTTTATTCCTCCATGAGGCGAACCATAACCCGGTTTGTAGCAACGGTCTGTATAGCGCTGGTGCTGGAGTCGCTGATCATGATCATAAAATACAGCCAGCTTGAGCTTGCAGGGAATCTTTGGTACCCGGTTGGTATTCTCGTTGGCAGCAGTATTCTTCTGATTGCACTTGGTCTGTTTCTATATTTGACAGGAACCAGCAGCTGTAGCGAACAAGATACATCAAGGTCATATGAAAAACTGCATTACAGGTCATTGGAATCAGGCGAATATAACCCATATTCCTACGTGTAAGATCGTTAAAGCAAATACTGCCTTTTATACGGAAAAATAGTAAATTCGGTCTTTTTTACATTAGTATTCACCAGGCAGGCAAACAATGATGACTTCCGTTATTCCAAGAGTACTGATAGCAGATGATGACTCAGGCTGCGTCGATGCCTTAATCACATTGCTGGATAACGGCAATATGCATCTGGCACGTGCCTCTACCGGTAGAGAGGCGCTTCTGAAAACGGCTATCTGGGATCCCGATATCATACTGCTGGATATTGGGCTTCCCGATATCTCCGGTTACGAGGTATGTGCCAGGATCAAAAGCGATGAAAAAACGCGGGATACAACTGTGATTTTCCTGACCGGACTTGCAGATACAACTGACGAAGAAAAAGGGCTCCGCCTGGGCGCTGTGGATTATATTACCAAGCCCGTCAGCCTCCCGATTCTCAAAGCTCGCCTGGATATCCATATAGAGCTGCGCCAGAAAACCAAATTGCTGGAAACCATGGCGTTACTGGATGGTCTGACACAAATTCCCAACAGGCGTTATTTTAATGATGTTTTAACCCGTGAGTGGAATCGGTGTTCCCGCTTTGGTGACACACTGTCACTGTTAATGATTGATATCGATTACTTCAAGCAATATAACGATCATTATGGTCATCTGGCTGGGGATGTCTGTCTTCAGCAGGTCGCCGGGTTATTAAAACAGAATCTCAAACGTTCAACGGACATCGTGGCAAGGTATGGGGGAGAAGAGTTTGCGATCCTGTTACCACAGTTTGATAGTTCAGATCTTCTCTCCATGGCGGACACGTTGCGGGGAAGCGTGGAAGACGCAGGAATCCGTCATGAGGCAAAACCTGGTACCGACATCGTCACCGTCAGTATTGGTGGTGGTTCGTTGAGGCCGCAAGCCGGTCAGGACAGTGCGGACCTCATCAATATCGCGGACAAGGCACTTTATCAGGCCAAGAATGAAGGCAGGAACAAAGTGGTTATAGAGTGCCGTTCGGACCCATAAGCCAATAACCCTGCCTTGTTATTAACCTGCTATTCCACCGTAACTGATTTTGCCAGATTCCTCGGTTGGTCCACATCCGTACCCTTGATAATCGCCACATGGTAAGACAGTAACTGCAAAGGAATGGTGTATAGAATCGGCGCAATGGTTTCATCCACTCTGGGCATATCCAGCACATGAACGTCGTCTTCCTTCTCAACACCAGCGTGTGCATCCTGGAAAATAAACAGCTCACCACCACGCGCACGGACTTCCTGAAGGTTAGATTTGAGTTTTTCCAAAAGCGCGTCGGAGGGAGCCACGGCAATAACCGGCATATCATTATCCACCAGTGCCAGGGGGCCATGCTTTAATTCGCCAGCGGGGTAGGCTTCTGCGTGAATGTAGGAAATCTCCTTGAGCTTGAGCGCGCCCTCCATGGCGATGGGATACTGGATGCCACGACCAAGGAACAGGGAATGATGCTTTTCACTGAACATGGGTGCCATGCGCTCAATAGCATCGTTAAGTTTCAACGCACTTTGAATCAAGTCCGGCAGGGTTTTGATATTGGCGATCAGGGCTTCTTCCTGCGCATCAGATATATCGTGATATCGGCCTAGCGCTACCATCAGAAGATACAGAGCCGTTAACTGCGTAGTGAAAGCTTTGGTGGACGCGACCCCGATTTCCGGGCCGGCTTTGGTCATGAACGCCATGTCTGATTCCCGTACCAGAGAGCTGTCCGGCACATTGCAGATAACCAGTGAACCCAGGTAGCCTTTCGAATCCCTCAACGCCGCCAGGGTATCTGCGGTTTCACCGGATTGGGAGATGGAAACAAACAGCGTGTTGGGCCTTACCACTGATTTCCGGTAGCGGAATTCCGATGCCACTTCTACCTGGCAGGAAATACCCGCGATGCCCTCGAACCAGTACTTTGCCACCATACCGGCGTGGTAACTGGTACCGCAGGCAATAATCTGAACTGTTTCCACGTTGGGAAAGATGTCCTGGGCCTTGGGGCCGAAGGCAGCCAGATCAACGGTATTGGCAGAAAGCCTGCCATCCAGCGTGGCTCTGACCGCGTCCGGCTGTTCATGGATTTCCTTCATCATGTAGTGGCGATATTCGCCCTTGTCAGCGGTCCCCGCGCTGCCCACGTCCTCGCGGATCTTGCGTTCCGCCGGGTTACCTGCCCGATCGAAGATTTTGATCTCTTCCAGGCTGATATCCGCAAAGTCACCTTCTTCCAGAAAAATAAAGCGGGTAGTAACAGGTAACAGCGCCAGCTGATCTGATGCAATAAAGTTTTCCCCAATGCCCACACCCAGCACCAGCGGGCTTCCGGCCCTGGCACATACCAGTCGCTGCGGCTCCGCTTTGTTAATCACGCCAAGGGCGTAGGCGCCATCCAGTTCATTGATAGCTGCCCTTAGGGCCTTTAACAGATCCTTTTCGGTTTTAAGATGATGATGAATTAGATGTGCCACCACCTCAGTATCTGTCTGGGAAGTAAATTCATAGCCCTGGGCTTTCAGCTGATGGCGCAGTGTTTCGTGGTTTTCGATAATGCCATTGTGCACCACCGCGATTTCGTTTTCGGACATGTGCGGGTGGGCATTGGATTCGCTGGGCACGCCGTGGGTGGCCCAGCGGGTATGAGCAATGCCAAGGGTTCCTTTGGCATTTTCTTCCCTGACGGCGGACTCAAGCTCTCGCACCTTACCCATTCGTCTGACACGATGGATTTCCTCTCCGGCATTAAGCAAGGCCACGCCGGCAGAGTCATAGCCGCGATATTCAAGGCGTTTCAAGCCTTCGATCAGAATAGGGCCCACGTTACGGGTCGAGACAGCGCCAACAATACCACACATAATCGCTTTTCCTTCTTGCCAATTATTTTTTAACCGGTCGTTTCCATCCGGCCAGGGTCAATTGTTTTGCCCGGGTTAAGGTCAGTTTGTCCGGCGGGGCATTTTTCGCAATGGTGGACCCTGCACCAATGGTTGCGCCTTCACCAATTTCCACCGGCGCCACCAGGGATGAATTGGAGCCAATAAAGGCATTATCACCGATCCGGGTCTGATGCTTGTTCACACCATCATAATTGCAAGTAATGGTCCCTGCACCCACATTCACATTTTTTCCGAGAATGCTATCGCCGACATAAGACAGATGGTTCACCTTGCTGCCCTCGCCGATTACCGATTTTTTGGTTTCCACGAAATTACCCACTTTGGCGCCCTGATGAAGCTGAGTGCCGGGGCGCAGACGGGCAAAGGGCCCAACCTGGCAGGAGGCGCTGACCAACACGTCCTCAAGGATAGAATTGGCCTGAATTACTACGTTATCGCCGATCTGACTGTTGATAATCAAGCAGTTAGGACCTATCTGGACATTTTCTCCAAGGGATACCTCACCCTCAAAGACATTATTCACATCAATAAAACAGTCCTTGCCCACCTTTACGTTGCCCCGGATGTCTACCCGATGGGGATCCGCCAGGGTAGCTCCGGCGATCATCAGGTCTCTGGCCCGCGACTGCTGATAAAGTCTTTCCAGATTGGCCAGCTGCACTTTGTCGTTAACACCTTCCACTTCCATAGGGTCGCTGACAATGGTGGCATTGACCGAGACATGCTCATCGTTGGCCATCTTGATGATATCGGTGAGGTAGTATTCGCCCTGGGCGTTATCGTTGCTGAGAAGGGGCAACCACTTGGCAAGCAGATCGGTATTGACCAGCATAATGCCGGTATTCACTTCACGGATCTGGCGTTGTGCATCAGTGGCATCTTTTTCTTCAACGATTTGCGTTACATGGTAGGAATCATCCCGGATGATGCGGCCATAGCCTGCTGCGTCTTCCAGCTTTACAGTAAGCACGCCACAGCCGTCAGTGGCAGTTTCTCCCATAAAGCTGTTCAGACTGGCTTCGGTGACCAGGGGAACGTCGCCGTAGAGAATCAGAGTGCGAGTACCGGGCTCAAGCTCCGGAATGGCCTGTTGCACTGCATGGCCAGTGCCCAGCTGCTCTTTCTGCTCCACCCACACGATAGGTGCGTCGGCGAAGATTTCATCGATCGTCTCCCGCACCAGATCCCCACCATGGCCATAAACCACAATCACTTTGTTGGCCTTCAGATTGAGGGAGGTTGTAAGCACATGAGATAAAAGGGGTTTTTTTGCCAGTGGCTGCAGCACCTTGGGCAGGTTCGATACCATACGGGAACCTTTCCCTGCCGCCAAAATCACTACATTCAGGTTCATGTGTTTACCTCAATACTCATTTTCTGATCGGACTCAGGCGCGGCGGCAACTAGCCACCACAACGATAGGTTAATTAAAACGAAAAAGGGCAGCAAATGCCGCCCTTTTTTTCGTCCAACATGTATCTTTCAGTACGCAGGATAACAGTTAGCGTTTCAGCTTCCGTTTCAGCTGCTGAATGGTACGCAACTGTGCCGCAGCTTCTGCCAGCTGCGCTGCCGCGGTGGAATAATCAATATCACTCTGCTGATTATTCAACGCTTTGCGTGCATCCTCGATTGCCTGCTGGGCTGCGGCTTCGTTCACATCATCCGCTCTGAGGGCGGTATCTGCCAGTACAGTCACCACTTTGGGCTGCACTTCCAGCATACCACCGGATACATAGTACACCTCTTCATCACCATTCTGCTTAATCACACGCACAGGGCCTGGCTCAAGCTGGGTGAGAAGCGGCGCGTGACCCGGAGCGATACCCAGGTCACCCATTGCACCATGTGCGATAACCATCTCTACGAGGCCAGAGAAGATCTCATTTTCGGCGCTAACGATATCGCAGTGTACGGTCATAGCCATAATTCTCTCTCCCGTTCAGGGCACTGTTACATGGATTTTGCTTTCTCGATGGCTTCGTCGATAGTACCCACCATGTAGAAGGCCTGCTCCGGAAGACTGTCATGTTCACCGGAAAGAATCGCGTTGAAACCGCGGATCGTTTCCTTGAGAGACACGTATTTACCAGGGGCACCGGTGAAGACTTCCGCTACGTGGAAAGGCTGAGACAGAAAACGCTCAATTTTACGTGCGCGGCTTACCGTCATTTTGTCTTCTTCCGACAGCTCGTCCATACCCAGAATGGCAATGATGTCTTTCAGCTCTTTATAGCGCTGCAGTACAGTCTGTACTCCGCGGGCGGTATCGTAGTGCTCCTGACCGATAACCAGTGGATCCAGCTGACGGGAAGTGGAATCCAGAGGATCCACCGCAGGGTAGATACCCTTGGCAGCGATATCCCGGCTCAGTACCACGGTGGAATCAAGGTGGGAGAATGTAGTTGCGGGAGAGGGGTCAGTCAGGTCATCCGCAGGTACGTATACCGCCTGGATAGACGTGATAGAACCGGTTTTGGTAGAAGTAATCCGCTCCTGCAGTACACCCATCTCTTCAGCCAGTGTCGGCTGGTAACCCACCGCAGAAGGCATACGACCCAGCAGTGCCGATACCTCGGTACCTGCCAGGGTGTAACGATAGATGTTGTCCACGAACAGCAGTACGTCACGACCTTCATCACGGAATTTTTCCGCCATGGTCAGACCGGTCAGAGCCACACGAAGACGGTTACCCGGCGGCTCATTCATCTGGCCGTAAACCATCGCCACTTTAGATTTGTCGAACTGCTCAACGTTAACAACCCCGGCTTCCTGCATTTCGAAATAGAAGTCGTTACCTTCACGAGTCCGCTCACCTACACCGGCAAATACAGACAGACCGGAGTGCTCGGTTGCGATGTTGTTGATCAGCTCCATCATGTTAACGGTTTTACCAACACCGGCACCACCGAACAGGCCAACCTTACCACCCTTGGCGAAGGGGCAAACCAGATCGATTACCTTGATACCTGTTTCCAGAATATCGGTGCTGGCTGCCTGTTCCTCATAGGAAGGCGCTTTACGGTGAATGGGCATACGCTCCTTTTCACCGATCTCGCCGCATTCATCAATGGGACGGCCCAGAACGTCCATAATACGTCCCAGTGTTTCGATGCCCACCGGCACGCTGATAGGTGCGCCTGTGCCGGAGACATTCAAACCGCGACGAAGGCCTTCTGTACTACCCATTGCAATGGTACGGACAACACCGTCGCCAAGCTGCTGCTGGACTTCCAGTACCGTTTCAGCATTCTCAACATTTAGTGCGTCGTACACGTTGGGTACAGAATCACGCGGAAACTCGACATCGATTACCGCGCCGATGATTTGTACGATACGTCCGCTACTCATTTCAGTTTCCTCTTAACCGTAAAATGACTGGGCTTTACCCTAAAACTTTATATGAAACCGCTACACAGCAGCCGCACCACCCACGATCTCGGAGATCTCCTGGGTAATAGCCGCCTGACGCGCTTTGTTGTATACAAGCTCAAGATCGTAAATAAGCTCACCGGCATTATCGGTAGCTGATTTCATGGCAATCATCCGAGCAGCCTGCTCACAGGCATTATTTTCCACAACACCCTGATAAACTTGTGATTCAATAAAGCGGGTTAACAGTTGGTCCAGAATCTCTTTGGCATCGGGTTCGTAAATGTAATCCCAATGGCGTCTGGTGAATTCATCATCTGCCGGCTTCAGCGGCAGCAACTGGCGTGATACAGGGCTCTGCGTCATAGTGTTCACGAATTCGTTATAGACCAGGAACAAGCGGTCTATTTTTTGATCTTCGTAAGCGTCAAGCATGACTTTTACTGAGCCGATCAGGCGCTCAACGCTTGGCGCATCTCCCAGGCCAGATACGGTGGCAACCACGTTGCCTCCAACGGAGCGGAAGAAGCTTTGTGCTTTATTACCAACAAGCGCCAGCTCTACCTCAGCGCCCTTTTGCTTCCACTCTTTTGACAGGCCGATAACCGACTTGAAAAGGTTGATGTTGAGTCCACCACAAAGACCTCGGTCCGTCGATACCACAATAATCCCTACACGACGGGTTTCACGCTCGTCCATGAAACTGTGCTTGTACTCAGGATTGGCCTGCGCCAGGTGTGATACAACGTTTCTGATCTTTTCGGCATAGGGCTTGGAAGCAGCCATGCGATCCTGCGCCTTACGCATCTTACTCGCAGCGACCAGTTCCATCGCTGAGGTAATTTTCTGCGTATTCTTGATACTACCGATTTTGGTACGTATTTCTTTTGCGCTAGACATAGATCTACCTAAAATCCGAAACGAGGCGATGAAACTTCACCGCCCCGAATTTGAATTTACCAAGTCTGGGTGGACTTGAACTTCTCAACCAGTTCCTTGAACTGGCCTTCAATGTCGCTGTTCCAGTCGCCAGACTCGTTTACCTTGTCCATCAGAGCACTGTACTCGGAATTGGCGTAGGAAAGCAGGGCTGCCTCAAAGTCCAGAACCTTGCTCAGTTCCACGTCTTCCAGGTAGCCTTCGTTGGCAACAAACAGAACCAGACCCATTTCGGCAACACTCAATGGTGAGTATTGTTTCTGCTTCATCAGCTCGGTAACACGCTGACCGTGCTCGAGCTGTTTACGGGTTGCTTCGTCGAGGTCAGAAGCAAACTGGGCGAATGCCGCCAGTTCACGATACTGAGCCAGTGCCAGACGAATACCGCCACCCAGCTTCTTGATGATCTTGGTTTGTGCAGCACCACCAACCCGCGACACCGAAATACCCGCATTCATTGCAGGACGGATACCGGAGTTGAACAGGTCGGTTTCCAGGAAGATCTGACCGTCAGTAATAGAGATTACGTTGGTGGGTACGAACGCCGACACGTCACCGGCCTGGGTTTCAATGATAGGCAATGCGGTCAGCGAACCGGTTTTACCCTTCACTTCACCATTTGTGAATTTCTCTACGTAATCAGCGTTAACACGGGCAGCACGTTCCAGCAGGCGCGAGTGCAGGTAGAAAACGTCACCGGGATAAGCTTCACGACCCGGCGGACGACGCAGCAGCAGGGAGATCTGACGGTAAGCCCAGGCTTGTTTGGTCAGGTCATCATATACGATCAGGGCATCTTCACCGCGATCACGGAAGAATTCACCCATGGTGCAACCGGCGAAAGGTGCAATAAATTGCAGCGCTGCAGGATCAGCAGCACCGGCAGCCACCACAATGGTGTGGTCCATGGCGCCGTGCTCTTCCAGCTTGCGTACCACGCCGGCAATTGAAGACTGTTTCTGACCGATGGCAACGTAGATACATTTAATGCCAGTGCCTTTCTGGTTGATGATGGTATCAACCGCTACCGCAGACTTACCGATCTGACGGTCACCGATAATCAGCTCACGTTGACCACGACCGATGGGCGTCATGGCGTCGATGGATTTCAGACCGGTCTGTACCGGCTGATCAACAGATTGACGCGCAATAACACCGGGAGCAACCTTTTCAATCACGTCGGTGAGAGAAGTTTTCAGCGGTCCCTTGCCGTCGATGGGGTTACCCAGAGGATCCACAACACGACCCAGCAGTTCATTACCGACCGGTACTTCAAGTACCTTACCTGTACAACGGGCTTTCTGACCTTCAGCCAGCCCCAGGTAATCACCCAGTACCACGGCACCCACGGAATCCTGCTCCAGGTTAAGAGCCATTCCGTAGGTGTTGTTATCAAATTCAATCATCTCACCGTACATAACGTCGGCAAGACCATGAATACGCACGATACCGTCAGATACGCTTACGATGGTACCTTCGTTTCGTGCTTCAGAGCTTGTATCTAAATTAGCGATGCGCTGTTTGATGAGCTCGCTAATTTCTGATGGGTTGAGTTGTTGCATGCTAGGATCCTCAAACTCAAGAATTCAATGTTTCGGCCAACTTAGCGAGCTTGCCCCGTACTGAGCTATCAAGAACTAAATCACCGGCTCGAATGACGACGCCTCCAATTAATGATTTATCCTCGGTCGACGTTAAATTGACCTCGCGGTTCAATTTACGTTTTAAAGCTTCAGCAAGCTTGTTCGCCTGGTCGTCTGATAATGCAAAAGCACTTGTTACTTCCACGTCTACGCTCATCTCTTTCTGGGATTTGAACTGTTCAAACAGCTCATGTATCGCGCCCAGAACCGGGAGACGCTTGTTTTTCGCCAGCAGCTGAATAAAGTTTTTGCCTGCCTCATTCAGCTTATCGGAACCAACATCAAGAAAGGCTTTTGCCTGGTCTTCAACCGTTACCTTTGGATCAGAAATGAACGTCTCGAAGCTTTCATCCTGAACCACTGCGGCTGCAAAACCCAGCATATCAGACCATTCAGCGAGCGAACCGTTTTCGTCCGCGTACTGGAAGGCTGCTTTCGCGTAAGGCCGAGCAACTGTCGTTAGTTCTGCCATTTTAATGTTCCGTTATAGCTCTGATGCCAATTGATCAAGCATCTTGCTGTGAGCTTCTGCATCAACAGAAGAACCAAGGATCTTTTCTGCACCGGCAACTGAAAGGGCGGACACCTGACCACGAAGCGCTTCCTTCGCACGGTTAACTTCCTGCTCTACTTCAGCGTGGGCCGCAGACTTGATACGCTCGCCTTCGGAGCGCGCCTGATCTTTAGCTTCTTCAACAAGTTGACTAGCTCGTTTGTTTGCCTGCTCAATGAGTTCAGCTGCATGAGCTTTTGCTTCA
Source organism: Ketobacteraceae bacterium (assembly GCA_033722575.1). GTDB lineage: Bacteria > Pseudomonadota > Gammaproteobacteria > Pseudomonadales > Ketobacteraceae. The sequence continues at coordinate 9,652 of JAWVYU010000023.1, read as the reverse complement.
CGCAAAGTCTCAGCTGCTTTCTCTTTCGCCAGTACCAGATCCTGTTCTGCCTGGTCGGCTTGTTGCAGACCGCTCGCAATTTTTTCTTCGCGTTCACGCATCGCTGCCATCAGGGGTGGCCACACAAATTTCATGCAGAACCACACGAAGATAGCGAAAGCTATTAATTGACCAAACAGGGTCAGATTAATGTTCACAGCATTTCACCTCATGCATTTTCGATGGATTAGGGGTGCATGTGGAACATGATCGTCAGAAAACGATCATGTATTGACTATGCCGCGACCACGAAGATCAGATACATTGCAATACCAACACCGATCATCGGAACGGCGTCCAGCAGACCTGCCATAAGGAAGGTTTTGGTTTGAAGCTGTGGTGCAAGCTCGGGTTGACGTGCAGTACCTTCAAGCAGTTTTCCACCCAGCAGAGCAAAACCGATACCAGTACCCAGAGCACCCAGACCGATCATGATAGAGGCTGCGAGATATACGTATTCCATTTGAGACTCCTAGTTTTGAGTAAATTAATTAAGGTTTAAAGCTGTCTGTGAATTTAGCATCAATGATCTTCGTGGGCCTGACTCAGGTAAACAATGGTCAGTACCATGAAGATAAACGCTTGAAGCGGAATCACCAGAATATGGAATATTGCCCATGGAACATTCAACACCCACTGGAGATAGAAAGGTAACAGGGCAATAAGGATAAATACCACTTCCCCGGCGTACATGTTACCGAACAGACGCAGAGCAAGAGACAGTGGTTTGGCAATCAGGCCGATAATTTCCAGGAACAGGTTAAACGGAATCAGCAACCAGTGATTGAACGGTGTGAACGAGAGTTCTTTCGCAAACCCACCCACGCCTTTCACTTTAATACTGTAGAAGATAATCAGCAGGAAAACACCCACGGACAGACCGAATGTACCATTGGGATCCGCGGTGGGTACAATTTTGAAGTAGGGTGCACCCAGTGCATGGGCGATACCCGGGATGACATCGACAGGAATCCATTTCAGGGAGTTCATGAGGAACACCCACACAAAGATAGTCAGCGACAGGGGCCCGATCAGCGGATTTCTGCCATGAAAACCGTCTTTTACGGTCTTATCAACAAACTCGACAACGATCTCAACGACGTTCTGAAAGCCGGAGGGGACACCGGCGGTGGCACGTTTTGCAACACGGGAAAACAGGAAGATGAACAGCGCACCCATTGCCAGGGACCAGCCCAGCGTGTCCACGTGAATCGCCCAGAAACCCATTTCGCGGATTTCTTCAGCCGATTGGGCAAATCCCCAGCTGCCATCCGGTTTCTGTCCGTACACCAGATTTGTCAAGTGGTGTCTTATGTATTCCGAGGAACTTCCAGCTGCCATGAAGTTGAATACCTTTTTTCTGTGTGTTGATTTAGCTTCTGCCGCCTTTCTGCGAGCCAAACTTTGCTGCCAGAGCGGGCACAAACCACGCTGAGCAATGTACTGCCATAAATGTCATTATGAGTGCGAGAGCGTGCTCCCGGGCACTTTCCATGTATCTGAACGCAGCCACAAACAGGACCGCTACGATGACGAACTTGCCCGCTTCACCGCGGTACATCGCTCTGATCATCTGGGAGGAAGCGCTAGCGCCCGAGAACCGGAAAGCCTGTATGGCGAAATAACCGTTCGCTATAGTGGCTATCCACCCACCGGATAATGCTGCCAATGCAACCGTCTTGCTGACGAGGAACAGTGTCACAAGCGGTATCGTGATGGCGAGTGCTGCCTGGGTACCAACCATGTAGATCGCGAGATGCCTGTCGCTCAGGCGTCGAGGCTTTACCACAAGCACACCAATTACCGGCTATGTTAACGACTACTGCTCTGTCGTTAGCGATTTAGCAGTTCTGAAACCCCGCGAAATTTATGGATTTCCCAAGGCGTCAGGCGGTGCCGATTATAGAGACTTTCCCCTGGGCAAGCAATAGAACCGGGCGGCTATTTGATATGGTCGAGAATACCGTCCAGCTCATCCAGGTTACTGTACTTGATCACCAGTTTTCCCTTGCCTTTGGCGGTATGCTGAATCATCACCGGCGCGCCCAGCCGGTCAGAAAGGTCATCCTGGAGTTTGCGTACATTGGGATCCAGTTTTTCATCGGGTCTGGCGGTCACTTCCTGCTGCAGGCGACGCACCAGGGCTTCAGCCTGACGAACGGATAATCCCTTGGCGGCGATGGTACGGGCAGCCTCGGTTTGTTTACCCGTATCCAGGGTAAGAATGGCCCGGGCGTGACCCATTTCGATATCCCCCCGTTCCAGCAGGGTTTTTGCCTCGCTGCTCAGGTTGATCAGGCGCAACAGATTGGTCACCGTTGTGCGGGATTTGCCCACAGCTTCCGCCACCTGCTGCTGGGTCAGCTGGAATTCTTCCTGAAACCGGTGCAGCGCCATGGCTTCCTCGATAGGATTCAGGTCCTCGCGCTGGATATTCTCGATCAGGGCCATGGCGATGGCAGCCTCGTCGGCCACCTCGCGGATTACACAGGGAACCTTGTCCAGCCCCGCCAGCTGACTGGCCCGCCAGCGCCGCTCGCCAGCGATGATCTCGTACTGGTTCTTGCCCATCGGACGCACCACGATGGGCTGCATGACCCCCTGGGTCTTGATACTTTGCGCCAGTTCTTCCAGCGCCTGGGGATCCATGTCCCGGCGGGGCTGATACCGCCCACGTTCCAGAAACTCAATGGGCAGATGCTTCAGCACACCATCAACGCTTTCCTGGGTTTTCGGATCCAGGTTTTCTTCCCTGGTGGTGACTTCCTGTTTTGGAGGAGCGGCACTGCTGATGAGTGCATCGAGTCCGCGGCCGAGACTTTTACGCTTTGCCATGAGATTCCTGTTGTGGTTATTTTGCGCCGAAAAAGTAAGTCTGAATTATAAACGGCCTGAAGGATTCCTCAATTACGCGCCGGCCAATTCAGTTTGCTGCTTTTCTGAGCGACGGATCATTTCTCCCGCCAGTGCCAGGTACGCCACCGCTCCCCGGGATTTCTTGTCGTATTCCAATACCGGCAAGCCGTAACTGGGTGCCTCCGCCAAACGCACATTACGAGGAATAATGGTTCGGTAAACGCGCTCACCGAAATGATCTGTGAGCTGACTGGATACCTGGTTGCTGAGCGCGTTGCGGGGATCATACATGGTGCGCAGCAGACCATCGATTTCCAGTGCGGGGTTAAGCACTGATTTGATTTTCTCAATGGTATTGAGCAGCGCGGACAGACCTTCCAGTGCATAGTATTCACACTGCATGGGGATAACCACGGAATTGGCGGCCACCAGCGCATTGACGGTCAGCATGTTGAGGGACGGCGGGCAGTCGATAATGATGTAATCGTAATGCTGACTGGCACCGGTCAGGGCTTCAGCCAGTTTGCGTTCCTTGTTATCCATTTCCAGCAGTACCACTTCGGCTGCAGTCAGATCACCATTGGCCCCCAGTAAATCAAAACCTGCTTCTGTTTTGATGACGGCATCGGTGACCGGAATCCCTTCTACCAGCACATCGTAAACCGATAGTTCCAGATCATGTTTATCAACCCCCGCACCCATGGTGGCATTGCCCTGGGGATCCAGATCAATCAGTAATACCTTGCGTCGGGTGGCACTCAGTGATGCTGCGAGATTCACGCTGGTTGTGGTTTTGCCAACACCACCTTTCTGATTAGCAATTGCCAGTATCTTGCCCATGTTTTTACTCCCAGAGGCGCGGGTCCTTCGGTCTTATCAATATAAAATCTGTAATCGGATCAAATGTCGTTGTTCGTCCAGAAAAGGTACCTGGAGATTTTCTATGCCTGCCACGGTCGCTTTGCCGGTCAGTGCTGCAATTTCGGTATCCGGCAACTGGCCCTTCATGGCCAGTAATTCCAGCGACGGATTCTGTTCTCCGATATGGTGTACCTGTTGGACGAACTTTTCCAGCGAAGAATACGCCCGGCAAATCACCTGATCAAAATGCTGTTCCGGGTGGTACTGTTCTATTCTGGCTTTTACCACCGCGATGTTACCGATCCCCAGTTCCGCTTTCACCTGGGTCATGAACCGGGTTTTTTTGCCATTGGTATCCAGCAAGACAAAATGTATGTCCGGGTTCAGCACTGCCAGAGGGATACCCGGCATACCCGCGCCGGTTCCCACATCAAGTACCGCAGGGCCCTTGATCCAGGGGCTTACCGAGACACTGTCCAGTAAATGCCTGACCACCATACCACGCCAGTCAGTGATCGAGGTCAGGTTGTAGGCCTTATTCCATTTCTCCAGCATCTGGATATAACGTATCAGGCACTGCTGTTGTGATTCACTGGCCGCAAGCGACAATGCGCTCAGTCCGCTTGCCAGCAATTCACCGGCCAGGAACCAGTCCCTGCCACTGTTCATCATGCACTTTTCTTGGCTTGCAATGACCGCTTTTTCAAATGAATCAACAGAATCGATACCGCCGCCGGGGTAACCCCGGGGGTACGGGACGCCTGCCCCACTGTTGCCGGTCTGGCATCCTTGAGCTTCTGTTTGACTTCATTGGAAAGGCCTTTCACGTCTTCATAGTCCAGATCGGCAGGTAATACCGTATCTTCATTACGTCGCAATTTATCGATTTCTTCCTGTTGCCGCGCAATATAGCCTTCGTATTTGGCAGTAATCTGTACCTGTTCAGCGACCGCCGCATCCCCCACGTGATACTCGGTGGCATCGGCTATCTTTTCATAATCCAGTTCCGGCCTGCGCAGCAGATCCATCAGATTGTATTCACGGGAAAGAGGGCGCTCAAAAAACTGATTGAGTGCTTTTGCCTGTGGCGAATCTGCCTGGACCCAGGTGGCGCGCATGCGTTCCGCTTCCCGGGCAATGGCATCCTGCTTTCGACAGAATGCATCCCAGCGGTCGTCGCTGACCAGCCCCAGTTTACGCCCGGTTTCGGTTAAGCGGGCATCGGCATTGTCTTCACGCAGCACTAAACGGTACTCCGCCCGGCTCGTGAACATGCGGTAGGGTTCCTTGGTACCCAGACAAATCAGATCGTCCACCAGTACGCCGAGATAGGCCTGATCCCGGCTCGGATACCAGGGATCTTTTTGCTGACTCTTCAGTGCTGCATTCAATCCCGCCAGCAATCCCTGAGCGCCAGCTTCTTCATAGCCGGTGGTACCATTGATCTGTCCGGCGAAATAAAGACCCCGGATATGTCTGGTTTCCAGCGTGTATTGCAGATCACGGGGATCAAAGAAATCGTATTCAATGGCATAGCCGGGCCTAGTGACATGGGCATTTTCAAAGCCACGAATGGAATGGATCAATGCCAGTTGCACATCAAAAGGCAGACTGGTGGAAATACCGTTGGGATACAGTTCGTGAGTGGTTAATCCTTCCGGTTCCACAAATACCTGGTGAGAGGATTTATCGGCAAAGCGATGAATCTTGTCTTCAATGGAAGGACAATAGCGGGGACCGATCCCTTCAATGACACCGGTGTACATGGGCGAGCGGTCCAGCCCGCCGCGAATAATGTCGTGGGTTTGCTCATTGGTGTGGGTAATAAAACAGGAAACCTGTTGCGGATGATCCTGCACGTTACCCATATAGGACATCACCGGCGTCGGGGTATCGCCAGGTTGTTCCTGCATCACTGAAAAGTCTACGGTCTTGCCGTCGATACGGGGCGGCGTACCGGTTTTCAACCGATCCACTCTCAAAGGCAATTCCCTGAGCCGTTGCGCCAGGGCAATGGAGGGCGGATCGCCGGCGCGACCACCGGAGTGATTTTGCAGTCCGATATGAATTTTTCCGCCCAGGAAGGTGCCTGCCGTTAATACCACGGTGTCGCTGTGAAAGCGCACACCCATATTGGTGACAACGCCACGGGCACAATCGCCCTCCATGATCAGGTCATCAGCGGCCTGCTGAAAAATATCCAGGTTGGGCTGGTTTTCAAGAATGGTACGGATGGCGGCTTTGTAGAGCACACGGTCAGCCTGGGCGCGAGTGGCACGAACCGCAGGCCCCTTGCGGGAATTCAGCACCCGGAACTGGATGCCACCCTTGTCAGTGGCCAGTGCCATGGCGCCACCCAAGGCATCTATTTCCTTTACCAGGTGGCTTTTGCCGATACCGCCGATAGCCGGGTTGCAGGACATCTGACCCAGGGTTTCGATATTGTGCGTCAGCAGCAAGGTAGACACACCCATGCGCGCAGCAGCCAGCGCCGCTTCTGTACCGGCATGTCCGCCACCGATAACAATCACACCATAACGTTTCGGGTAGTCCACTCGTGTTTCCTCTGTTGCCTGATCGCCCCGGGGGTCAAGAAATTCGGGCCCCCTAGTATACGAGCTGTGGGTGGAAAAAAAAGATCCGGGTTAAAAATTAAACAGATTTGGCAGGGTTTTCAGTTATTTGCCAATACAGAACGTGGAGAAGATCCGCCCCAGCAGATCATCCGGGGTCACCGCACCGGTAATTTCACCCAGAGCGTCCTGGGCCGCCCGCAGATCTTCCGCCAGCAATTCCGCCGCACCATGCTCGTTCAGCTGGGCCCGGCCGGCCTCCAACGCAGAAAAGGCTTTTTTCAGCGCATCGATATGCCGCTGCCTGGCGGTAAACCCACCCTCGGACAGCGTCTGATAACCCATAACCTGCTTGAGGTGGTCCCGGAGAATGTCCACCCCTGCTCCGGTGGTGGCTGACAGGCGGATGACGGGATTATCCATCACCTCCAGACCAGGCAGTTCCGGGGTAAGATCAATTTTGTTTCTCACCACCGTAATCCGCGACGGGTCCCTGAGCCTCGCTACAAAATCCGGCCAGATGCGGTCGGGGCAAGTCTGATCCGATTCAGTGGCATCCACCAGCAACAGGACGCGATCCGCCTGTTCGATTTCGTTCCATGCACGCCGGATACCTTCCTGCTCCACTTCATCGGTACTCTCCCGCAGGCCGGCGGTATCGATCACATGGAGCGGCATGCCGTCGATATGGATATGTTCCCGCAGCAAATCCCGCGTGGTGCCCGCGATGGGCGTCACAATGGCACTGTCACGACCCGCAAGGGCATTAAGGAGGCTGGATTTGCCGGCATTGGGGCGTCCGGCCAGTACCACTTTCATGCCTTCCTTCAACAGCACGCCGCGGTTGGCTTCCCGGAAAACAGTCTGCAGCTGTTGATAGATGGTATCCAGATCCGCTGCAATCTTGCCATCGGAAATAAAATCGATTTCCTCTTCAGGGAAATCAATGGCCGCTTCCACATACATGCGCAACTGCGTCAGCTGTTCCACCAGACTCTGGATTTCCAGGGAAAAAGCGCCCTGCAATGAACGCACCGCGCTTTTCGCTGCCTGTTCAGAAGCCGCATCGATCAGATCTGCAATGGCTTCGGCCTGGGCGAGGTCCAGCTTGTCGTTCAGAAATGCGCGCTCGGAAAATTCACCGGGCCGGGCAAGGCGTGCCCCCTGTGCCACTGCCGCGTTCAAGAGGGTCGCCATCACCACCGGTCCACCATGGCCCTGCAGTTCAATCACGTCTTCGCCGGTGAAGGAGTGGGGACCGGGGAAAAACAGCACCAGTCCCTCGTCGATCACCGAGCCATCCAAATCAAGAAACTGATGGAAGTGTGCGAAACGGGGAGTGAAGTCCTGCTCACGGCGGCACAGGGTTTTCGCAATGGAAAGCGCCTTGCCACCGGAGATACGGATAATCCCGACACCGCCGCGACCGGCAGGTGTTGCCTGGGCCGCGATGGTATCAGAGGAGGTAACCGAGAAGGTCATGGCACCGGGACCAGCAACCTACTTTTTGTGGGCTGCTTCGATGGAACGGGTGATCCACCACTGCTGGGCAATGGAGAGCACGTTGTTCGTTACCCAGTAAAGTACCAGGCCCGCAGGGAACCACAGGAAGAACACGGTAAAAATGATAGGCATCATTTTCATCATGCGCGCCTGCATGGGATCCGGCGGCGCAGGGTTCAGCATTTGCTGGATAAACATGGAACCACCCATCAACAGCGGCAGCACAAAATAGGGGTCCATGGTGGACAGATCCTGGATCCAGAAAACGAAAGGCGCATGGCGCAGCTCAACGCTTTCCAGCAATGCCCAGTACAACGCAAGAAACACCGGCATCTGCACCAGAATCGGCAAGCAACCCCCCAACGGATTGATCTTTTCTTCCTTGTAGAGCTTCATCATTTCCTGGGACATTTTCTGGCGGTCATCGCCATGGCGCTCACGCAGGGCAAGCAGCTTGGGCTGTACCCGGCGCATGTTGGCCATGGACCGGTAACTCTTGGCGGACAGCCAGTAAAAACAGGCTTTCACCAGCACTGTCAGAAGTATAATGGCCACGCCCCAGTTGCCTGTCAGGGAATGAAAGTAATCCAGCAGCAGAAACAGTGGTTTGGAAATAAAGAACAGGGGACCGTAATCCACCGCCAGGTCAATGCCGTCTACACCCTCAATACTTTCCAGACGTTTCAGGACTTTGGGACCGGCATAAAAACGGGAATTGATGGTTTCGGTTTCACCCGGCGCCACTTTCAGAAACGGCGTTTTGAATCCGATAATGTAATTGCCACGCACCTTGCGGGTTTCATAGGTGTGGGTCAGATCCTGCTCCGGAATCCAGGCACTCATGAAATAGTGCTGGATCATGGCCAGCCAGCCGCCGGGAACTTCCTGCTTCAGACGCTGGTCGTCGATATCGTCAAAACTGACTTTGTTGTAGGGCTTCTCCTGATCCCAGTAAGCCGCCCCAAGGTAAGTGGGCAAGCCGAAACCCGTGGCATTCTGCAAACCAGGATCTTCACTGCCATCCCGTTTGATCTGACCAAACATGGCAGCGCGCCAGGGCTGGTCGGTCTGGTTATCGATGACATAGGACACATCGATCAGATACTCACCCCGGGTAAAGGTAAAACGCTTGGTGATTCGGGCGCCGGAGTCCTGTTGGTAAACCAGATCCACCACCAGCTGATTATCGTCGCCCATCTCGTAGCGGACCTGTTCTGTCCGGTACAGCGGACGACCCGATTTGCTGGAATCAGGACCATCGCCTCCCACCAGGCCACTCTGAGCCACGTAGGTGTGAGCATTGGACTTGGTCAGAAGCTGGAAAGGGACGTTCTTGTTGTCCAGGGACTGGGCGTATTCCAGTAGTTCCACACCGACGATATCGCCGCCCTTGGGGTCCAGCGTGATGCGAAACACGTCCGTGATAATTTCTATGGGGCGCCGCACGGGTTTGGCGGTTACCGGCTTGTCCGAGGGAATATCCGCGGTCTGATCATCTTCCGGCGCTGCGGGAACATCTGTCTCTCCCGCGGGTGCTGCCTCAGCGAAAACATGATCATCCTGTGGATAACTTTGTGAATTGTTTTGTGCTTGCTGGGGCGGGACGGTGTTGCCGTAGTCTTCCTGCCATTGCAGGATCATCATGTAGGAGACGATGGCTAAACCGACGATTAACAGCGTTCGTTGCAGGTCCATGGCGCTTACTTACTTGATTTTTAAGAATTTTTACCGTTACAGGAACAATCGTCCGGTACCAAGTCGACACCGCCGGGGTGCCATGGGTGACATTTCAGTATCCGTCTGACTGCCAGGTAACCCCC
>JAWVYU010000022.1:0-27709 GCA_033722575.1 Ketobacteraceae bacterium | reverse complement strand
GCCGGTCATTGATGCGCCCTGGCCGTCGGTGGATGAGGACGCCCTGGTACAAAGCATCATCCAGATGGTGGTTCAGGTAAATGGCAAGGTTCGCGGAAAAATCGATGTCAGCGCAGACGCCCCCAAAGAGGACATTGAAACCACCGCCCTGGCCAATGAAAACGTGCAGAAATTTACCGAAGGCAAAACCATCCGCAAGGTGATTGTCGTCCCGGGTAAACTGGTCAGCGTGGTGGTAGGTTGATGAGGTTCGCTGTCACAGTAGCAGCTCTGGTTTTGCTGACAATCAGCGGTTGCGGATTTCATCTGCGCGGTAACATGGATATTCCCATGCGCTATCAGCAGCTGAGGCTGAACGCCAACCCCAACAGTGATTTTACCAAAGCACTGATTGATCAGCTCCAAGCCAATGATATCCGCATTGTTGAACAGGCTCCCATCAACGTCACCATTACTGATGACGACGTTGAGGTTCGTACCGTTTCCTACAGCAGCCGCAGCAAAAGCGCTGAAAAAGAAATTGTGCGCCGGGTGGAGTTCCTGGTGGAAGATCGCCAGAACAAGGAACTGATCGTTCCCCGCAGTGAAATTCAGGCGCGGCGTGCTTATCTGTATGACGACACCAAGGTCGCTGCCATGCAGGAGCAGGAAGCGCTGATCCGGGAAGAGCTCGCGTTTGACCTGGCCACACGACTGATGCTGAAACTACAAAAACACTGATCACCGACAGCAGCACCACGGGAACCTATTGTGAAACTTCGCGGCAACCAGTTGAGCAAGCATTTTCAGAGTCAGCAATGGCTCCCGGTTTATATCATCAGCGGCGACGAACCCCTGCTCACCCAAGAAGCCTGCGACGAAGTTCGCAAAGCGGCCCGCGATAACGGCTTTACTGAACGCGAGATTTTTCAGGTGGAGCCGGGGTTCGATTGGAATGATTTACTGGAAAGTGGCAACAACATGTCGCTGTTTGGCGACCGCAAACTGCTGGAGCTGCGGTTTACCAAGGCCAAGATTGACGACAAGGGCAAAAAAGCCATTACCCAGTATCTGGAAAACCCGAGCCCCGACAACCTGCTGCTGATTATCTTTCCCCGCCTGGAAAAACGCTTCACCAGCACCCAGTGGTTCAAGACCCTGGAAACCCAGGCCGGCTTTTGTCAGATCTGGCCCATTGACGACAAACAGCTCCCCCAGTGGATTCGTCAGCGACTGATGAACGCAGGCTACCAGCCCACCAACGAAGCGGTGGAGTTGCTGGCGGAGCGGGTTCAGGGCAATCTGCTGGCAGCCGCTCAGGAGGTGGAAAAGCTTGCCCTGTTCGTGGAACCTGGCCCGGTCAATGAGGCCACCATCGAAAGCTGCGTTTCCGATCATGCGCGGTACAATATTTTCGACCTGGTGGATCAGGCAGTTCAGGGCAATCTGTCCCAGGCCCTGAAAATGCTGAACTTTCTCAGAGCCAGTGGTACCGAACCCACCCTGATACTGTGGGCGCTGGCCAAGGAACTTCGTACTCTGGAAGCGGTGAGCCACCAGCTGGAAAACGGGATAGCCCCGGCCAAAGCCTTTCGGGATGCCCGGGTATGGGACAGTCGCAAGCCACTGTTGCAAAAGGCGCTGGGCAAGCTCAGCAGCCGGGATTTTCAGCGCGGTTTGCTGATAGCCGGACAGGCGGACCGCTGCATCAAAGGGCTGGCCCCGGGGGCCCCCTGGAACGCGTTTGAGGACATTCTGCTGACGCTGGCCAAGCGACGGGTTGTTCCCGTATTATCCTAAGTAACTTATGAAGATCTGACAGATTTTACTCACTTTCCATCGAATACATGCTAAAATGACCGATGGTCACATAAATAACAATAATCAGGCTATTTCTCTTAACAGAATCTATTCCCTGACTGATGAGGAAAGAGAATAACAGGTAGATGCATGGCAACAGTGAGAGCAAGAGACGAAGATCAGAAACTGGCACGCAAACATACACTTATGGAAGCTGGCTGGGCCCTGTTCAAGGAAAATGACGGACAGTTACCGTCGGTGGCACAGGTCGTAAAAAAAGCCGGCCTGGCCAAAGGTACCTTTTACCTTTACTTCAAAACCAAGGAAGAGCTGTTTCTGGAGCTGCTGGCAGATGCGGTACAACGGTTTTTCGACAATCTTAAACAGGAACTCTGCAACGAAACGATTGATCTGGACTCGATAATCCGCACCTTTGTAAAACATCTGAGCGAGGATGAAACCCTGATTCAGCTGGGTTGCATGTTATCCGGTGTGATCGAGCAGAACACCGAAGAAGCGGTATTGCTGAAATTCAAATTACAGATGGTGCAAATGCTGTTTGAGGTGGGCGGGATGATCTCCACTGCCGTGGATTGCGCCATTCAGGAAGGCAAACCCTATCGCCCCATTGAAACCGGCGAAGCCTCACGGCTCATGCTTCGCAGCTACGCGGCTTTTGTGGGCATTGCCCAGATGGTTCCGGCCCCCAACAGCCCCTACACTGACTTGCCGGAATTGCAGCCCATCAAGCTTGATCTGGAATATGACACCACCGCCATCGTCAAATCACTGTGGCACGATGCGTTGATAAACTGCGACAGCTAAACCCGTCGTCTGATTGTCGTTTTCCTCCGGCAAGCCGAGAGGTGCGGCAGCGAGAATCGGAAAGCAAGACCAACAAAAACCCCGCCATTAATGCGGGGTTTTTCGTATTTATTCGGCGGCCATGGCAATTTCCGATCGCCGGGGCTCCTTGATAAAAGCAACGGTCTGGTTCTGATACTTGTCCAGACTGGCCTTGCGCAGATTACGCAGGGTATTGAAGGGCATCTGGTAGGCCAGCATCTCCTCCATCCACGCTTTCACCTCACCCATTCCGGGATCAATTTCCGCCGTATAAACCACTTGGACTACCCCCTTTTCCCTGGGTGTCAGCCGCCATTCCGCACTGTAGAATTTCTGGCGCTGACGGTTGTCCTTAGTGTTCATATACATGGGCTCGGCCATGATGGTTTTGGTCACGGTAAGTGTTTCCGGATCCTGAGACCATTTGGAATACAGAACGCTGTCCTGATCTTTGGCAGGCCAGGGCGCATCAATCACCTGATAGACCAGTTTCTCTTTTTCGTTAATCTCGCGGATTTTCTCTACTTCGGTGACCTTGTCCATCCAGTCAGGAAAATGCTTTTCGTCATCCAGAAAAGCCACCAGCGTGGAAAGACTGGCTTTGATGTCGGTGGTTACGCGGTAGGATTTCATCGGGCTGTTGTCGCCCTGGCGGGTATAGAGCTTGATGTTTCCCTCATCCACTTCCAGCTGCCAGTCTGCCGCTACGGCAGTGCCGCTGACAGCGATTACCAGTGCAGCCACCAGGCTGCGCCAACCAATACCATTACGCACAGGCATATCCCTTACCTCCCAAGTGGTTCGAATTATTATTGTCGGTACTGCTTGATTGTTGATTTTGTCTACTTTACGAGAAGCCCCGGGGGAAAACAAGCAAAGAAAAATGACGCAAAACTAGCCACCTAGCCATCTACTCCGGCATTCCGGTAAATTTGGCGCACCTGAAAGCAAAAAGCGCCGGTATTCTGCCGGCGCTTTCTTTAACGATCAGGAAATAACCGCAACGTTATTCCTGAGGGGCGCTTTCTTCGGCTACCGCCTCTTTGATGCTCAGCTTGATGCGACCGCGGTTATCCACGTCCAGCACCTTCACCCGCACCTCCTGACCTTCCTGCAGATAGTCAGTAACCTTATTGACGCGCTCCTGTGCAATCTGGGAAATGTGCACCAGACCGTCCGTGCCCGGCATGAAGGTTACGAAGGCTCCAAAATCAACGATTCTGGCCACTTTGCCGTCGTAAATCTTGCCGATTTCCGGCTCTGCAGTGATGGCTTCAATACGCAGACGGGCTGCGTCGGCTGAGGCCTTGTTCTCACCGAAAATCCGTACCGTGCCATCGTCTTCAATCTCGATGGAGGCGCCGGTTTCTTCCGTCAGCTGGCGAATGGTTGCACCACCCTTGCCGATAACGTCACGAATCTTGTCAGTATCGATTTTCATGGTGTCGAACACCGGCGCTGAATCAGACAGTACCGTACGGGATTCGCTGATTACCTTGTTCATTTCGCCCAGAATATGCAGGCGGCCTTCCCGGGCCTGACCCAGAGCGACTTCCATGATTTCCTCGGTGATACCTTCGATCTTGATATCCATCTGCAATGCGGTAACGCCTTCCGCCGTACCGGCCACTTTAAAGTCCATATCACCCAGATGATCCTCATCACCCAGAATATCGGACAGGACCGCGAAACGGTTGCCGTCTTTTACCAGACCCATGGCAATACCCGCCACCGGTGCTTTCATGGGTACACCGGCATCCATCAGCGCCAGACTGGAGCCGCAGACACTGGCCATGGAGGAAGAACCGTTGGATTCCGTGATTTCAGACACCACACGCATGGTGTAAGGGAAGGTATTGGCTTTCGGCAATACCGCCTGGACACCGCGACGGGCCAGCCGGCCGTGACCGATCTCACGACGTTTTGGCCCCAGAGCCATGCCGGTTTCCCCGACACAGAAAGGCGGGAAGTTGTAGTGCAGCATGAAATTATCGGTTTTGGTGCCTTCCAGCGCGTCGATCATCTGACTGTCGCGGGTGCTGCCAAGGGTGGCCGCCACAATCGCCTGGGTTTCACCCCGGGTGAACAGCGCCGAGCCGTGAGCCTTTGGCAGAACGCCCACTTCCACGGAAATCGGACGCACAGTCTTGTGATCGCGACCATCAATACGGGGCTTGCCATCCAGCACGCTTTCACGAACCACGTGCTTTTCAACGCTGGCCATCAGATCACGGACTTCCTGCTCTGAAGGGCCTTCTTCCTCATTGGCAAATGCCGCAACGGCCGCATCCTTGATTTCGCCAACACGGCTGTAACGAGCCATTTTTTCGGTAATCCGGTAGGCTTCCGCCAGCTGACCTTCATACTCAGCGCGCAGCTTTTCCTTCAGTTCCGCGTTAATCTCTGCCGGTTGCCAATCCCAGGCCGGTGTGCCCACCTCAGCAGCAAACTCCTTGACCGCCTGGATAGCCACCTGCATTTCCTGATGCCCGAAAAGCACCGCTCCCAGCATCTGGTCTTCGGTCAGTTCCTGGGCTTCGGATTCCACCATCAGCACCGCGTTTTCAGTACCGGCTACCACCAGGTCCAGCGCCGAGGATGCCAGGGCTTCATAGCTGGGGTTCAGGACATACATACCATCGACAAAGCCAACCCGGGCGGCACCGATGGGCCCGTTAAAGGGGATGCCGGAAATGGCCAGGGCTGCCGAGGTGCCGATCAGTGCGGCAATGTCAGGATCAGATGACTTGTCGGTAGACATGACCGTGGCCATTACCTGCACTTCATTGTTGAAGCCATCGGGAAACAGCGGACGAATGGGACGGTCAATCAATCGACAGGTCAGGGTTTCTTTTTCAGAGGGGCGACCTTCGCGTTTCAGAAAGCCACCGGGAATACGACCCGCCGCGTAGGTTTTTTCCTGATAGTTTACGGTTAAGGGAAAGAAGTCCTGCCCGGGTTTCGCTTCTTTCTTGCCAACAACGGTGACCAGCACAGTGGTATCACCCGCTGTTACCATTACAGCGCCGGTTGCCTGACGGGCGACCTTGCCTGTTTCCAATGTAAATTTTTCGTTTCCGAACTGAAATTCTTTTCTTACCACGTTAAACATATTCACCTTCCAATCCGGCCATTGCCTATCAATGACCATTCTTACTTTACTTACTTCTACCTGTTTTCTTGTCTTGCAATATCAACTGCTTGTACTGACTGCCGGCCCGGTTTGCCAGGGGCAGGTCATTACTGACCAGAGTCGACAGTAATTGTTAATGAGGCTATGCCAGAGTGCAAATCCACGATGATGTTTTATATCCCGTGAGGAGCCGGCCTGATGTTTATCTGGCCAGATACACCGCTGACCTCATCAATTTTTCCGGAGAACCAATAAAAACGCGGCACTTTTATGCAAAGTGCCGCGCTCTCAGAGTGTAACGATTGATAAACACACATCGGGTCCAGCTGGGCGATGGCGGATATCAACCTGACAACGCCAGTTATCGACGCAAACCCAGTTTGCCGATCAGCGCGCTGTAACGCTCCAGATCCTTACGCTTCAGGTAGTCAAGCAGCTTACGACGCTGATTAACCATGCGAATCAGACCACGACGCGAGTGGTGATCCTGTTTGTTGGCCTTGAAATGGTCCTGAAGCTGGTTGATCCGCGTGGTCAGCAGGGCAACCTGCACCTCGGGCGAACCGGTATCATCATCAGAACGCTTGTATTCAGCTACAATATTCGCTTTTTGTTCAGCAGATAAAGACATGTATTTCTCCAATTACAAATATGCTTTGCGTTTCAAGGAGGGGGTTCCACGCATATTTACAGAACCTCCTCATTACCTGACTTCATGACAGGATACCTGAATGGCACCATGGCTATGAAGTTTTCATTAAGCGCCGCGGAGCTACCCGACCATCATCGAGTATTTCCCCGACCCCTAAAAAGTTTCCGTCTTCTTCCAGAAGTTTTACCCGGCCCTCCGTGGGCGAGTCCGGAATCTGAACCGCCTGACCGGTCTTCATATAAAAGGAGGTCAGATCCGTCAGATGAACCGCGGGCCACTGGTCAAGCGCGGCATCAATTGGCAGTAACAGCTCGTCCAGCGCGGCGTGGCCGCCATTATCCATGACTTCAGCCAGCTGTTCCACGCTTATCGCGTCTTTTTCACCGAAAGGCCCGGAGCCCGTGCGGTGTAGCTTAACTACATACGCCAGATTATCAAGGGCAAAACCGATATCCTCTACCAGGTTGCGGATGTAGGTACCCTTGGAGCAATGCACATCCAGGGTGAAGCGCTGACCATCAAATTCCAGCATATCTATCTGATATATGGTCACTTTCCGGGCTTTACGCTCTACTTCCACTCCCTGCCGGGCCAGTTTGTACAGGGGCTGCCCTTCATGCTTGAGCGCCGAATACATTGACGGCACCTGCTCGATTTCACCCTGAAACTGCGACAGCACTGTCTCCAGATCGGTGGCACTGACAGTGCCCACTGGGCAGGTTTTCACCACTTCGCCATCGGCATCGCCACTGGCAGTCTGGGTACCCAGCTCCCCGGTAACCCGGTAGGACTTGTCGGCATCCAGCAAAAACTGGGAAAACTTGGTGGCTTCCCCCAGACAGATGGGAAGTACGCCGGTTGCCAGTGGGTCCAGACTCCCTGTGTGGCCCGCCTTGGCAGCACCATACATTCGTTTTACCCGTTGCAGGGAGGCATTGGAGGTATACCCCAGGCCTTTGTTCAGCACCAGAATACCACTGATATCCCTGCCGCGTTTTTTGCCTCGTTTCGCCAATCCGATCGCCTCTCGTGTTGCTGTTGTTCCGGGTCGCCTGATGCAGCCTCAGCTGTCATCATCGGCGGAGTCGGCATCGTCCGGGTGACGGGCTTTATCCTGTTTCACCGCTTTGTCGATCAGCGCGGAAAGGCGCGGGCCTTCCAGCAGGGTGGCATCGAAATGAAAACGCAACCGCGGCATGACACGCAGCTTGATTCCTTTCGCCAGCTGGCTACGTAAAAAGCCGGCGGCATTTTCCAGTATAGCCACCGCCTCTTCCGCTTCCTCCGCTGTGTTTTTGTCCATGAAGGACACGTACACATCGGCAAAGGAAAAGTCTTTGCTCACTTTGACGCTGGAAACCGTCACCATACCGACCCGGGGATCTTTCAGCTCGCGCTGCAGCAGCACGGCCAGATCCTTCTGGATCTGGTCGGCCACCCGATCGGTTCTGTTAAAGCCTCTGGGACTGTGTCGCAAGGAAAACCACCCTGATTAATGCGCTATCGGCTTGCCCTTAAATGGTACGGGCAACCTCGGTAACGCTGAATACTTCTATCTTGTCGCCAGGCTTCACATCGTTATAGCTCTTCACGGCGATACCGCACTCGATGCCGGCGTTCACTTCATTGACATCGTCCTTGAAGCGGCGCAGCGATTCCAGTTCACCTTGATAGATAACAATATCATCACGCAATACACGGATGGGTTTGTTGCGGTGCACCGTACCTTCGATCACTTTGCAGCCGGCTACCGCACCGTACTTGGAAGAACGGAACACATCCCGGACTTCCGCAACACCCACGATTTCCTCGCGCAGTTCCGGCTCCAGCAGGCCCGACATGGCCTTCTTGATGTCCTCGATGATGTCATAGATAACGCTGTAATAGCGCAGATCCACACCTTCTTCCTGACACAGCTTTTTAGCCGCTGTATCTGCCCGGACGTTGAAACCGATAATCGCCGCGCCGGAGGTAATGGCCAGGTTCACATCAGATTCATTGATACCGCCCACGCCGGCCGACACCACATTACATTTCACTTCATCCGTGGACAGCTCCGCCAGCGCACCCACCAGGGCTTCCAGCGATCCACGAACATCTGTTTTCAGGACAATATTGACCGACGCCTTGGTGCTGCTGCCCATGCTCTCGAACATGTTCTCCAGCTTCGCGGCCTGTTGCCGGGCAAGGCGTTTGTCACGCATCTTGTTCTGCCGGAAATCAGCCACTTCACGGGCCTTGCGTTCGTCCGGCACTACCAGGAACTCTTCACCTGCATCAGGAGTACCGGCCAGCCCAAGGATTTCCACCGGAATGGAAGGCCCGGCCTTCTCGATAGGCTTGCCGTTCTCATCCAGCATGGCACGCACGCGACCATAGTGTTCCCCGGCCAGTACCATATCGCCCTGCTGCAGCTCGCCCGCCTGCACCAGCAGACTGGCAACCACACCGCGGCCTTTGTCCAGGCGGGATTCGATCACCACACCCCGGGCAGCGCCGGATGGTACGGCTTTCAGTTCAAGAAGTTCTGCCTGCAGCAGAATGGCTTCCAGCAATTCGTCCAGCCCCTGGCCTGTGATGGCAGAAACCGGCACAAACTGGATATCGCCACCCCATTCCTCGGGAATAACATCTTTCGTAGCAAGATCGTTTTTGACGCGGTCGGGATCGGCCTGCTCTTTATCAATCTTGTTAACTGCAATAATCAACGGCACACCCGCTGCCCGGGCGTGATCAATGGCTTCCTCGGTCTGTGGCATCATGCCGTCATCGGCCGCCACAACGATAACCACGATATCGGTGCACTTGGCACCACGGGCACGCATGGCCGTGAATGCCGCGTGGCCGGGAGTGTCCAGAAATGTGACCATGCCCTTGTCGGTTTCCACATGATAGGCACCGATATGCTGGGTGATGCCACCGGCTTCGCCTGCTGCTACACGACTGCGTCTGATAGCATCCAGCAAAGAGGTTTTACCATGGTCAACGTGGCCCATGATGGTCACCACCGGCGCACGATCGGCCGGCTCACCTTCGCCTTCCAGGCGTTGATCAAGGTGTTCCACCAGATCATCCTCAATGGCGTCTTCGTTGTGCTGGATCGGCCTGTGACCCATTTCCTCAACCACGAGTGTGGCGGTATCACGGTCAATAGCCTGGTTGATGGTGGCCATAACGCCCATTTTGAACAGCACCTTCACCACTTCAGAGCCTTTCACGGACATCCGCTGCGCCAGATCTGACACGGTGATGGTTTCCGGCACCACGACATCATGAACCATGGGTCCGGCGGGCGCCTGGAAGCCGTGTTCATTGCTCAGCGAAGTCTGCAGGGTTTTGTTTCTGGTGGTTTTCGCCTCAATGGTCGGACGCTTGCGCTTGCGGCCACTGCGACGCTGCTTTTTCTCTTCCTCGTTGTAGCTGTCCTCGTAGGCCTGCTTGACGATGGAATCCTGTTCTTCCTCAACCTCTGTTTTTTCCTTGCCGTCATCACCGCGGGTTTCAAGCTCCTTGGCAATACGCTGTGCTTCTTCCAGGGTTTTCTTGGCCAGTTCTTCCTCGGCTTTTTTCAGCGCCTCGGCTTTCTTGCGGTTTTCCTCGCGCTTGGCCTGCTCTTCCTGCTTTTTCTTTTCCGCGTTGGCTTTCTGCTCAGCGGCAATTTCTTCAGGGGTTTTCTTGTGATGATCTTTCGGTATCTTGATATCCGCTTTCTTGGCAGCGGATTCCTTGGCCTGACGGATTTCAGCTTCAGTCGGCGCCTGATCCGTTGTATCTGTCTGCTCTGCCCTGGCAGCTGCTTCTTCCGCAGCCTGTTTGGCCCTGGCTTCTTCCGCTTCCTTGGCAGCTTTTTCCGCCTCTTCGCGGGCCTTGGCTTCCTCGGCGGCCTTCAGTGCTTCTTCCTGGGCCTTTGCTTCTTCCGCCGCTTTTGCCTCTTCGGCTTCAACAGCGCTGCGCTTCATGTAGGTCCGCTTTTTGCGAACTTCCACGTTAACGGTTTTGCTGCGACCCGAGGAGCCACTGACTTTCAGTTTGCTGACGCTTTTACGCTTCAGGGTGATTTTCTTTGGCTCGCTGGCTTTTTCGCCATGGGATTTTTTCAGGTGGGAGAGCAGCTGCTGCTTTTCGCTGTCAGATACTTTCTGCTCTGCTTCCGCATGAGAAAGCCCAGCATCACGCATCTGCTGTAACAGTGTTTCCACTGGGATACCCACCACTTCTGCGAGCTGTGCTACGGTCACTTCTGCCATACTATGCTTTTCTCACTCCCACTCTTTTCGCGCTATCTCTGTCCGGCCCGTTTTACTGGTTGGTTTCCTGCTCGGCAAACCAGGGCGCTCGCGCTGTCATAATCAGTTCAGCCGCTTTCTCTTCTTCCAGACCTTCAGTGCCCACGATGTCATCCACCGACTGCTCTGCGAGGTCCTCCATGGTCACAATGCCTTTTTTAGCCAGGGCATAGGCAAGACTGCGTTCCATACCGTCCATTTCCAGCAGATCGTCTGCCGGTGCCTGTTCGCCCTCCAGCTGCTCCTCGCTGACCAGTGCTTTTGTCAACAGAGCATCTTTGGCACGACTGCGTAATTCATTGACGATATCCTCGTCAAGCTCTTCGATGGCCAACATTTCTTCCATTGGCACATAGGCGATCTCTTCAATAGTGGTGAAGCCTTCTTCCACCAGCAGGGCAGCGAAGTCTTCATCCACATCCAGTTCGTTCATGAAGGTCTCTACGTAGGCACCGGCTTCCTGCTGTTGTTTTTCTTCAGCATCCTGAACCGTCATCACGTTCAGTTCCCAGCCGGTCAACTCACTGGCAAGGCGGATGTTCTGTCCGCTGCGGCCAATGGCCTGTGCCAGCTGATCTTCCTCTACGGCGATATCCATTGCCTGGCGCTCTTCGTCCACCACAATGGATACCACTTCTGCCGGTGACATGGCGTTGATCACGAACTGGGGCGGATTGTCATCCCACAGCACGATATCGATTCGCTCACCACCAAGCTCAGTAGATACTGCCTGAACCCGCGCACCGCGCATACCCACACAGGCACCCACGGGGTCGATCCGCTGGTCATTGGTTTTTACCGCGATCTTGGCCCGTGATCCCGGGTCCCGTGCGGCTCCCTTGATATCAATCAGGTCCTCACCAATTTCCGGAACCTCTATCTTGAAGAGTTCAATCAGCATTTCCGGCCGGGTACGGCTGACCAGAAGCTGCGGACCGCGGTTTTCTGTATTCACGCCATAAAGCACAGCACGGAGACGCTCACCGACACGAACGGTTTCCCGGGGGATCATTTCCTCCCTTGAAAGCAGTGCCTCAGCATTGTTACCCAGATCCAGAATAATATTGTCGCGGGTAACCTTTTTCACGGTACCGCTGATGAGTTCGCCAATGCGATCAGAGTAGGCATCAATGACCTGGGCCCGTTCCGCTTCGCGAACCTTCTGCACAATGACCTGTTTGGCGGTTTGTGCTGCAATACGTCCGAACTCGATGGACTCAATGGGCTCATCATAGATGTCGCCAATTTCCAGCTTTTCATCGAATTCCTTGGCTTCTTCCAGCGTCAGATGACGGCCGGGAAACTCAAAATCTTCATCAGCAACCACCTGCCAGCGACGAAACGTTTCATAGCTGCCGTCCTTGCGATCAATATTCACGACCACTTCAACGTCGTCATTGGGAAAACGTTTCTTTGTCGCGGTGGCCAACGCAGTCTCTACGGCTTCAAAGATAATATCTTTTTCCACCCCTTTCTCATTAGAGACGGCATCTGCAACTAGAAGAATTTCTTTACTCATTTCACTGCCTCACCTTGAGACCACGCCATGGTTGTAATAGTTAACCTAATCAAAAACGGGTACTAAATTCGCTTTATCTACCTGGGTGATACTGACTTCCCAGGTTTCGTCTTTATCAGCAAACGTGAGTACTTGTTTTTCAGCGTCTGCCTTTTCCAGTCTGGCGGTAAATCTTCTGCGACCGGCAACCGCCATTTTCAGTCGTACCTGTATCTCCTCACCCAGATACTGTGCGAACTGATCAAACGTAAACAACGGCCGATCAAGCCCAGGGGAGGAGACTTCCAGGTTATATTCAGTTTTAATCGGGTCTTCGACATCCAGAACTGCACTGACCTGACGGCTCACGGCCTCACAGTTGTCCAGCGTGATGCCGTTTTCTGAGTCGATAAACAAACGCAGCACAGAATGCTTGCCCTGTGAGATGAACTCGATACCCCATAACTCACAACCAGCCGCTTTTACGGCAGGTTCCAGCAGAGTCTGTAAGGCTTCGGTACGTTTATTTCCGCTCATTCAACCGGTTTCTGAATCAGTTTAGGAACAACACAAACAAAAAGTGGGCACTACGGCCCACTCTTTAATACTTCACACTACTTAACCTGATTCAGAGCTTTGGCCAGTATAGCATAGACGCCTGGTAAAACGTCTAAAACCACAACTCCCAGGTTATCAGCTAATAAAAAGCCCCTTTAAAGGGGCTTTTTATAAATTTGGTAGCGGGGGCTGGATTTGAACCAACGACCTTCGGGTTATGAGCCCGACGAGCTACCAGGCTGCTCCACCCCGCAACAACAAGGCGCGTACTATAGGAGAAATTTTCTTTAGTGTCAACAACTTCTGGATGTTTCATCAGTCACATTCCCGGTTGACAAAACCTGATTTCTACCTGTGATCCTGACCAGCCCCTCTGGCGGGGGACTGGCCTGCAAATACACGCCTGATCAAAAACTGGTGCCGAAGGCCGGACTTGAACCGGCACGGCCAAAAGGCCACTACCCCCTCAAGATAGCGTGTCTACCAATTCCACCACTTCGGCGAGGGACGCATAATTTACCAGATTAGAATGAAACGTCCAGGGAATTATGCGCCCTGGCAGGGACTTTTATCCTGCCGGGGCTATTGAGGAATATCGCTGTCCGCTGCAGCTTCTTCGGAAACACTTTCACTCTGCATGGCTTCCGCCGCCGGAGCTGACTCGGCTTCTGAGCCTGCGGCTGACACGTCGCTTTCAGCCGGCGCATCCTCCGCTACAGGCAGGTCCGAGTCTTCCGCAGATTCTTCTACAGCAGGAATTTCTGACTCTTCAACCACCACTTCTTCCACTGCCGTGGTCTCAACAAAATCTATCTTGCCCGCGTTTTCCGCCTTGTCCCGCGCAATCATTGCCAAACCCAGACAAACACCGAAAAACACGAACGACAGGGTCCAGGTGGATTTCGTCAGAAAGTTTCCCGATCCCTGGCTGCCAAACAATGTCTGTGAGGCACCCGACCCGAAGGAGGCACCCATATCTGCCCCTTTACCCTGCTGCAGCAGGACCAGGCCGATAATGGCCAGCGCAATGACAACCAATCCGATAAGTAATACTGTTTCAATCATCTTTGATTTCCAATTATTTAACTGCTGCCTGGCAGATAGCTACAAATTCTGACGGGTCCAGAGATGCCCCGCCAATCAAACCGCCGTCGATATCAGGACAACGGAACAATTCCTCAGCGTTGGCGGCTTTGACACTGCCCCCATAAAGCAGGCGCACGCCATCACCTACTGACGCATCCTGCGAACTGATCAGTTCACGGATATTGCGGTGAACTTCCTGGGCCTGCTCCGGGGTTGCAGTAAGCCCGGTACCGATAGCCCAGACCGGCTCGTAGGCCACAATGGCCGAACCAAAGGCAGCTACACCAACCTTGTCGATTACCGCCTGTAACTGACGTGTCACCACTGCTATTGTCTGATCGGATTCACGCTCGGCACGAGTCTCACCCACACAGAGCACAGGAATCAGCCCGAGCTTTTGTGCCAGAGCAAATTTTTCTGCCACCAACTGATCACTTTCATTAAACAGCTGACGCCGCTCTGAGTGCCCGAGAATCACATGGTGCACACCAAAATCCGCGAGGAATGCCGGTGAGATTTCGCCAGTATAGGCGCCTTTTTCCTGCGCTGCTGCATTCTGGGCACCCACCGCAAGGGCAGAACCATCAACCGCGGCGCATACCTGAGGAATATAGATGGCCGGTGGACACAGAATCACTTGTGTCTTGCCCTGCCCTGCGGCCGGCCCCTCAGCAATCAGCGCAGCATCCAGCTGATCGCGGATGCCACTGACCAGATCTTCCACAGCGCCCCGGCTGCCATTCATTTTCCAGTTGCCCGCAACGATTGGTGTGCGCATGGAACTCCCTCATTTTCCGCGAGGCGGCAATGTTATCGAAGACACGGACAATGTACAAGCAAAGGCTATTCGGCTACCACGGCTTCTACCACGGAGGCCAGCTGCGCACACAGATCACCCACTTCCCGGGCGTCGTCTCCCTCCACCATCACCCGGATCAGGGGCTCGGTACCGCTGGGCCGCATCAGCACCCGGCCACGGCCGGACAACTGGTTTTCCACCTGGGTTACCGCTTCCCGAACCTTGCCATGGTCCATGGGGTCGCTTTTTTCCTTGAGCCGCACATTGATCATGGTCTGGGGCAGCTTGGTCATGCCCTGTTTGAGCTCAGACAGGGACTTGCCCTGCATCACCATGGGCTCCAGCACCTGCAGGGCCGACACAATACCGTCACCCGTAGTGGTTTTATCCAGACACACAATATGGCCGGACGACTCGCCCCCCACATACCAGTTATTGGCCTTGAGCTGCTCCATTACGTAACGGTCGCCCACTTTGGCACGGATAAAGTCCACACCCAGCTCCCGGAGCGCGATCTCCAGGCCGAAATTGCTCATCAGGGTGCCCACCACTCCGCCGCGCATCTCGTTGCGGCTGTGTTTGCCACGGCAAATGATGTAAAGCAGCTCATCGCCATCCACCACTTCACCCTGGTGATCCACCATAATGACCCGGTCGCCGTCACCATCAAAGGCAATACCGATATCAGCCCCGTTTTCCAGCACCGCCCGCACCAGCGAATCGGGGTGGGTTGAGCCACAATCAAGATTGATATTGAGGCCGTTGGGCTTGCAGTTCAGCGGAATCACCTTTGCCCCCAGCTCCTCGAAGACATCAGGGGCCATTTTGTAGGTGGCGCCATTGGCACAATCCACCACAATGGTAAGATCGCTCAGCGTGACTGCTCTGGAAATGGTGCTCTTGCAGAACTCGATATAGCGCCCTCTCGCATCCTCGATGCGACGGGTTTTACCGATCTTGGCGGAAGATACCATTTCCATGGGCTTCTGCAGGTAGGCTTCAATGGCCAGCTCGGTTTCATCGGGGAGCTTGGTGCCCCACGTGGAGAAAAACTTGATGCCGTTATCGTGAAACGGGTTGTGGGACGCACTGATCACAATTCCCGCAGTTTCTGTGAAGGTACGGGCCAGGTAGGCCACCGCAGGGGTAGGCATGGGACCCAGTAACAGGGTATCAACACCTGCCGAGGACAGCCCCGCTTCCAGCGCGGATTCGAACATGTAGCCCGATATCCGGGTATCCTTGCCGATCAGTACTTTTTTCTGACCTTCTTCGGAGAACACCTTGCCGGCAGCCCAGCCCAGCTTGAGCATAAACTCCGGGTTGATGGGGTGCTGCCCTACTGTGCCGCGAATACCGTCTGTTCCAAAAAACTTTTTTCCCATGGCGCTTGATCCGTTTCGTCGTTATCCGTGTCGTTGCTGGTTCACTGTTATTCGTTCCTGCTATCCCGGCTGACATCCTGCTCAGAATTCAGCTGTACCCATCACAGCCGAGGCAAGTTTCAGCGCGTCCACCGTCTCGGGCACATCGTGGACCCTGATCACTGACGCCCCCCGCTCACAGGCCATAACCGCCAGTGCAAGGCTGCCGTACAACCGCTGCTCCACCGGCTTGTCCAGAATCTTACCGATCATTGACTTGCGTGACATCCCCACAAGTATGGGGCAACCCAGGGCCCGGAAAGATTCCAGCCCCCGCAGCAGATCCAGATTCTGTTCCAGGGTTTTACCAAAACCGAAACCCGGATCCACCATGATCTGATCGGCGGGAATTCCTGCTTCCCTTGCGGCAGCAATCCTTTCCCTCAGATAGCGGCTGACCTCATTGATCACATCCGTGTATTGAGGGTCATTCTGCATGGTTTTCGGGGTTCCTTTCATGTGCATAAGGCAAACCGGCAACCCGGTAGCAGCCGCGGCAGCCAGAGCCCCTTCACGACTCAGTGCCCGCACATCATTGATCAGATGAGCACCTTCCCGGGCCGCCTGGCTAAACACCTCAGGGGTACTTGAATCAATGGAAATCAGGCAATCCGTTCGCCCCTTCAACGCCTGTATCACCGGAATGGTGCGCTCCAGCTCCTGTTGGGGGGGCACGGGGTCAGCTCCCGGGCGAGTGGACTCGCCACCGATATCGATAAAAGTGGCGCCGGCATCCTCCATGAACAGGGCATGAGCCACTGCTTTTTCGACAGAAACAAAATGACCCCCGTCGGAGAACGAATCGGGGGTCACATTGAGCACACCCATAACATGGGGCTTGTCGAGATCAAGTTTTCTGGCGCCAAACGCAAACAGATGCGCTGCCGTCATGGTCTGTCCCTGCTGTTTTATGGTTGACCTGCCGGGCTCAGTGAGACTTGGCAGGCCCACCGATGGAGCCTTTGTCGGAAGACTTGTCGTCCACCGCCGACTCATCAGCCACCGAACTGCCACCGGATGGATCCTGAGGATCACTCCAGCCCTTGGGCGGACGGGGCTTGTTGCCTTTCATGATGTCATCAATCTGATCGGCATCAATGGTTTCATACATCATCAGCGCATCCGCCATCATGTGAAGCTTGTCCATATTCTCCCGCAGGATGGTTTCAGCCTTGTGATAACAGGAATCGATGATATTGCGTACTTCCTCGTCGATAGACTTCATGGTGTCCGGCGACATGGTGCTAGTTTGCGTGTACTGCTTGCCAAGGAAGACGTCACCTTCTTCCTCTTCGTACATCAGCGGCCCCATTTTTTCGGACAGGCCCCACTTGGTCACCATGCTCCGGGCCATATTGGTGGCCCGCTGGATATCGTTCTGGGCACCAGTGGTAACACCGTCAAAACCAAGAATCAGTTCCTCAGCAATACGGCCGCCAAACAGGCTGCAGATCTGGCTTTCAATGGCCCGTTTGCTGAAGCTGTAGCGATCCTCTTCCGGCAGGAACTGGGTCACACCCAGAGCACGGCCGCGGGGAATCACACTGACCTTGTAAACAGGATCGTGCTCGGGCACCAGTCGCCCTACGATCGCATGACCCGCTTCGTGATAGGCCGTGTTACGCTTTTCCTTCTCGGACATGACCATGGTCTTGCGCTCGGCACCCATCAGGATCTTGTCCTTGGCCAGCTCAAACTCGGTCATTCCCACAAAACGCTTGTTGGCGCGGGCGGCAAACAATGCTGCCTCATTCACCAGGTTCGCCAGATCCGCACCGGAGAAACCGGGGGTGCCACGGGCGATCAGCGCCGGATTGACATCGTCTGCCAGGGGCACTTTGCGCATATGCACCTTAAGAATCTGCTCACGACCACGGATATCCGGCGGCGGAACCACCACCTGGCGGTCGAACCGGCCGGGACGTAACAGAGCCGAATCAAGCACGTCGGGGCGGTTGGTAGCGGCAATAACGATGACACCGTCATTGGCCTCAAAACCGTCCATTTCCACCAGCAACTGGTTCAGGGTCTGCTCACGCTCGTCGTGGCCGCCACCCAGACCGGCGCCACGGGAACGGCCAACCGCATCAATCTCATCAATGAACACGATACAGGGGGCCTGCTTTTTGGCCTGCTCGAACATGTCGCGGACCCGGGATGCACCCACACCCACAAACATTTCCACAAAGTCAGAGCCGGAAATAGTAAAGAACGGCACCTTGGCTTCGCCGGCAATGGCCTTGGCCAGCAAGGTTTTACCGGTACCAGGTTGCCCTACCATCAGAACGCCCCGGGGAATTTTGCCACCCAGGCGCTGGAACTTGCCAGGATCCCGCAGGAACTCCACCAGCTCTTTCACCTCTTCCTTGGCTTCGTCACAACCGGCCACGTCCGCAAAGGTGGTTTTGATCTGGTCTTCGCTCAAAAGCCGCGCCCGGCTTTTACCGAAAGTCATGGGGCCACCCCGGCCACTGCCTCCGCCCTGCATCTGACGCATGAAGAACATGAAGATGGCTACGATCAGCAGGATCGGAAAGCAGGCCACCAGAAGCTGGGCCCACAGGCTCTGCTTCTCAGGCTGGCGCCCTTCGATGATCACGTCGTTTTCAATCAGGCGTGGCAGCAGATCAATGTCGGTGACCGGAGGCAGAACCACCTCAAAGTGTTCACCGGTCTTGGTGCGACCCTGGACGATAGACCCGTCAATGGTGACCCGATCCACCTGCTGCATTTCCACCTGATTCATGAACTCGGTATAGCTGAGCCGATGGGGTGCAGATTGAGCGCTGAAATTATTGAAGACGGTCAGCAGCACAATCGCTATAACCACCCATAAAATGAGATTTTTTGCCATATCGTTCAAGGGTTTACCCTCGCTTTCTCCACAAACTGATTGATCACCGCAGGCTAAAAAAATTAGATCAACGGATGTTTCGTTACCATACTACACATTGTCATGATTAACCATGTATTGCCCGTCATTCTGTTAGCACAAATGGTTATTTATACCCTAAAGCTAGCAGATAGATTTCCTTTGATCGAGCGCGCGACGCTCCCGGCTTACGGGTTGCCAGGCTTTTGAAACGTTGTTGCAACGCCTGGCGGTATTCCTGAAACCCCTCACCCTGAAACACCTTCACAAGAAAGTTTCCTCCCGGAGCCAGAACCTGGTCAACCATGTCTAACGCCAGTTCAACCAGATACATGGCCCGTGGCTGATCCACGGACTTCATACCAGACATATTGGGTGCCATATCGGAGATTACAAGGTCCACCGAACGGCCGTTCAGGGTTTTTATGATTTCCTGGTAAACAGCGCCTTCACAAAAGTCTCCCTCCACAAAGGCCACCCCGGGCACAGGGTCCATGGGCAGGATATCGGAAGCCACCACAAACCCTTGATCTCCAGCGAGTTTTGCGGCCACCTGGGTCCACCCTCCCGGTGCAGCCCCAAGATCAAGCACGGTCATGCCCCGCCTGATCAGCTGGTCTTTTTCCTGGATTTCCAGCAACTTGTAGGCTGCCCGGGAGCGGTAACCCTCTGCCTGTGCCTGTTGGACATATTTATCGTCAAAATGTTCTTTCAGCCAGCGCTTGCTGGTTTTTGATCGCACGGAAGGCGCTCCTCAGTAAATTACTGCAAATTGGCCGTTACAAGGCCGGGGCGATCCCTGTAGAATGGCCGCCCGAATTTGAGCCACATTATAAATGAAGCTGCAACTATGGCATTAACCCAAGACCAGAAAAAACGTTTCCGTAAAATTGCCCATCATCTGAAGCCCGTGGTAACCGTATCTGACGGCGGCCTCAGCGAGGGTGTCATGGCCGAACTGGAGCGGGCCCTGGAAGATCACGAGCTGATCAAGGTGAAGCTGAATGTCATGGACCGCGATGACAAGGCCGCAGTGATTGACGCCATCTGCTCCGAAACCGGTGCGACTGCAGCGCAAACCATTGGCAAGATCGTTGTGCTTTACCGCCCGGCCAAAAAGCCCAGCCCAAGGCTTTCAAACATTCTGCGATTTCAGGAACTCTGAAGGCGGGCTGCTCGTTACTGGTTACGATACCGGCTACAGCGCTTCAAACCCGTCAATGGGTTTTACAGAGACTTCAGGAGCTTGCGGGGCACCAGCCAAAAAACGGCGCCAGAGGCGCCGTTTGACCGGTCAACCGGTTGTCAGATGTGCTTCACCTGCAGGATTTCATAACATTTGACGCCGCCGGGGGTTTCGATCTGCACCTCGTCGCCCTCCATTTTGCCCACCAGCCCTCGGGCGATAGGCGAGTTCACCGACAGCTTGTTCTTTTTGATATCGGCTTCATCGTCACCCACGATCTGATAAGTGATCTCCTCATCCGTATCAACATCCAGCAAATCCAGGGTGGTGCCGAATATCACCTTGCCGGTGTGGGGAATCCTGGTAACATCTATCACCTGAGAATTGGATAATTTTCCTTCGATTTCCATCACACGGCCTTCAATAAAGCCCTGCTCCTCGCGGGCGGCGTGATATTCGGCGTTTTCTTTCAAATCACCATGCTCACGCGCCTCGGCAATTGCCGCTACAACCCGAGGCCGTTCCACTTTCTTCAGACGATCAAGCTCTTCGCGCAGCTTTTTCGCCCCTTCTACCGTCATTGGATAACGATTCATTAATTCAACCCCTCATGCAAATCTTGTAAACGTCGAACGGTTTCTTTCTCGGTGAATTTCATTGCCATGATTGTCGCCTCCGCACCCGCCACCGTTGTGGTGTAACACACCTTGTTCTGCAGTGCGTTGCGCCGGATCGCAAAGGAATCGATGATTGCCTCCTTGCCTTCGGTGGTATTGATGATCATGGCGATTTCGCCGTTCTTGATGCTGTCAACGATATGAGGACGGCCTTCAGCGACCTTGTTGATGACTTCCACTTCCAGGCCGGCCTTTTTGAGTGCGCGGGCGGTACCGCGGGTTGCCACAATGGTGAACCCCATATCACGCAGGGATTCCCCCAGACGCACGGTCATGGCTTTGTCTGCATCCCGTACGCTCATGAACACCTTGCCTTTTTTCGGCAGCCCTTCGCCGGCGCCGAACATGGCTTTCTTGAAAGCTTCCGCAAAGGTGTCCCCTACCCCCATCACTTCGCCGGTGGACTTCATTTCCGGGCCAAGAATCGGATCAACGCCCGGGAACTTGGCGAACGGAAATACGGCTTCCTTCACCGAGTAATAGTTGGGAACCACTTCAGTGGTGAACCCCTGATCACTGAGCGACGTGCCGGCCATACAACGGGCCGCCACTTTTGCCAGCGACTGGCCAATGCACTTGGACACAAATGGCACCGTACGGGACGCTCTGGGGTTAACTTCCAGAACGTACACGTCCTCACCTTTCAGTGCAAACTGCACGTTCATCAGCCCCACAACCCCAAGCTCAAGGGCCATCTTTTTGGCCTGATCTCGCATTTCATCCTGAGCGGACTGACTCAGGCTGTAGGGTGGCAGCGAACAGGCGGAATCACCGGAATGAACCCCTGCCTGTTCGATGTGCTGCATGATGCCGCCAATCACCACCTCTTCACCGTCGCAGACCGCGTCCAGGTCCACTTCGATGGCATCGTCCAGAAAGCGGTCCAGCAATACCGGCGCGTCATTGGATACCTGCACTGCATCATTCATGTAGCGGCGCAGCTCCTGTTCGTTGTAAACAATTTCCATGGCCCTGCCGCCAAGCACATAAGAAGGGCGCACCACCAGCGGATAACCAATGGTTTCCGCCAGGCGCACGGCGTCTTCTTCGCTGCGTGCGGTTTTGTTGGGTGGCTGACGCAAACCGAGACGGTCAATCATCTGCTGGAAGCGCTCACGATCCTCGGCCCGGTCTATGGCATCCGGACTGGTGCCGATAATGGGAACGCCCGCTGCTTCCAGATCACGGGCCAGTTTCAGAGGCGTCTGCCCGCCAAACTGTACGATCACCCCTTTCGGCTTCTCGGTCTGCACGATGGCATACACATCCTCAAAGGTAATCGGCTCAAAGTAGAGGCGGTCGGAGGTATCGTAATCCGTGGAAACGGTTTCCGGGTTACAGTTCACCATGATGGTTTCGTAGCCGTCATCCCGCATGGCCAGGGCCGCATGAACACAGCAGTAGTCGAACTCGATGCCCTGCCCGATACGGTTGGGGCCACCACCGATGACCATGATTTTTTCCCGGTCGGAAGGGTTCGATTCGCACTCCTCCTCGTAGGTGGAGTACATATAGGCCGTGGTAGTGGCAAACTCGGCAGCACAGGTATCCACCCGCTTGTAGACCGGCGTGATACCCTGCCTGACGCGGTATTTGCGGACTTCTGTCTCTGATATGCCCAGCAGCTTTGCCAGGCGTCGATCAGAGAAACCCTTGCGCTTGAGGCGCCTCATCAGGCTCTTTTTCAGATCGGTCAGCGCCATTTTGGCCACGGACTGCTCTTCCCGGACGAGGTCTTCAATCTGCACCAGGAACCAGGGATCAATGTGGGTCAGCTCGAAAGCTTCCTCCACCGACATGCCGTAACGAAAGGCGTCCGCCAGATACCAGAGCCGCTCGGGGCCCGGTGTTTTCAGGTGCCGCAGCAGCACCGATTTGACATCTTCCCGGTCCAGATTAACTGCCGGATCCAGACCATCCTTGCCGGTTTCCAGCCCCCGGAGGGCTTTCTGCAGGGATTCCTGGAAAGTGCGACCGATGGCCATCACTTCGCCCACGGATTTCATCTGGGTTGTCAGGGTGGGTTCCGCCTGGGGAAATTTCTCAAAATTGAAACGGGGAACCTTGGTTACCACATAGTCAATGGA
The DNA here is from genome assembly GCA_033722575.1 of Ketobacteraceae bacterium. Classification (GTDB taxonomy): domain Bacteria; phylum Pseudomonadota; class Gammaproteobacteria; order Pseudomonadales; family Ketobacteraceae. The sequence goes on along the minus strand of JAWVYU010000022.1, from coordinate 4,826 downwards.
CGGTTCGAATGAGGCCGGTGTCTTACCACCGGTGATTTCATTCTGGAGTTCATCCAGGGTGTATCCCACAGCCAGCTTTGCCGCCACCTTGGCAATGGGAAACCCGGTGGCTTTTGAGGCCAGCGCCGAGGAACGGGAAACCCGGGGATTCATTTCAATCACCACCAGGCGACCGTTTTCCGGGTTCACCGCAAACTGCACATTGGAGCCGCCGGTTTCCACACCGATCTCCCGCAGCACGGCCAGCGACGCATCCCGCATGATCTGGTATTCCTTGTCCGTGAGAGTCTGCGCCGGCGCCACGGTAATGGAGTCGCCGGTATGCACCCCCATGGGATCCAGGTTTTCAATGGAGCAGATAATGATGCAGTTGTCGTTCTTGTCCCGCACCACTTCCATTTCATATTCTTTCCAGCCAATGAGGGATTCATCGATCAGCAATTCATTGGTGGGCGACAGATCCAGACCGCGGCGACAGATCTCTTCAAATTCTTCGCGGTTATAGGCGATACCGCCACCACTGCCACCCATGGTGAACGAGGGGCGGATGATGCTGGGGAACCCGAGGCGATCGAGCACCTCAAAGGCCTCTTCCATGCTGTGGGCTATGGCGGATTTGGGGCACTCCAGACCAATGGATTTCATGGCCTTGTCGAAACGCTCACGGTCTTCAGCCTTGTCGATGGCATCCTGGGTGGCGCCAATCAGCTCCACGCCGTATTCGTCCAGCACCCCGTGCTTGGCCAGATCCAGGGCACAGTTGAGTGCGGTCTGACCACCCATGGTGGGCAACAGGGCATCAGGGCGTTCCTTCTCTATCACTTTGGCCACGGAGCGCCAGGTGACCGGCTCGATGTAGGTGGAATCCGCCATGGCGGGATCCGTCATGATGGTTGCCGGATTGGAGTTCACCAGGATCACCCGGTAGCCCTCTTCCTTCAGGGCCTTGCAGGCCTGGGCTCCGGAGTAGTCGAATTCGCAGGCCTGACCGATCACGATAGGGCCAGCGCCTAAAATCAGAATGCTTTTAATGTCTTCTCTTTTTGCCATGTCTTGCCTTATCCCCCGTTCTACTTATCAGCCGACATCAGTTCGATAAAGTGATCGAACAGCGGACTGGCGTCGTGCGGCCCAGGGCTGGCTTCAGGGTGCCCCTGGAAGCTGAACGCTGGCTTGTCGGTGCGGTGTATACCCTGCAATGAACCGTCGAACAGGGAACGGTGGGTTGCCCGCAGGTTGTCGGGAAGGGTGCTTTCATCCACCGCGAAACCGTGGTTCTGGCTGGTGATCATCACGGTCTTGTCGTCCTGGTTCTGGACCGGGTGATTGGCACCATGGTGACCGAATTTCATTTTGACGGTGCTGGCACCACTGGCCAGCGCCAGCAACTGATGTCCCAGGCAAATACCAAATACCGGAATATCGGTGTCATCGAGAATGGTTTTGATGGCCTCGATGGCGTAATCACAGGGCTCCGGATCGCCGGGACCGTTGGAAAGAAATATGCCGTCGGGGTTCATGGCCAGTACATCGCTGGCAGGTGTCTGTGCAGGCACCACGGTGATATCACAGCCACGGTCCACCAGCATGCGCAGGATATTCCGCTTCACCCCGTAATCAAAGGCCACCACCTTGTAAAGGCGCTCCTCCTTTGCCACGGTATAGCCATCATTGATATCCCAGCTGGTCATATTCCATTTATAGGGTTCGCTGACCGTGACTTCCTTTGCCAGATCCATACCCTTTAGCCCCGGAAAAGATTGTGCAGCCGCAACTGCCTGCTCCTCGCTGATATCATCTCCGGCCATCAGGCAGCCGTTCTGGGCACCTTTTTCCCGCAGGATTCTGGTGAGTTTGCGGGTGTCGATGTCCGCAATACCCACCACATTTCGCGCCCGGAGGTACTCATCAAGGGTCTGCTGCTTGCGCCAGCTGCTGGCAGTCAGAGGCAGATCCCGGATAATCAGTCCCGCGGCCCAGATTTCCGATGACTCTTCATCTTCTTTGGTAACACCCACATTGCCGATATGCGGATAGGTCAGCGTGACCATCTGTTTGGCATAGGAAGGGTCCGTCAGGATTTCCTGATAGCCCGTTAGTGCGGTATTGAAAACGACTTCACCAATGGATTGCCCATCGGCACCAATGGATATGCCTCGAAAGATAGTCCCGTCTTCGAGGGCTAATATGGCCGGTTTGCTCAAGCCAACCTCCGCTGGTAGTAACAGTTAGGTAAAGGTTCTGGCAAGCGTTCTAATCAAAATCAAGGCCGAAAGAAACTGGGCTTGAACAGTGTAACTGTAAGCCTGCAACACATTGTGATTGGAAAAATCTGGAGCTTGCTTCGGCCAGAAGCTTGTTAGGCGGCAATTTTAACCGAAGCAGCCCTGAGCGTCCACGAATTATCCGAGACTATTGGCAGCGGGAACCTCACCAGAAAACAACAGAGCCGCTGAAAATGTTTCCCCGCGGCCCGTGATGACCCTCCCCGCCCTGAACATCCCGGTCATAAACGGCCAGGTCGCCAGAATCGTGCGCCTGAGCACCCGGCACCACTTTCCCCATGCGCAGGACAGTCCGGGCGGGGCAGTTTACAACATATCGTCAAAGAATTTTTTCACACCATCGAACCAGGAGTTCTTTTTCGGCGCGTGCCGGTGATGCTCCTTGCTCAGACTGTCCTGGAACTGTTGCAGCAGGTCTCGCTGGTCCTTGCTCAGGTTGACAGGGGTTTCCAGAATAACCCGGCACAACAGGTCGCCGGGGGCGCCGCCGCGCACCGGTGTCACACCCTTGCCCCGCAGGCGGAACAGCTTGCCGGTCTGGGTTTCCTGGGGAATCTTGAGTTTGACCCGGCCATCCAGGGTCGGCACTTCCAGCTCGCCACCCAGGGCCGCATCCACAAAGCTGATGGGCACTTCGGTGTACAGGTCCTTGCCTTCCCGCTGGAATATGGGGTGGTCTTTCACGGCCACCTGCACATACAGATCGCCAGCGGGCCCGCCATTGGCGCCGGCTTCACCCTCACCCGCCAGACTGATCCGGTCACCGGTGTCCACGCAGGGTGTGATTTTCACTGACAGGGTCTTGCGCTGTTCTACCCGGCCCTGGCCATGGCAGTCACCGCAGGGATCCTTGATGGTTTTGCCTTTGCCGCGACAGGCCGGACAGGTTTGCTGAACCGAGAAAAAGCCCTGCTGCATGCGGATCTGACCACTGCCACCACAGGTGTTACAGGTCACCGGGCTGGAACCCTTCTTGGCCCCTGAACCATCGCAGGTACTGCAGGAAACCAGCGTGGGCACGCGGATCTCTACCGTCGTGCCACGTACTGCGTCCTCAAGGTCCAGCTCCAGTGTGTAGCGCAGATCAGCACCGCGGTTACTGCGGGCACCACCACGGCCACGACCGAATATATCGCCAAAAACGTCCCCGAAAATGTCGCCAAAATCCGGGCCCGCGCCACCGCCAAAGCCACCGGCGGCATTGGGGTCCACGCCGGCGTGGCCGAAACGGTCATAGGCTTCTTTTTTCTGGGGATCAGACAGGACTTCGTAGGCTTCGCTGGCTTCCTTGAATTTGTTGTCAGCGTCAGCGTCATCAGGGTTGCGGTCAGGGTGATACTTCATCGCCAGTCGGCGATAGGCTTTTTTGATCTCTTGGGCGGATGCGTCTTTACCGACGCCAAGTACTTCGTAATAGTCTCTCTTCGACATAGCTCTGAGCCGTTACACTGCGATGGGGTAACGACGCCCCCTGGTTAAGGTTCATGTGATGGATCGTGTTTTTCTGACACATAAACGCGGGAGTCCAGCCCCCGCGTTATGTTTTTCTGCTTTATTCGATGGACACCAACTTATTTTTTGTTGTCGTCCACTTCCTCGAACTCGGCATCGACAACGTCATCAGCACTTCCAGAGGAACCGGCGTCTGCACCACCGGCTTCCGGCCCGGCGCCAGCGCCTGCCTGAGCTCCACCCTGCTGCTCAGCATACAGCTTCTGGGCCACACTGGCGGAGGCTTCAGTGAGCGCCTTGGTTTTCGCCTCGATGTCATCTTTGTTGTCGGTCTTCAGTGCCGCCTCAAGATCCTCAATGGCGGATTCGATAGAGGTTTTCTCCTCCTCGGTCACCTTGTCACCGGCATCCTCGATGGTTTTGCGGGTTGCGTGAATCATGCCATCCGCCTGGTTGCGGGCTGTTACCAGCTCCTCGAACTTGCGGTCTTCCTCGGCATGGGACTCGGCATCGCGAACCATTTGCTCGATTTCATCATCAGACAGACCACCGGAAGCCTTGATCACAATGGACTGCTCCTTGCCGGTTGCCTTGTCTTTGGCTGATACGTTCAGGATACCGTTGGCGTCCAGATCAAAGGTTACCTCAATCTGGGGCATGCCACGGGCGGCCGGCGGAATATCGGCCAGATCGAAACGGCCCAGCGATTTGTTCTGACTGGCCTGTTTGCGCTCACCCTGCAGCACATGCACGGTCACTGCTGTCTGGTTATCCTCTGCAGTGGAGAACACCTGGGATTTCTTGGTAGGAATCGTGGTGTTCTTCTCGATCAGCGGGGTCATGACGCCACCCATGGTTTCGATACCCAGAGTAAGCGGTGTCACGTCCAGCAGCAACACGTCTTTGACGTCACCTGCCAGTACCGCGCCCTGAATGGCCGCACCGATGGCCACCGCCTCGTCGGGGTTAACATCGCGGCGGGGCTCACGACCGAAAAAGGCTTTTACCTTTTCCTGCACCAGCGGCATACGGGTCTGACCGCCCACCAGAATGACATCGTTGATTTCAGACACTTTCAGGCCGGCGTCT
>JAWVYU010000021.1:0-28029 GCA_033722575.1 Ketobacteraceae bacterium | reverse complement strand
GCACGGCGCCGCCGTCCGCGACGGTGTGCGCCATGTCCAGAACTTCATCTATCGTCCACTGGTCATCTGCGTGTGTACCGTATTTCAACGCCAGGATTTTTCCTGACTCATCAATCAGGAAATCCGCCGGCACACCAAATTCCGCCTCCAGGCTCGGGGCCATGGCCACGCCAAACTCACGCACGCCTTTGACAGCATTCTTTAGTGCACCAATGCTGAACAGTGCTCTCCATGTGGGCTCTACACCGTAACTTTTATACAGCTTCCGATCCGGATCCGCTACGAAATCGAATGTCCTGTCACTGACATTTTCAAGCATTTTTTGTTGTGACGTATGAAACACAATGATTTCGTGCACGTTGCTATTCAGCAGTTCATCTTTACGCTTGATAAATGACTGAAGGTGAAGATTACAAATCGGGCAGCCATAAAAGCGCCGGAACTGCAGGTGAACCAGTTTACCTTCAGCCGTCGGGCCTGCAGGCTCGCCATATATATTCTTTATATTGGCAAACGACACCACATCGCCTGTTGCCTTTCTACTCATAAATACGACCCATTTCAGCCCTGCCAAAGGACCAGATATTCATGACTCTTCGAGTGTGTCAACGTATTGCTGATCAAATTGCGGCAACTCATCGGTAATTGTGTACCAGTTGGCTTTGTCAGCAACGTAAAAATGAGCCAGTGGTTTCGTCTTTAACGGTTCGTTAAGGAGCCCTGCCCTGATCCTGACAACACCCGGGACCTTAACAGTTTTGCTATAGACAGGGGAGCCACAGATTTTACAGAAGCAACGCTTTTTTCCCGGAGAAGACTCATAAAATGAAATGCAATCTTCACCTGAAGTGAACTCAATGTCTTCCTCCCTTACCGGAATATTGGTAACGAACGCACTGCCTTGTGCTTTCCGGCATTGGGAGCAGTGGCAGATTTGAATCGGTTCCAGCTCACTGTTTATTCGAAACTGAACAGCTTTACAAAGACAACTTCCTGTATACATTCAGAACTCCATTTCCTGCATTTTCGTGAAACACTCGATCATTTAATATACTATATACGAAACCTGTAAAACAGCGTTTTGTTTTCGCTGGCGCCGGCGCCTACCCAGACGCCTTTTGGCGTATAAGCTGGTATAGTTTGCATTTCTCTATCACACACAAACATTATCAAAAATGGATTTTGCCACTCACAGGAAGCCGGTTTATGGACGAATCACCCAATATACAGAGCATTAACGAGCAGTTTACAGACCTCTACAACAAGGGCGATATAGACACCCTGGTAACTATATTTGCCGAAAAAGCCATGGTTTTTCTGCCAGGCGCGGACATCATTAAAGGCCGAGACAACATTAAAGGCGCCTTTCACTTTATGAAAAGGCAGGTTGCTTCGATCAGGAATACCACACTTGAATTGTCAGTAGAAGGCCAGGTTGCCATTGAGGTGGGCCGTTATGAGCATTTCGATGCTGAATCCAGAGAAATTGATACCGGCAAGTTTCTGGTTGTCTGGCGAAGGTCTGGTGATAACTGGTTAATCGACAAGGATTCCCTGAGCACCAACCGACGCTTGTGTCGCTATACAGCGATGAACAACGCCCGCCTGGCAGGAATTACCCATAAAAAAAGCCTCTCGTCTGAGAGGCTTTTTTTGTACTGCTCTGGGCCAACGATTGCTGGTACTTCTTTAATCCAGCCAGGGCAACTGCTTACTACTACACCTGGATCACAACCGTCAGGACTTCCTTCACAATAAACCCGAGAATGCCAAGCCCCAACGTGCCGAAAATAGCGGCGGTGCCCATTTTTCCGGCTTGCGACTCCTGAGCCAGTTTGAACATGATATACAGCATGTACAAAATCAAACCACTCACACAAACGTAAAGGGAAATGGTCTCGAATTGTTGTAAGTCCATACTTCTGCCCTACTACCAAGCACTGAACACGGCAGACTGCGTCATGGCTCAAACGGCTGGCCTGACCTGCTGTGTCCGACAACTGGGCGCGAAATATAAAGAGTGATCCGCCTCTCAGCAAGCAGAATTTATGACTTGAAAGTTCTCGTAAACTGTTGATTTTATTTTATTTACTTTCATTTACAAAATCCAAACAAACGTATGATTTGGGTCAATTGACAAAATAGAAAACAGGGGTCTTCAGGCGAAATATCTGACTGCTTGGTCCTGATCACAGACCCCAAAAATCAAAGCTGTCGTAGCCATCTTCGAGGCCCCGGATCTGGGGGGCAGCCTCCCCCTATTCCGGGGTTACCGCTGGCTGCCCGCTTTCCGCATCATAAGAACCTTCAAAAACAGGCGGACCCCGGAAAGGAACAGACAATGAAAACACTGATAAAAACCATTGCGCTGGCAGGGATTACCCTGTTGGCAGGCGGCTGCGGCGAAACCGGCGAATTCAGCATGCAGCCCACCAGCCTCAGAATTGTTGATACGGATGATAGTGGATCCTGGTTTGATCCCGCAGATGAACCCTACATCGGCATTATTCACTTTCAGGGTTTTTTTAGTAATCCGGACTCGGTGACAGTAACCACCAACACCGACCTGACCACCCTGAGCACTTCCGCTGGCGAAGGCGATATTATTTCCCTGATCTCGGAATTCTCCGATCACAGCTTTGGGAGCCTGTTTACTACCACATCGGAACAATTAAACGACGGTGCCGGTATCTGGGTAGCCGGCGCCATTTACATTGGTGTTGATCACGACAACCCCGGCAAAGGCAATGTCAGAGACGCTATCGTGGACATTGCCGATGCCCTGGAGGATTCGCTACGGGTGCACATTGGTGGCGGTTCCTGGGGAATTCTTGGAGACGGCTTCTGGGAGGCCCTGCAGAACGTTATGGCCGATCTTGATGAGGGTAACGATGGTGGTGGCAGCGGCTGGTTCACCCGCATGATTGCCGATGACCTGGTGGGAACCGGCATTTTTCTGCACATGGGCATTGAGCAGGATTTTTATGATGACCTGCTACCGATCTGGGAAGCGGTGGCCGCCAGCGAAGGTGTGGAATTCTTTGGTTGCGAGAACGGCCAGGTGTCCATCTGCCCTATGCAAACCACCAGCAAGGTACTCCACCTGAACGAAACCGATTCAGAGGGTGATTACCGCCTCACCGTGACCTCCACTTTCAATTAGGGCGACATTGAATACACCATTCCCGATAACTCAGTACCGGTTAGCGCTTTGAGGGTGCTAACCGGCCAACCTTTCAACCAGCCAGTACACACCCACCAGGCCAATAACGCCCGAGCCCAGCGGCACAAACAGTTCGCGATACCACGCAGCATAACGGCAATAAAACAGAATCGGCGTCACCACCAGGGCGATTGCCAGCTGGCCAAGTTCCACCCCCAGGTTGAACGCCACCAGCGATACCACAAGCGCCTGTTCACTCAAGGGATAGTCCAGCAACACGTTGGCAAAACCGAAACCGTGTACCAGACCAAACCCAAAGGTAATCAGCAGCACATCAAACCTGAACAATGGCCGGATGTTGTGAATCGCCATAATCACAATGCTCAGCGCGATAATGCTTTCAACCCATACGGCGGGCGGCAGAGGCACCAGCCTCAATACTGCCAGGGACAGGGTAACCGAATGGGCCAGCGTGAACACCGTGACAATTTTCGTGACATTCCACAGGGCATACCGGCCGGATTCGGCAGGCTGCCATTGTTTAGCTTGCCTGACCAGCACCGCCGGCAACAACAGCGACAGTAAAAACAGTATATGATCATAGCCAATAGCAATGTGGTGAATGCCTTTTACGATAAAATTGAGGAGCACCCCGACCGAGGTCTGACTTTTAACACGAAACTCGCGCCGGCGTTCATTGGGCCAGAAGTACTGAATAACAGGCTGCTGTTGATAAACCACAGTCCAGGTGCCCTGATGATAGGGGTTTTCGTCAAAAAACAGCGCATAATCCACCACAAACAGGTGGGTCTCTCCAGGGCAATCCACCTGTACTGGAAAACGGATATAATCAGCGCGACGGTGACTTTCAATGGTGTAGGATGTAATGTCGGTTGCGCAAGCACCGTTCTGATTGCGGATATTCAGCCTTGGCAGCACATAGTTGACCACCTGGCGGGCATCAATGGCGCCATATTCCATTGGCGTCAGTTTGCCATTCTCATCAATATCGTATTCGGGAAACTGGCCTGCCAGCTCCTGCACCGTAATATCCAGTGTCCACTGGTTTTGCACGGGTGAGTGTTGCGCAGCAGCGTCATCCGCCGGGCGATCTGCATTAGCAGTGCCATCCGCAGATATGAGCGTGGTGATATGGGCACCGTCCCCCAGGTCATGGGCCAGTGCTGCGTTGTTTACAGAGGCCCCCACTGACAACAGCATGCAGGCAATCAGAATCACGGAATATCTCATCAACGCCCCGCTGCTTCGCTGCAATATAACTGCACTGCGATGGAGGCTGCCCCCATACCGGGCGCTGCTCTTAATACGGATACAGTAGCTTCGGCGGCGTCTACACCGATTGTTCTGTTACAGAATTTCTCCATGGTCTTTTCTGATTATTTTTCGCGGTTATTGTGTCGCTGGAAATTGATGTTTAAAGTGAGCCCAACTATAGCCTATTTTTATGCCATGAATGATATTGCATCATGACCCAGACGCCACACAAAAAGCCAACCGCCCCGGATCAGGACCAGCTGCAGAAAAAGCAACGCCAGCTGAAAAGCCTGAGCCACATTCTGGATGACGCGTTTACTATTCCGGTTCTTAATATAAAAATCGGCTGGGATGCCATCATTGGCCTGATCCCCGTGGTGGGAGACATAATCGGTGCCCTGTTGTCACTCTATCTGGTGGTACAGGCAGCGCAACTCAGGCTGGGAGCCTTCACTATCCTGAGGATGCTGATCAATATCGGCATTGAATTACTTCTGGGCATAGTACCGGTGCTGGGTGACTTTTTTGATGTCACCTGGCGTGCCAACCGCAAAAATTATGAATTGATTGACCGGCACCTGGCCAAAAAACTTCGGCCCCCGGCAGGGAAAAAGCCCATGGCGCGTTCAGGGCAGCAGGCCGGACAGGAGACACCCGCCAGCCAGGGCACAGGTACGCGCCGGTTGTTTCAGTTCATCCTGGGTTTACTCTGTGTGGCGGCGATTTACTACTTTGTAGTCCAGTGGCAGGCCGGGAATGTTGTCATTCCCGGGCAGTACTTTCCCGCGGAACTGTTGCAGCCCCGGTGATTGCAGCGTCTGTGATTACAAACCCCTTGAGAGCCTGCTGAGAAACGGCACTATTCAAGCGGCTGTGATGGAGGTGGTAACCCTTCGTTCCTGTAATCAGCGTACAGTGGGCAGATTCTGATTCAGCCACTGCTGGAACTGTATCCTGGGCAAAGCGCCAGACAATCTGGCCACCTCCCGGCCGCCTTGAATAACCATTAACGTGGGAATGGAGCGAATCTGGAACTGCGCAGCGGTGGCCGGATTTACTTCTGTATCCAGCTTGATAAAGCAGGCGCGAGTGGTCATTTCCCTCGCCACATCACTGAATACCGGCGCAAACTGCTGGCACGGCCCGCACCAGGGCGCCCAGAAATCCACTACCACGGGCAAATCTGACTTTTCCGCAAAGCAGCTGAAATTCCGGTCGCTCGCAACTATGGGCTGACCGGGAAGCAGTACCTTACGGCACTTTCCGCATAACGGCTGATGTCCCAGCTTTGCAACCGGTAGGCGATTGACAGCTGTACAGGCGGGACAAACGATCTGTAAAGCTTCAGACACAGTCATGGGGAAACCCTCACATTCAATATGAGGTGATATATGGTTACTGTGGGTGATTTTTCAAGGAGTGTCGGGTTAATCAGCCAGATCACAGCTTGTGTTTCATGTATTCACGCCAGCTGCCCATGTCAGTAATATCAACCGCACCCGCCAGCCCACAGGGCTCGCAGATAAACCCTGGAACCCAGCGGCCATCAGCCAGCTCCAGCTTGCCAATACCCAGCGGGGCTGGTATGCCCGCCACAAAGGAGCCGAAATACCGGGCAGGCACATTCCACACTTCCACATCAATGGCCTGCCCGCCCTCTTCTACCCGCTGCAGGCCGGGCCTGAACGGGGGCCCACCGGCCAACGCATAAAACTGGTAGCAAGGGGCTGTAGTGGTTTTTTCACTGAGTGTTCCGTAGCGTTTGGTGAGCTGCCAGTTAAGGGGCATCCCTTCCAGGTGCGCACCGCATACGGCAACGGGTATTACATCCGGTTCTGAGAAACAGCTTTGCAGGTAGTCGGTTTTTTCTTCCAGTAATACACCGGCAACCTGCTGCAACAACAGGTCTGTTTGCGCATCAGCAAAAAAGGTCACGCCGAAACCCAGACCGTCGCTGGTGTGTCCGCCGGGCACTGCCAAAGCGGCGTAATCCAGCAGATTCATGAAGTTATTGTAATAACCCAGCTCGGTGTTGTTGAGGATGGGGTTCTCGGCAATTTCTTCATGGGTGTACTGGGTTGGCGTGGTGGGGGTCATTATGCAGTCCACCCTTTCCAGTTGCTGGTCGCCAAGTCGTTTCAGGTTCTGTAATTTGTAAAAACCGTCAAAGGTGGAATAGCCGGTTACCGATTTGGCACCGCGGATAATGGTCGCCACCGACTCGTCCACCCGGTCCTGATGGCGCTCGATAAACTCACCCACCGCATGGTAACGCTCGGCCACCCACGGGCCCTGATACAACAGCCGGGCCGCCTCACTGAAAGGTTTAAAGTCAATCTCTACGACATCAACGTTACGTTTCCGCAGGGCATCACAAACCTTGTTGAACAGCGTCTGATATTCCGGATGGGTAGTGTACAGGTCATCAGGTGAGGGAACCCCCACGGTAAACTCCGATGCGGGTTTAGTGATGAAAGAGCGCTGTCTCGCGTAGGCATCCTGCTCATCGTAAGTGGAAGCCACTGCCAGAACTTCATTGGCATCCGCCAGTGTGTTGGCAAAGATACTGACGCAGTCCAGCGACCTGCAGGCGGGAACCACACCCCGGCAACTCAGCAATCCACGGGTAGGTTTGACACCGATCAGACCATTAAAGGCCGCCGGCACACGACCTGAGCCCGCTGTATCGGTGCCCAGTGAAAATGCAACCTGACCACTGGCAACCGCGTAGGCAGAGCCGGAACTGGAGCCACCGGAAATATACTTGTCGTTATAAATGCAAGGCACAGCGCCGTAGGGAGACCGGGTTCCCACGAGCCCCGTGGCAAACTGGTCCATATTGGTTTTGCCCAGCGGTACGGCACCTGCCGCTATTAACTGTTTTACTACAAAGGCCGACTCATCAGGCTGATAGGCAAAATCGGGGCAAGCCGCAGTGGTGGCACAGCCCGCCAGATCAATATTATCTTTCACCGCAAAAGGAATGCCCCATAGCGGATGGTCTTCGATAGGCATTTGCGCCAGGGCACGGAGGTAGCTTTTGAGTTCGTGTGCCGGCAGCGTGGCTATCCAGGCATGGCTGTTTTCATCTTTTTCAATTTTTGCAAGGCAATCCATGATGACTGCGTCCGGTGACAGTTCACCACTCAGATAACCCTCGCGTAATGCCTTGATGGATAACACACCCATGGGTAATTCTCCTTTTATCTGGCCGGATCCAGAACCAACAGGATCTGGCCCGGATTGACTTGCTGACCTTCTTTCACCGCCGTGTTTGCAACAATGCCATCGGATTCGGATTCAATGGGAAACTCCATTTTCATGGACTCTATCACCGCTACGATATCACCCTGTGCAACGGTATCGCCTGCCTGCACTTTCAGTTGCCATACAGATCCCGGCACTGTTGCTTCAATGGCAACCTGACCTTCTTCAAGCACGCTCTGGTCCGCTTCCGCAACCGGCTCAACAAACTCGGCAAGATCTTTTCCGGCAGCCTTCCAGCGTTCGCGCTCCTCGTTGAAAGCCGTGGTTTGCTGCTGTTTGAAGGCCCCAATGCTATCCTGATTGTCCTCCAGGAACTGCTGATAGTCCGCCAGCCTGAAAGTGGTTTCCTCTATCTTTGGCTTGAACTGCCCAAGAGGAAAGTCGTGGCGTATTTGCATTAACTCATCATGGCTGACTTCGTAAAAGCGCACCTGGTCGAAGAACCGCAGTAACCAGGGTCGCGTAAATGCGCTGGTTTTACGAAATCGATTCCACATCTGCAATGTGCGGCCCACAAACTGGTAACCTCCCGGCCCCTCCATACCATAGACACACAAATAGGCCCCGCCAATACCAACGGCGTTTTCCGGCGTCCAGGTTCTTGCTGGGTTGTATTTGGTGGTGACCAGGCGGTGGCGGGGATCCAGTGGTGTGGCCACCGGTGCCCCCAGATACACATCCCCCAGCCCCATCACCAGGTAGCTGGCCTCGAACAGAATCCGCTTCACCTCATCGACAGAATCAAGTCCGTTGATACGGCGGATAAACTCGATATTGCTGGGGCACCAGGGCGCATCGCTGCGCACCGTGGTCATGTATTTCTCTATGGCAAGCCGGGTGGCCTCATCATCCCATGACAAGGGCAAGTGCACGATACGGGTAGGCACCTCCATGGTGCTGATATCTGCCAGCTGGCGCTCCGCCTTTAGCAATATATCCATTAATGTCTGCTGGGACATGCGGATGTTATCGTAATGCACCTGCAGGGAACGAATGCCCGGCGTGAGTTCAATGATGGCATCTATGGCCTGCTGCTGCAGCCAGCCCATGAGTGCGTGTACCCGGAAACGCAGATTCAGATCCAGCGCCATAGGGCCATATTCCACCAGAATATTGTCATCACCGGACATCCGATAAGTTACTTCCGGCATCACATGATTTTCTTCAATCCGGTGCAGACAGGACACCAGATTACGCACCGGCAGACCGTTGATAACGGACCTGTCCGGTTTCTGGTCCAGGCCGTTAATGGCCCTGAGCTGGTCTGCTTCCAGATCTGCGGCTTCGCGGTAGGAAACAGGAACAAAGCGAATCCTGTCGCCGGGTTTGAGCTGGCCCATTTTCCATAGTTCTGCCTTGGCGATGGTGACCGGACATACAAAGCCACCCAGACTGGGACCATCAGGGCCCAGAATCACCGGCATGTCGCCGGTGTAGTCCACCGCGCCGATAGCGTAGGCATTATCGTGAATGTTGGAGGGATGAAGCCCCGCTTCTCCTCCGTCGTCCCGGGCCCATTCAGGCTTTGGCCCGATCAGGCGCACCCCGGTACGGCTGCTGTTGAAGTGCACTTCCCAGTCGGTATCAAAAAATATATCAATGTCCTCCGGCGTAAAAAACTCCGGCGCTCCATGGGGACCGTATAAAACGGCAATGGTCCATTGATGGGTATATTCCGGAGCCTGCTTTGGATTCAGCCCATGTTCCGAGCCATCCGGCAACGCGGGCTGCATGGGCAACACATCACCTATCTGTAATGCCCTGCCGCCCTGGCCACCGAACTGGCCCAGCGTAAAGGTACTCTGGCTGCCCAGATAGGGCTGGTAACCCAGGCCACCCTTGAAGCACAGATAGGCGCGCATGCCGCCACCTGTCAGTTGGCCCATCTTAATACGCTGACCGCTTTTAATACTCACCGGCTGCCAGTAAGGAATATCAGTTTCGTAGCCTTCTTCGGAAATCAGCCGCGCTTCCATTGGCGCGCCCGTGAGAGCGATAACCCCGTCGCAGCGGAACTTCAGTTCGGGCCCTGTCAGGGTGATTTCAAGCCCGGAGGCATGGCTGTCATTGCCCAGAATGCGATTGCCCATTCGAAACGCCAGATTGTCCATGGGACCTGACGGGGGTACCCCGATATCCCAATAGCCCACCCGGCCGGGAAAGTCCTGTACGGTGGTCTGGGTTCCGGGTTTGATTACCTCAATCCCGCTGGCAGCAAATGCAAAACCATTCAGAAACCGGGTGGTGTGGCGCCCCTGCTGCACCACATCACTGACCAGAATCTGTTCCAGGTAACTGCGGTTAGTGACGATCCCCTCAATGGCTGTATGACTCAGGGCCTCAATCAGCGCACCCATGGCGTCATTTCGGTTATCACGGTGCACAATGACTTTCGCCAGCATGGGATCATAAACTGCGGGTATCCTGGTACCGGATTCAATCCAGTGATCACAGCGAACCTGATCCATACCCAGTTTGTCAGGAAATGCTACATGGGTGAGCAGTCCACTGCTGGGTTGAAAATTCCTGCCCGGATCTTCTGCATAAACCCGGGCCTGTATGGCGTGGCCGGCGGGCTGGTGTTCATAGGTGGCGAAGCAGTCGGTTTCTCCGCCAGCGATACGAATCATCCACTCCACCAGGTCAACCCCGGTAACACATTCGGTGACGCCGTGTTCCACCTGCAGCCGGGTATTCATTTCCAGAAAATAGAATGTCCGGGCTGCATTGTCGAAGATAAACTCCACGGTGCCGGCGGAGCGGTAATTGACACCTTTTGCCAGCGCCACCGCGGCCTCACACATCTGACGGCGAAGCGCGTCAGACAGATTGGGAGCCGGCGTTTCCTCTATCACCTTCTGGTTGCGCCGCTGCAGGGAACAATCCCGTTCACCCAGGGATACCACATCACCTTTTCCGTTCCCGACAATCTGCACTTCAATGTGGCGCGCCTGATCCACATACTTTTCCAGGAACACGCCATCGTTGCCAAAATTATTCTGACTGAGCCGTTTAACGCTGCCAAATGCCTGTTGCAACTCCCCCTGATCCCAGCAGATCTGCATACCGATCCCCCCGCCGCCAGCGGTGCTTTTCAGGATAACGGGGTAGCCGATCTCGTCAGCGGCTTTAACAGCCTCGGACTCGTTACTGAGCAGATCGGTGCCCGGCACCAGAGGCACGCCACAGGATTCCGCCAGGGCACGCGCGCTGTGCTTCAGTCCAAACCGGTTGATCTGGTCGGAGGTAGGCCCCACAAAAGCAATACCGGCTTTTTCACAGACATCGGCAAAGCCGGTATTTTCACTGAGGAACCCATAACCCGGGTGGATGGCGCCGGCGCCGGTCTGCCGTGCCGCCGCAAGGATTTTCTCTTCATTGAGATAGGTATCGGTAGCCAGTGTGCCATTCAGGGCAATGGCTTCATCGGCCTGTTGCACATGCAGCGACTCTGAATCGACATCCGAGTAAATGGCCACCGACTGTATGCCCATCTTGCGCAATGTACGAATGATGCGGCAGGCAATGGCCCCCCGGTTGGCGATCAGAACTTTTTCAAAAGGCATAACAGAAAACTCCGGAAAACGGCTGGATTAATCCCACACAAGCACTTCAATCGGCGTCGGGTTATAGGCATTGCAGGGATTGTTCAACTGCGGGCAGTTGGAAATGAGTACCAGCACATCCATGCGGGCCTGCAGTTCCACGTACTTGCCGGGCGCACTGATACCATCCGCAAAGGTCAGGCCCCCTTCACTGGTAATGGGAACATTCATAAAGAAATTGATGTTATGGGTAATGTCCCGTTTACCGATACCGAATTCCGGGTGCTCGGCAACCGCCAGCATCCAGCTGTCGCGGCAGGCGTGCATGCATTTTTTTTCCAGGGAATAACGTACCGTGTTGCTTTCTGTGGCACAGGCACCGCCCAGCGTATCATGGCGCCCGCAGGTGTCCGCCACAATTTCCAGCAGCTCATTGCATTCCGTTGACAGCAGCCGGCTGCCCGCCGTCAGATACACATTGCCCTGTTCGCGGATGGTATCCACGGCGCTATAGCGTTCGCCCGGGTCATTGGCATTGAAAAACAGGGTATCGGCGGCCTGGTTTCCTTCCAGATCCACAATCCGCAGGATCTGGCCGTTGTTGATGCATTGCAACCAGTAATCGCCCGCGCCCACGACTTCCCGGAACGCAGCATCTTTGGCATTGAGTTGGCTTTCCACAATCATGATGTCCCCCTTCACCCTTGCAGATGATACAAAGCATTATTCATAAATCCCCGCTGGTTTTCATCGCAGGCGTTCTTGCAGACATCATCATCGGCCACCGCAGGGGCCTTGCTGATCTGATAGGTTACCGGTTTTACCGGGTATTGCTCTGCATTATCCATGGGGTGGGGACAGGCATGAAAAATCACCAGGGTATCCATTTCAAAACGCAGGGTAACGGAATCTCCCGCTTTGGAATGGCCGGGCACAAAGCTCATGGCACCCTCATCGGAGGTCGCCACTTTGCTGAAAAAGTTGATATTGGCGGCAAGATCCTTTTTACCCAGGCCATATTTGGCCAGCTGAACCAGAAAGCTGTCGTAGCCGTTGCGGTGATAATCGTTATGGGCATCCTGGAACGTCTTTTTGCCCCACTTGCGCTCCACCAGGCGGCGGTTGCAGGTGCCCCCTGCCGCATCATGCCAGCCCAGGGAGTCTTCGGTAATGGAACAGAAGATCCGCCCCATATCGGAATAGATGCAATGCCCGCGGGTGAGTTTGAAGGTGTGTTGACATTTCAGCGTGTCAGGGAGGTTAATACGTTCCAGCAGCATGCCGGGGTTATAAAACAGCATGCCCACATTGGCACCGCCCTCCTTGTCGATCAGACGCAGCTGATGGCCGCGCTTCATCACCAGGGACCAGTGGCAACCGCCGGGCAGGGTATCCTCGTAAAGAGGCTCAGTGGATGGAGCTTGTGATGGGCCGGATGAACCGGGTGTATCAGACGAAGTCATAAACCTCTCCCGAGCTTTCAGCTCACTTTGAAACAACGCACAGGCAGACCAAACAAGATCTCCCGGGCTTTTGTCCCTCCGTGTAACCTCTCGCTCTCAGAGGTCGGTAGCTCTCGGACCAGTCGCTTGAAAAAGCCGGAACCCTAGCCGCCTATTTGGTTTGGCCAGATACTTATCTGGTCGCCCCCAATTTACCAGAAGCAACGGCTGTGCCAACACCAATTCGGCGGTGATGGCCCGATATAAGCCGTGCAACGAGCACAAGTAAAGGGCAAAAGCAGATGACTGCCGTACCCTGCGTACCATTATAGCCCAGGGATTCCTTAATGGAACCTTTAAAGCGGTAGGCTGCCCTTCAGGGAATCCGTATAATGCCCCGAAATGATGAGGAGGCAGCATGGCAGCTAAACGATGGCGCCGGGTGGGCGGTGCTTTTGCGGCGATTCTTGTGGTTTTGTCACTGGCGGGTTACTGGCTGCTGGACCACTACAAAACAGAGCTTTACGAGTTTTCCATGAGGCTGGGAGCCCGGGAGGCCGGCCTTAGTGCCCATCAGATTCAGATCGGAGAGCATCGGCTTCACTACCTGGATAATCCCGACGCGGCCGACAAGCCCGTTATTTTGCTGGTGCATGGCTTTGGCGCTTTCAAGGAAAACTGGATCCCGCTGGCCATGGAACTGGCCCCGGGGTTCCGCATGGTATCGGTGGACCTGCCAGGCCATGGGCAAAGCACCTATTTGCCCGACCATGACTATGATATTGATCAGCAGGTAGAAGCCCTTCACGGGTTTGCAGAGAAAGTGATTGGCAAACCGTTCTACATGGTGGGTAATTCCATGGGCGGTGCTATTACCGCCATGTACGCCGGCACCTACCCTGACGATATTCTGGGAGCGATATTGCTGGACCCCGGCCATATTTATGATTTCAAAAGCGAACTCTACGAATACCTGAAAAAGGGTGTTCACCCGCTGATTACCCGAACTGAAGAAGAGTTTGATTTCCTGGTGGACTTCACCATGGAACAGCCCCCTTTCATACCCTGGCCGTTCAGTGCGGTTTCCGCAAAAAAAATGGCAGACCGCTACCATAAAAACCAGAAGATCTGGCAAGACATCACCAGCGACCATGATTATGAGTTCAAGGAAATCGTCCGCCGGATACAGGCCCCCACCCTGATTGTGTGGGGCAGACAGGATCGGGTCATCGATTACCGCAACGGCGCGGTTTACCAGCAGTTGATCGGCAACGCGGAATTAAAGGTACTGGATAATGTTGGCCATGCCCCCATGATAGAGGTGCCCGGCCGGACCGCTTCCCTGATCACCGACTTTGTCTCCCGCACCGGCGACAACTGATGCCATGCTGTGGTGCCTCAGTTAGCCCTGCAGCTCTGCCAGCAGGGCGCGGGCATCCCGCTGATCGTACACATCCAGCGGATCCAGTACCGGAAGCTCCAGCGCCTGCTGCAGCAATGCCTGTGCCCTGGCTTTGTTTTTCGGATCCAGCGAACGCAGGTTCCGGGCATACTCAAGATACACCACTGGCGGCGGTGTGGGCGATTGCAGCGCCTGCTCATAGGCAGCGATGACCTTCTTTCGGGTGGCTCCGAAGCTCACGCGGGCAGCCAGCTCGCCGATAGCATCAATCACCTGTGTAAAAAGCGCACCCTGTGCCAGCAACGAAGGCACATGACCGGGCTTGAGGGCCAGGCAGTGCTCCAGGCTCTTCTTGAAGGCCGGGGCCACACCGCTGCTGATAGCGCGGGCAATGGAAACAGATTCCAGGTAACGTCCGATATTGAGTGCGTACACATATTCCGAATTAATATCACCCGGTATGCAGGCGGCCGCGGCTTTGGCACCCTCGGCGGCTTCCAGAAACAACTCAGCCTGCTCTTCCGGTTGCGCCACATAGCTGGCATAGCTGTTCTGGGCCAGATAGGTAACATAACAGGCTATCGGGCCACAGCGCTTGCCGGTTTCGAAGGCGTCCCGGAAGGCCCCGTTGTGGAAGTCCACCCAGGCCGACAGAATGGCATCGCTGAGCCCGGCATAATCATCACCATAGGCTGGTGAGGCCTGCTGCAGATCCACCCCCGGGCGACTCAGGCGGGCTGCCAGCGCCTCGGCAGTGGGCAGCGGCTCCTGATCAATACTGTGCATGCGGCCCCAGATACTGGTGAGGGAAGCCTTGTCGTAGTTAAAGGCATGGGGGACGTCAGGGGAAACAGACTGCATGGGATTTACCTTCTTGTCGGGAGACTATCCGTAACGGTTAACCGGAGCCTACTGTATTAACCCCCTTCCCGACAGGATCGACTGGACCGTTTTCCCGGTGGCGCTGCCCTGCCCTGGCGAATCTGTTAAAATGGCCCAGGTTATTCACAAGGCAAAAACACCATGGATTACAAAGCACTGGAAAAACAACCCAAAGGTACGGCAATCCCGGCGGAGACTGCCATAGAAAGGTTAAAATTCAACGCCGATGGCCTGATTCCCGCCATTGCCCAGCAGCATGATACCGGCGAAGTGCTGATGATGGCCTGGATGAACGCCCGGTCCATCAGGGAAACCCTGGATACCGGGCAGGTCTGCTACTGGTCCCGCTCCCGTCAGCAATACTGGCGCAAAGGTGAGTCCTCCGGCCATGTTCAGGAGCTGATTGCCCTGCGGGCGGACTGTGACGGCGATACCTTGCTGCTCCAGGTCAATCAGCGGGGGCCTGCCTGCCATACTCTGCGCCGCTCCTGTTTTTATGTGAACATTGACGCTGATCAGGCCACCATTATCAGTGATCCCGAATAATCACAGCTTGTCGTATTCCCTTAACCCCCCGAGATAAACATGCGCGTACAGATCGACTTTCCGGGCCAGGCCATTTTCGAATATCAAATGACCATTGGCAAAGAACATGAAAACTCCGGCGGGCACCTTGCCCACGATAAGGTAGTCACGATCATTGGAGACTGTCGCGATGCCTGGTTTGAGAGTATGGGGTTTCCCGGCTGCCGCGTGGATGAGCTGGGCATCGTAAATTCGGATCTGATGCTGATGTATATCGCTGAAGGTTTTCACAACGACCGCCTGACCGTAAAGCTGGCACTGGCAGATCTCAACAAGTACGGCGGCGATATGCTGATGCAGGCCATCCGTGAACAGGACGGGCAGGAAGTGTTCCGGGCCAAATCCGGTTTTGTTTTTTATGACTATAACTCGCGTAAAGTCAGCCAGCGCCCCGATAGGTTTAACCGCAAGGCCGGAATCCCCTCATGACAGACAGTACCGAAACGCCGACACTGACACTCAAGCGCGTCATGATTGATACCTACCACGAAAACGTGGCTTACATGCATCGCGATTGCGAGCTGTATCGCGCCGAGGGGTTTCAGGCACTGAGCAAAATCGAAGTCCAGTACGATGGCAAAAAGATCCTTGCGGTACTGAATGTGGTGGAAGACGACTGCATTGTCGGTCACAAGGAACTGGGGCTGTCGCTGCAGAGCTTTGAGCAGCTGAATCTGGACGAAGGCAGCCAGGTTCGGGTCAGTCATGCCTCTCCTCCCCACTCCATGAACTTTGTGCGTCTGAAAATGGCCGGAGAACGCCTGGATCGCAAACAGCTCGACCTGATCGTTCGCGATATAGTGGACAATCGTTACTCCAAGCCGGAAATTGCTGCATTTCTGGTGTCCTCTGCCCAGGCAGGACTGGATCGTGATGAAGTGCTCTATCTGACCGAAGCCATGGTGGATTCCGGTAACCGGCTGGACTGGCAGGACCGGCCCGTGGTGGACAAGCACTGCATCGGCGGCATACCGGGCAACCGCACCTCCATGATAGTGGTACCCATTGTGGCCGCCTACGGCCTGCTCTGTCCTAAAACCTCCAGTCGTGCCATTACCAGCCCGGCAGGCACTGCTGACACTATGGAAGTGCTGGCCGAGGTTAATCTTTCCACCGAAAAGCTCCATGAGATTGTGCACCGGGAAAAAGCCTGCCTGGCCTGGGGTGGCACTGCCCACCTGGCACCGGTGGACGACATTCTGATTTCCGTGGAGCGCCCGCTGTCCATTGATTCTGCTGGCCAGATGGTAGCGTCCATTCTGTCCAAAAAGGTGGCCTGCGGTTCCACCCATTTGCTGATCGACATTCCCGTGGGCCCCAGCGCCAAAATTCACACCATGCGCGAGGCCATGCGGCTGCGCCAGCTGTTTGAATTTGTCGGTGACCGGATCGGCCTGGAAACCCACGTTATTCTTACCAATGGCGAACAGCCTATCGGTACCGGCATAGGGCCGGTTCTGGAAGCCCGTGACGTGATGCGGGTACTGGAGCAACACCCGGATGCCCCCCATGACCTGCGGGAAAAATCCCTGCAGCTGGCGGGCAGAATGATTGAGTTTTCACCCGATGTGCGCGGCGGTACCGGTTATGAAATTGCCCGGGATATTCTTGAATCAGGCCGGGCCCTGGCCAAGATGAAGGCGATCATCGCTGCCCAGGGCGAACAGCAGCAGCGTTTTACCCCGGGCAAACTGATCGCCGACATTACCTCGGAAAGCGCCGGTTATGTTACCGGTATCGACAACCTGATTCTTGCGCAGATTGCCCGCCTCGCCGGTGCGCCACTGGATAAAGGTGCCGGCGTGGAGGTAAAAAAGCGCATCGGTGACAGGGTGGAAAAAGGCGATGTACTCTACCGCATCTATGCCCAGTTCCCCGCCGACTTCCGGTTTGCGCGGCGAGCGGCAGATTTCAATCACGGATATACACTGGGTGAGGATATTCGCCGCCAGTCATCCTGGTTAACACAGTAAGCGGCACAGTGGCTTATAACTGAAGCCCCACTTTTTCGGGAAAGGAGGCAACATGCAGATTCTGAGTTTCGATGATTACCGGCAGCAGGCCAGTGCCCTGGCAGAAGCACTGCAGGGTAACTGTGAACGAATCCGTCTGCATCGCTTCCCCGATGGCGAAAGCCTCGTACAGTTGCCCTCCGGACTGGATGATCATCTGGTGATCTGCCAGAGCCTGCATTTTCCCAACGACAAGCTTGTAGAGCTCTATTTGGCCGCGAAGTCTGCACGGCAGCACGGCGTTAAACGCCTGACCCTGGTGGCGCCTTACCTGTGTTATATGCGCCAGGACAAGGCATTTATTCCGGGCCAGGCGGTAAGCCAGCAAATCATCGGCTCTTTTCTGGGCGATCTGTTTGACGATGTTGTTACGGTAGACCCGCACCTGCACCGCATAGAACGACTTGACCAGGCAATCCCCTGCCGTAATGCCGTGGCCCTTACCGCAGCTGGCTTGCTGGGCGACTTTGTTACAGACCGCTTTGCCAACGCTGTATTTATTGGCCCCGATGAAGAGTCCGAACAGTGGGTAAAGGTTGTGGCCCAACCCGGCGATGTAGATTATGTAGTAGCCAGTAAAATTCGCTACGGCGACAAATCCGTTGCCATCGAATTACCGGATTATGATTTTTCCGGACGCACTGCGTTGCTGGTGGATGACGTGATCAGCAGCGGACATACCGTGGCAGAAACCGCCAGAGAGCTGCAGAAAAAAGGGGTGAGTGAAGTGCTGGCCCTGTGTACCCATGCACTGTTGGCGCCGGGAGCGGAGAAATTACTTGAAGAAAACGGAGTAGATCGCCTGATCAGCACGGATAGTATTCCCCACAGCTCCAATGAAATTCAGCTGGCACCGCTGCTGGCAGAAGCAGTTAAAAAATTAGAAGATTAAATTCTATAGGGCCCCAGCCCTTACCGCACCTGACCCTTGGCGTGAACGCGGGTTTTTCACTCAATCTTTGCCTTGATAAGCAAAAAAAGCCTGTCTATTTTTAGGAGAACAAAAACAAACCAGTCACGATCCTGTCGTCGTCTGAGTTAAATTTCGCCTGAGTTGAGAGTCGAGGTGTTGGCACCATGGCAACCACACGCAGCATTGTACAAGAAGAATTGGGGCATACAGAGGCAGCATCCCTTATTAGCGCTGCGATACAGATTCTGGTCAATGAAAACTATTCAGGCGTTCCATTCAGTGAAGAGAAAGTGATTCACCTGGCCTGGAAAGCGAAGCACATGGTAGACGCCAACTGCAGCCAGCTTGCCGGGCTTCCTCTGTACGAACAGCAAAACGTGATCAAACTGTATCTTGAAGGTCAGCCAGCCACGGAAATCCTGCCCGCAGGCAGGCACCTGGAAGTGGCCTTTACCTGAAGCCACACTCCTGATTAACGCCACCCTGAGTTCACTCCGGGAATCGCCATTCGGGCGAAAACCGGTCGTGCTTTTCCCCGGCAGCGGCGCACTGATGCCCCCGTCCTGTTCCGGTGTCTGTGACTGACTGGTGTTCATCTGAACACTTTGTTATGAGCGCGTTTTCAACAACCCTCAGATTACCTTTTATCAGAGAACCTTTTAATAAGGGGATATTGCGGCTAAATGAAAAATCCGTTAGTGTACGATTGTACACTAAAAGAGGATTAATCTATGCGCGCTTCCCTGCCGGACACTCAAACCGACAGCACCGGACAACACCCCGAATGGCATGGCCCGGCGCGATTTGCCGCTGGCCTGTTCAGCCTGTTATTACGCACGGCCAGTGAGGTCAGCCGGATCGCCGGCGAGATCCACGGTGTGGTCAGACACAGGCCGCGTCCCCTTGGGAAAACCATAGAAACTGATCCTCAACAGATACCAAGATTCTATCAACTGATCAACATGGCCTTTATACAGGCCGCCAATCAACTCCACAAAGTCACAGACATGATTCCGGCACCGGAGGCAGCCGCGTCTGAACTGGCGCGAATGCAGAGCATTATTAATGGCGTGTTCGGCGACAAACTGGAAGACTGGGGACATCCGGCCGCGATCCAGATGCACTGGCTTGATCGCAACCATAGTCCCACTACGCTGCAACTTGAACAGAAAAACGCAGCCCATGGTGTCGCCGTTTTTATCCATGGGCTTTGCCTGAGCGAGAAAGAATGGTCCGGGGAAGCAGCGCAAATGTTTTGCGATTCATTGAACCAGCAGGGTTATGGTGTTGTATTGCTGCGTTACAACTCGGGATTGTCGCTGAGTGAAAACGGAGAGCGTCTTGCTCATCTTCTTGACAGGGAATGGCAAACCGGCACGGGCCAGCGGTTGCTCATATTCGGTCATTCCATGGGAGGTCTGGTGGCACGCAGCGCGTTGCATTTCGGGCGCGACGTGCACCAGCAGACATGGGTGGATGACGTCAGCCATGGCGCCTATATCGCCTCACCCCATGAAGGGGCAAACCTGGAAAAACTTGGAGATTTTGTCAACAGCCTGCTGGGGTACTCGCCCTACACCAAACCGCTGATGGCGCTGGGTAATATTCGCAGTCGTGGCGTTCGCAGCCTGAAGGTATCCCGTATTCATCACGAGGACATGATGGAAACCGATCATCGCAAGTTGTTTAACGATCGCATCCATCAACTGCTGGTTGGCGCCCGGCTGCCCGCTCCTGCAGTAAAAGCTGTGTTGGGGGATGGTCTGGTCACCGATACCAGTGCCATGGCCATGGCCCATTTTCCGGAGGAGCACCAACGCATCACCCGGCTGTTCATTAATGAAGTCGGCCATCTGCGGCTGCTGCGAGACCAGCGATTGTATTCATGCCTGGCGCTGTGGCTGCACCATACCGGCTTGCAACATTAAGCGTTAAAAATAAACGGTTTTGACCTATGCTGTAATCGCAGGCCCGGGTTATTTTCTCAGGTCAGTCATTTTTCATGGATTCAGAATCGGGCAAATTCAGAATGAAAGTTGTTTTTAATCATGACGCGGCCATCGACGAATACATAGCCGGCGTGCTGCTCAGCATCATGCCTGGCATCACACTGGAACAGATCATTATTACCAACGGTGATTGTGTTGCCGGGCCAGCCATGAACGCAGGCTGGCGCATTCAGGAATACCTTGGTGAACCCCCCGACATCTTGTCCCTGGCCCGCTGCCGCAGCTGGAATCAGTTTCCCTGGGAGTACCGCAAGGATTCCGTCATTATCAACCGCATTGACTGCCTCAGGAACATTCCGGTCAACCCCGCCTGGCCCGAATACCCCAATACCGCAAAACCCCGCCTGCCCTACCACAGCCTGGCCAACGGTGAATCCGGCGCCTTTCCGCTCAATGGCACCCGGCCAGCCTACCCGGACGGAGACCAGGCACTGGAAAACCTCCTGTCACAGGCAGTGGCAAACAACGATCCCCTCACCCTGGTAATCTGCTGCCCGCTGACACTGCTCAGTTCAGTGCTAAAGAAATCTCCCGGTCTTGCCGAGGGCATCCGCCAGCTGATATGGATGGGTGGCGCGGTGGATGGAGAACACGGCAACCTGGACCCCGACACAGTGCCGGCAGATATCGCCAATCCCTATGCGGAATGGAACGTTTTCTGGGATCCCTATGCCGTGGCCTGGATATTCGAACATACCGACTTTCCCATTACACTGTTTCCGCTCAATGTCACCAATCAGGCCCCTCTGGCGCCGGCTTTTATGGACCAACTGAAGCATCAGGCCAGCATTGCGCCGCTGTCACGTCTTGCCTGGGAGGGATACCAGCTGGTGCTGGACCAGCCGTTTTACCGGATGTGGGATGTTACGACAGTGGCCTACCTGGAACGGCCGGAGCTGTTCAGTAAACCAGAACCCCGGCGCCTGGCTATTATTACCGATGGATTTTACCAGGGCACCCTGATCGAATCAGACCAGGGACGTGCGTTGGACGTGGTGCTGAATATTGATAACCGCGCGGCGTTTTACCACTACCTGCTTGACCGGCTTAACCGCTGATTCATGCCGGCCTGACCGCTGATTCAGGTAAGCACAACACGGTCTTTTTCTTTTTGGCGCCGAGCTTTTTCGGTTTCCGGATCGGTTGCCGACACCCCCAGAGCAGCTTCCAGCTCCGCCAGCGCCTCACCGGTATATACCGCCAGGCGCTGCAGACTGGGCAGCGCATTACGGCAACCGGTAAAGCCAAGGGCGAGGCTCTGATCATAGCCAACCACGGTAATATTCAGGGCATAGCCGTCGAACAGGATGGAAATGGGATACATGGCCTCCAGCTCGGCACCGTTCCAGTAAAGTTTGTGACGGGTGGCAACCACGTTGGACACCACCATGTTGAAGAGCGCGGGAATTTTCATTCCCAGCCCGGTGAGCTGACCAATCATCAGGGGCGATATGCCCAGCACAGAGAACTGCCCCAGTGCTTCTGCCGACAGGGTTTTAAGCTGCTGCTTTGTGCGGTGGGTGATCACCTTGATATTCTCCAACCGGCGCAGCGGGTCCGCGATATCCGTGCCCAGCGGACAGGCAAAGCCAATAGTGGCATTACCGGCTTTGCCATCGGGCCGAGGCAACCCCACCGGAACGGATACCACGAGGGAGTCCTCCGGCAATTGCTCCAGCTCGTCCAGATAGCGCCGTGCGGCCGCGCCAATGACAGACAGACAGATATCATTGACGGTAGCGCCTGTTACCCCCTGAATTCGCTTGAAACGTTCCACCTCATAAAGCTGGGTGGCCAGCCGGCGCTGGGGCGAGATATGCTGGTTGAACAGGGTCTTGGGGGTACTCATGGCGGAATACATGCCGCCTTCAGGATTGATCCTGTGGTCGTTCATTTCCCGAAGTTTGGCGGCCAGCTCGCCACTGGCCGCCAAGTGGTTTTTAATGCCCTGCCAGACACCGGTTTTTTCATCAGCGTCAGCTGGCCTGCTTTTTCTGCGTTTGATGCCGAAGGATGCCGACCAGGGGGCCAGCTCCGCCACCTGATCCGGAGTGGCTGTGAGCCACTGCTTCATCATTTTCATGGCGCCCATGCCATCGATCATGGCGTGGTGGGTTTTCATGTAAACCGCAAAACGCCGGTTTTCCAGGCCCTCGATCAGATGGAATTCCCACAGGGGCCGCTCCAGATCCATATGATTGGAATGCAACCGGCCCACCAGCACCCCCAGCTCCTTTTCCCCGCCAGGAAACGGCAGCGCCGAGTGACGAACGTGGTAATCAATATCTATTTTTTTGGCGGTTGCCCAGGAAGGCGCCAGTCCGGACAGCAGCCCGTCCTTGAGCTTCCAGTTAAAAGGTGCGTTGGTAACGGGGGAATGGCGCAGCCGTTCAAACAACCGGCTGAGATAATCCGGTGCCGCATCGTCCGGTAATTTGAATACCATTAATCCACCCACATGCATGGGAGTTCGGTTGGATTCCATGTGGAGAAATGAAGCGTCAAGCACATTGAGATACGCCATAGCCCGGGTCCTTTAATCTACTGCGGGAAAATCCTGTCTTTATACGGCCTGTGGGTCAATCATCAGGTCAAAGGGTTATTCTATGTAATTTTGTGCGGCGGGAATACGTTGTTTGGACTAGTGGTTCACTAACTGAATTTGTTAATGGTGTCCAGCGAGCGCCCATAATGGTATTCGATTTGCTCCCTGCTGTACTGGTGAGCGCGCCCCACGGGGCAGGCAAGCCTGGCCAGACAGCGCTTCTGACAGGGCGATGCCGGTTGCCGGCGAAATTCAATACAGGCGTGCATATCCAGTCCCTGCGGCGACACCGCTGCAGCCGGGCAGGCCTTGACGCAGGGCTTGTCCTCACATGGCTCACAGGCAGACTTCCAGTCAGGTGGCGGTGTTGTCGCAAATGCCGTATCCGCCAGCACTGCCGCGCGGTAGGCATACCAGCTGCCCCATTCATCGTTCACTCCCACCATGATCGGAGAGGGAAAATGCCAGCCGCAGAGTTCACCCAGCGTTTGCAGTGGCACCAACCGGGTACCGGGGTAGAGAATATGGTGGCGGACGCCGGGGTGGGATTGGCGAAACCATGTGCGGATAACTGCTGCAGTGTAATCATCGATGGGATCCGCCGATGTGATACCCGTGGCATTGACGGCGTTCCAGAGCCGGGTTCCCCCATGGCCCAACAGCAACAGCTGCCGGTATGCGGCCAGCTCATTCACAGCATCGGCCAGGGTATCGCGTACCGGGTCTGGCAAAGTGTCCAGCGAAATAACAGCCTGAAGATTCAGGCCCTGGAGCGCCAGCTGATCACTGAAATCAGACATAAAAAATGCTCGCTGATGAAGTCAGCGAGCATTTAACAACAGAGGGTGAACGACATCAAGGCTGGTAGCGGTACTTGTTGATCACCGGATTCGCGTACATTTCCAGAATGTATTGCTGAACCTGTTCTGAATAGGCGGATAGTCGCTCTCTGAACTCCCTGGCCTGCTGCGCCAGATCCTGAGCACTGAGATTCATCTGGCTCTGACTCAGCCGCGCAGTCTGCAACCAGTGCTGGAGTTTCTCTGCCGATAATTCCCGCAGGGCTTTGAGCGGTTGCTGTCGGGTCAACAGCTGATCGCAAGCAAACCAGTTAGACGGGTACAACCGGTAGTTGGAAACAATCTGTTCATCAATGGCACTGGCGGCGGCGGCGGGAGTTTCGTAATCACCCGACAGGACATCGCCAAACTGCAGGTGCACCCTGCCTTTGGGCTGGGAAATACCCCGCATGATACTTTCGAAATCTTCCGCGTTGCTTTTGATGTAATCCTGCTCGCTGACTGCCGCCTGATCGCGAGCGGCCAGTTCGGCAGCTTTCAGACCGTCGCAGGGATCATATTCGTAAGATACCGACACCGGCACAATACGAAAATGCCGCATGGTGTCGCTGAAAGACATGCCCTGCTTTTTGGCCCACACATGCAGCATTTTCAGAATCGCCGGATCTGTTACGTCTTCGCCGTTTTTGGCACGACCTTCCCGCTGGGCAATCCATACTGAACGCTGGTTTTCATGGGTGTGGAAAATATATCGGGAAAGCTCGGTGAGTGCTGCAAACTTTTCCTTGATCCCTTTGGCAGACCGGTTTACCACAAAGCTCTTGTTGAGCCGCAGCATATCCGCCACCAGAGGATTCACCAGCAGATTGTCGCCGATGGCAATCTCTGCTGACTCGTGGCCATTCTTGAACAGGGAATAATTCAGCAGTGCTGAATCCAGGGTAATGTCCCGATGATTACTGATAAAAACATAGGGCTGACCTGGCGCCAGGGATTCCACGCCACCGCAGGTAAACTCGGTCATGGTGTTATCGATGGTTTTTTCCAGAAAGGTGCCCATCAATTCCTGGAATTCAGCCACCGTGGACACATTGCCCAGTGCCTGGTGCAGTCGATAGCGTACAAAACGGGTCAACGGCTTTTCCAGGTAACGGGGAACTTTGGGGTAACGCAGGTGAATAATTCCCTGAATCAACGCCTCGGATTCCATCAGGCGTTCTACAACGGCGGGCACCTCGGAATCACGATAGGGCCGGATCGCCTCGAATGAATCTAATGACAACTCACATCTTCCTCATAAACCATCGATAATGCTGCTGACTATCGACCAATCTGACTTGCAATGCCTCCACATAGTATGGAGGTCAAACTCATAATAACAAGGCAAACATCTGTCTGCCCTCAGCACCCCAGGCCACTCTCAGCCAGCTATTCTGGCTCGTCGTGCCAATATCGCCGATATTAACAATATCGGCGCCAAACAGGGTAACTGCAAGTTACATTTGTAACAAACAAAATCAGAGGGGGCCAGTGAACAATTGTAAAGAAGGCCAGGTATTATAAGGCCCGGCCCACTTATAACTCAATCAGCAAGACATCAGAACGATGCGGCGTCCAGAGCCATGTAATCCTCTACATCGGGTCGCTTCAGACTCGCTATCAAGGAATCCGTGCGGGTCAGCACCCGGTAGAAAAAGAATTTCCCGGTAGCCAGTTTGGCTTCGGCAAAGGCCGGATTATGGGTTTTCGCAGGCAGCGCTGCAGCCATCATCCGCAGCCAGAGATAGCCGTACACCGTATACCCCAGCAGATGCAGATATTCCGTTGCGGCCGCGGCAATGTTCAGTGGAGACAGCTCACCCCGGGAGATAATATCGCTGGTGAGCGACTCCATATCATCCAGCAGCCGGGCGAGTATGCTGCGGTATTCCCCGAGTTCTGCATATTCAGGGCCGGAGAGCCGCTCAAGCTCGTTGCGGACATCCGCAAAAAATACCCCCAGGGACTCTCCACGGTTGGCGAACACTTTACGCTGCAACAGGTCCAGGGCCTGAATGCCGTTGGTGCCCTCGTAGATCTGGGCAATCCGCACGTCCCTGACAAGCTGTTCCTGGCCCCACTCACGCACATAGCCGTGCCCGCCAAACACCTGCTGGCCGTGAATGGTATTTTCCAGACCCAGATCGGTAAAAAACGCCTTGGCCACCGGCGTCAGCAGGCCCACCAGTGCTGATGCCTTGCTGCGGATCTCGTCCGACTGGCCGTAGTAGCTCTGATCCAGCTGCATGCCCAGATAAACCGCCAGTGCCCGGCCCGCTTCGATAGTGGATTTCATGGTGAGCAGCATGCGGCGGACATCCGGGTGCACGATGATGGGGTCCGCGCCCTGGCTCTGCGGCTGACCTTTACCCTGCAATCGCTCCCGTGAATAGGCCACCGCGTTCTGATAGGACATATCGGCACAGCCGGTGCCCTGAATTCCGATGGACAGACGTTCGCAGTTCATCATAGTAAACATACACTGCAGACCGCGATTCACCTCGCCCACCAGAAACCCCCGGGCATTGTCAAAATTCATGACACAGGTGGCTGAGCCCTTTATACCCATCTTGTGCTCTATGGACCCACAGGATACGCCGTTGGGCTGCCCTGCAGAGCCATCGTCGTTCACCTGGAGCTTGGGCACCAGAAACAGGGAAATACCCCGGGACCCCTCCGGTGCATCCGGCAGTTTCGCCAGCACCAGATGCACCACATTGTCTGTCAGGTCCTGATCGCCCCCGGTGATAAAGATTTTAGTACCGGTAATATCGTAACTGCCATCGTCATTGGGCACCGCCCTGGTGCGGATCAGACCCAGGTCGCTGCCGGCGTGGGGCTCGGTGAGACACATGGTACCTGCCCACTCACCGGCATAGAGTTTTGGCAGGAACCGCTCTCTGAGGCTGTCGCTGGCGTGGGCATCTATACAGAGTGCAGCCCCGGTACTCAGGCAGGGATAAAGCGCAAAAGCGCTGTTGGCTGCATAGAGCATTTCGTCAACCAGCACACTGAAAGATTTTGGCATTCCCAGACCGCCGTACTGGGGGTTACCGGTGAGGCCGGCCCAGCCGCCTTCAGAAAACACCCGGTAGGCTTCGGGAAAGCCCTTCGGCGTGGTAACACGGCCATCCTCCCAGCGGGCACCTTCCTCGTCGCCACTGCGGTTCAGCGGTGCAATACATTCACTGGTAATACGGGCTGCTTCATTCAGCATGGCATCCGCTGTATCCCGGTCGATCTGCTCACTGAAGGCCGGAATGTCCTGCCAGACCTGATCAGCCTTCAGAACATCGTAAAGCAGAAATTGCATATCCTGAAGTGGCGCGCGATAGCCTTGCATGGGGAAACCTCCAAACTTGTAAATTTTGCGAACAACGTATGAAATCAAGGGAAACACTCTCAGATGCGTTAATTATCAGAATATAGCCGGGCCACGGCAACAAAACGCGATTCCTAAGGTGCTTGATTGCAAATTCCTTTGCAGGCATATATGCAAAGTTGTTAATCTTGCAAATGCGAACTTTGCAAAAACGCACCAGATTAATGCACGACCAGGGAGTCCCATCCTCGTGAGCGACCGCAAACGCAAACTGTTTCTTGGCCCCAAGATACGCCGCTTCAGGGAACAGCAGCGCCTCACTCAGGCGCAGCTGGCCACTGCGCTGGGTATTTCACCCAGCTATCTGAATCAGATTGAAAATGACCAGCGCCCCCTCACCGTTGCGGTACTGCTGAAACTGGGCACCACCTTTAACGTGGACCTGAGTACCTTTTCCGAGGAGGAAGACGACCGGCTGGCCGGTGAAATCCGGGAAAGCCTGCAGGACCCGCTGTTCAAATCCGCCCATGTGAATATTCAGGACCTGAAAAGCCTGGTAAGCCAGACACCGGATTTTGCCAGAGCCTACCTGATGCTGTACCGATCCTATCTCCAGGCCAGACAAAATTATGCCGGCCTGGCCCAGGACATGACCGGTGACGAAGCTGTAAGAACCATTGAGGGCCCCCAGTTCCCCTATGAAGAGGTGCGCGACTTCTTCTATGACATGAACAATTACTTTGACGAGCTGGATCACGCGGCAGAGGACACAGCCGCCCGGGCAGATCTGAAGCTGGGCTCCGGTCAGGCCCCGCTGATCGATTATCT
>JAWVYU010000020.1:0-28032 GCA_033722575.1 Ketobacteraceae bacterium | reverse complement strand
GGATCTGGGTTTTCAGTTCGGCAAGCAGGCCATGCCGGAGCGCTGGGGTGTGCTGGGTTATATCATGTCGTCCTGCAATACTCTGGCCGAGGCCATTCAGTGTCAGCAGCGCTATCAGCAACTGGTGGGCAGTATCGGGCGGATTGAGGTGGCGGTTAATGGCCCCTACATACGGCTGCTGTACGTGACGGAAGAAGACCCGATCCCCCCGCTGGTGGAAGAAGCTGTTGCCGGCTGGATTGCCTATGGCCGCTGGGTGACAGGTTTGCATAAATCACCGCAGCAGGTGTTTTTCAAACACGATGCCCCGGAAAACCCCGGCGCCTTTGAACGCTATTTTGACTGCCCGGTGCATTTCAGTGCCGATATCAACGGCCTGGAATTTCCGTTCACTTTTCTGGGCATTCCCCTGAAACAGCCGGATGAAACTCACAAAGACTGGCTGTTTGATGTGGCGGAAAACAGACTGAGCCAGCTCCGCAATACCCCGGAATTCCTGATCCAGGCGCGAAAATACATTGCCGGACAGTTACCGAAAAACGTACCTGAGCTGACGGCAGTGGCCAGTCATTTGCAGATGAACAGCCGGAGTTTTCAGCGAACACTGAAAAAGGAAAACCTGACATTCAAACAGCTGCTGGAGCAGGTACGCATTGATCTGGCCAAACGTTTCCTGCAGCACAGCCGTTACAGCATTATTGAAATTACCTTTCTGCTGGGCTTTTCGGAACAGAGCGCATTCACCCGGGCCTTCAAACGCGCGGTGGGCGTCAGCCCGGGTGAGTATCGCAAAATGGATCTAGTTCGTCAGAACGCCCTGGGCTACTAGGGTAGCCACCGCCTGCTCTGCGGCAACCGAGCCGGCACGGTAGTAAACCGGTGGCTCACCCAGGGGTGCGGGCGCGGTAAAGGCCATGCCGCCATCAGTCACGTTAATAACCTCACCACTCCACAAATGCACCCACTGCCCTTCCGGCAGGTACACTTCCCGCGTTTCGGTAGAGGCGAACAGCGCCGGCGCCACCATAAAGTCTTCACCCAGCATGAACTGGAATACATTGATATCCATGACTTTGAAGTACTCATCGTCGGGATAATGCAGAATCGGATGGCGCACGACGGGATAGCCTTTTTCCTCCGCCTGCTGCATCAGGGTTTTGCGGTAATCCGACAGGGCCGCAAACACCTTGGCGAACCGGGCAAAGTGCTCAATGTTGGAATCGTTACTGTACACCTGAATGTTCGCATCCGGTGCCAGGCCTTCGTGGGTACGGTACACCGCGGTAAAGGCGTTGGCTTCCATCCAGCGTTTGTTCAGGATCTCGGTACGTTTCAGGCCAATCCCATACAGCGTCAGCGAAGTGTAACCACCAATATCGCTGTGATTCAGGCTGAGCCCTGAAAACCCGCCGTTCAGCAAACCGATAATGGAACTCTTCAGGCCATCATAATGATCCCAGGTAACCGCCTGATCACCCAGCCAGAACAAGGTGCTGTATTTCGGACTCTGGGTAAAACCGGAGCGCATAAAGAAAACGATATCGTCTTCCATACCCATTTCGCTCACGGCTTCGGCGTTCAGCTTGGCCCACTCAACCGGGTATTTGTTGTGGTATGTCAGCCCGGTTTCACCGTTGTCCAGATGTGCTTCAAAGGGAAGCGCTTCACCAAAGTCGGCCATCCAGCCCGTCAGGCCGCTGCCAATCAGGTTGTCTTTAATAATGTCTTTCAGCCATTCGCGGGCCTGGTAGTTGGTGATGTCCACAATACCGGCATCAAAGTCGGTAATAGTAATGGGATAAGGCGAGCCGTCTTCCTGCTCCACCAGGTAACCCAGGTCACGGGCTTCCTGATACAGGTTGCGGGTGTATTCACCCTTCTCAGTCACATCCACCAGAAACGGATTAATGTAACCCAGTACCTGCACATTATTCTGATTCAGCTCGTCCACCAGGCCGAACCAGTTGGGGTACAACACTTCGTCCAGTTCCCAGTTCCACCACAGCTGCTTGCCGGCACCGCCCAGGGTAATACGGCGGCCTACCCAGTCCTGTAACCAGAGCGCCCCGATGGGTGTGCCCGCATCCCGCATGCGGTAGTAGATATCGCGCACCCGCTCGGTGCCGCCCTGCAGGCCCAGCACCGCGCCTTCGTTCATCCAGTCCGGCAGGGATTTCATGCGGCCACTGTACAGGGTAAAGGCTTCAATCAGGCCCAGCATGTCCTGGCCATAAAGCACACGGCCCGTCATGACGGAGCTGAACACATGCACCGACACGGATTCTGCCTTACGCAGATCAAACCGGGAATATTCGCTGTTTTCCAGGAACAGGGAGCGCCGCTGATCGGTAATGTACTGGGGCACTGCGTAGTAGCTGGAGAAGGTATTACCCGATGAACCCGGTGAATACAGGTTTACCAGAAACGACAGCACTGGCTCGCCGCGACCAATACCCTGCTCCTGGGTCAGTACCGGCACCTGCTTGCCTTTCAGATCCAGATAACTGAACTGCTCGCCAAAACCATAAAAATGCTCATCGGCACTGGAGGCATAATTCAGGGTCAGGTGATTAAAGGCCGGATCAGAGGTTGTGGCGGTGAACTGCAGCTGCCCGTCCACCAATGCAAAGCGTAGCTGGAACTCCAGGCCCTCGCAGTCCTTGAAAGGTCCGGTAAATACAATATCGCCGGCTGACAGGGTGTAATCCTGAATTTCCGCCAGATTACAGGATTTGCTGGTGTTTTCGGTAATGGTATAGCTGGAGCGGGCGTCTTTGATATCCAGCGCTGTCTGCGAGGCATTCAGCAGCTTGCCTGAGCTGACACTCACCCACAGATCGTGATCCGGCTCCGCCAGGTGATTAACCCGCAGCTGGTTTTCACTGATCTGCAGCTGATAATCCCCCAGCACCAGAGGATCGGTATCAATATGCTCCGGGGTTTCTTCACCCCCGCAACCGGATAATGCGGTGCTCATTATCAACAAAAGGCCAAGGCTCCTGTATGTGCCCATCCCCGAGTCTCCTAATTGGTTTTGTTATTGGTTTACGCAAAATTGGGTTAACCATACACTAAACAGGCTGTATAAGTATTGATCGTGGAAGCCAGCCGGAAAATTTTAAAAGTCAAAAACAGTCCGTTTACCCCGGGGCCCGACAGTTACCACACCTGCCACCAGCTCACCGGTAAAACTTTACATGATCTTTGGGCTGGCCACGTGCGTAGCGCCCTTGAGTGCGCTAGAATCCACATTCATTTTTCAGTCAGTAATACCCATGCGCCCCGCAAGAGAACTCTTTTCCTACCCACATTACTGGGCCGAATGCTTCGGCACCGCAGAATTCCTGCCCATGTCCCGTCAGGAGATGGAACAACTGGGCTGGGACAGCTGCGATATCATCATTATCAGTGGTGATGCCTATGTAGACCACCCCAGCTTCGGCATGGCGGTGATCGGTCGGCTGTGGGAATCCCAGGGGTTCCGTGTGGGGATTATCGCCCAGCCGGACTGGACCGATGTGGAAGCGTTCCGCGCCCTGGGCGAGCCCAACCTGTTTTATGCCGTATCCGCCGGCAACATGGACTCCATGATCACCCGGTATACCGCCGATCTTAAGGTGCGCCAGGACGATGCCTATACGCCCCATAACGAGGGCGGCAAACGGCCGGATCGGGCGGTGCTGGTGTATACCCAGAAATGCAAGCAGGCCTACAAGAATGTGCCCGTGCTGATCGGCGGGATCGAAGCCAGCCTGCGGCGCATTGCCCATTATGATTACTGGTCCAACAAGGTACGGCGCTCGGTACTGGTGGATTCCAAAGCGGATCTGCTGGTGTATGGCAACGCGGAACGGGCTGTTGTGGAGATTGCCCACCGGGCGGCAGCTGGCGAACATTTAAAGGATATGCAGGATATCCTCGGCACCGCGTGCATTAAAAACGAATTACCCGAAGCGCTCTTGATCAGAGACTCCTCCCGGGTGGACCGCCCCGGCCGGGTGGACCCCATCAGAAACCCTTATGAGATGGAGACGCCGGATTCCGGCTGCGCCAGGGAAGCCAACCCCGCAGAGGACATACCCGCCGATACCCAGGTAGTGCAGCTGCAACCCGCCAGACGGGACAAGGAGGCCGCCATTCTGCTGCCCTCCTTTGAGAAAGTACGCAACGATCCCGTGCTCTATGCCCATACCTCGCGGGTGCTGCACCTGGAAACCAACCCTGCCAACGCCCGCCCTCTGATCCAGAAACACAGGGACCGTTATGTATGGCTGAACCCGCCGGCCATTCCCCTGTCCACGGAAGAACTGGATGATGTGTTTGAGCTGCCTTTCAAGCGGGTACCCCATCCGGCCTACGGTAATGCCCGGATTCCTGCCTACGACATGATCCGCTTTTCCGTGAATATCATGCGGGGCTGCTTTGGCGGCTGCTCATTCTGTTCCATTACGGAACACGAAGGCAGAGTGATACAGAGCCGGTCCGAAGATTCAGTCATCCGCGAAATAGAAAAAATCCGGGATATGACCCCGGGATTTACCGGTACCATTTCGGACCTGGGCGGGCCAACAGCCAACATGTACCACCTGAACTGCAAGAGTGAAGAAATCCACGCCAATTGCCGCAGGTTGTCGTGCGTGTTTCCCACCATCTGCAAGAATCTGGTAACCGATCACTCGCCTACCACGAATCTGTACCGCCGGGCGCGCAAGGTGGAAGGTGTAAAGCGGGTAATGATTGCCTCGGGTCTGCGTTACGACCTGGCGGTGAAAGATCCGGAATACGTGAAAGAGCTGGTAACACATCATGTGGGTGGCTATCTGAAAATTGCCCCGGAACATACGGAAGATGCGCCGCTATCCAAAATGATGAAGCCGGGCATGGGCACCTATGATGAATTCAAGGCCATGTTTGACCAGTTTTCGAAAGAGGCCGGGAAAGAACAGTATCTGATTCCCTATTTTATTGCCGCGCACCCGGGAACCCGGGACGAAGACATGATGAACCTGGCGGTCTGGCTGAAATCCAATGGTTTCCGGGCGGATCAGGTACAGACGTTTTACCCCTCCCCCATGGCCATGGCGACGGCCATGTATCACAGCGAGCGGGACCCCATTCGCCGGGTATCCTACAAATCCGATAAAGTCTTTACCGCCCGGGGCCTGAGGCAGCGCCGCCTGCACAAGGCTTTTCTGCGCTACCATGATCCCGATAACTGGCCCATGATCCGGGAGGCGCTGGAACGCATGGGTAAAGCCCACCTCATCGGCTATGGCAAAAAACACCTGGTGCCGCCCACCCAGCCTTCCGGGCACCCCAGCGCCAGCATGGCAAAATCCGGCAGCAAACCCCGGAAGGGCCAGATACTGACCCAGCACACCGGTCTGCCACCGCGAGATGACGGCCCCCGGCCGCAGCGCAGAAAGCCCTCACGCAAACCCCTGAAAGCACAGCCTACGGGGCGCCCGGGGAAAAAGCGCAGCCGGCTCCGTTAAGCGGGCAATATAACCGAGCTAAATTACCGAACTAACCGAACAGTCTGCTCATACCGTTTTCCACATACTTCACCAGCTGGGGGTTGCGGTTAATGGCAGACTTTACCGGTGTATCCAGCGGCACTTTCAGAAAGCTGGCCAGCATGGTCACGGCCGAGATATCCAGCAGACAGGGTTTGCCATTGCCAAACCACTCTCTGCCGCTCAGATAGGTAGTCAGGGCGTCCACATCCTCAATGCCCATGGCATAGATTTCTTCCGGGCGATGCTTGCCAATTCCCTGGCCCTGAAGATCACTGGCGATCTTTTCGCGGATTTTGCCGGTCACCATGCCACGCACAAGCCGGGGAATGGCGGAAAACAGGGTGTTTTTCATTACTGCCCAGTTCTGATCGTCCATCCAGCGGCCATACACCAGCACAAAGTAAAGATGTTCATCCAGCATTTTGCGCATGGCATGATGAATCGCCTTTTCCTGATCCGACAGCCCGGCATTCAGATCCACATTAAAATCCCGGGAAAGCCGCTCGATAATCAGGTTGGAATCGCCGATACGTTCACCGTTATAGACGATAAAAGGCACCTTGCCTTTAGGCGCCTTGCGGGGGTCGTTAGCCTCCACCACCGTGTAATCTATGTTTGCCTGGCGAAGGAACGCCTCCACTTTCATGCAAAATGGACCGGGATTTGGCAAACCGAGAGCCCGAGAGAACTGGTGCAATTCAAGCTTTGACATGATCACTTCCTTTGAGTCGCTGTCGTCGATATTTTTAACCCTGAGCCTCGCCCACCTCGACAGATACCTGAGGCAGTTCGGTGGTAAATCCCGCGGCTCTGGCGTGTCCGCCCCCGCCCAGCCGGGTAGCAATCACCGACACGTCCAGCCCATCCGGGGTGGAACGCAACGACCAGCCCCGCTGGTTACCATTGTCGCTGTAGCCTGCCGCAAACGGATGGCCTTCGGCAAGGCTTCCCACCAGTTCACTGACAATTTCCCGCGGGCAGTTCACCACCGGCACATCATAGCCGGCAATTTTTCCCATCACGGCCCGCTTGCTGTGGTGACTGATCATCTGTTCGCGAAACCGGTTAATGGCGCTACCTTCGGGAATCAGTGCCGCCAGCGCCTTGTCGTCGTCCAGATACTGGCGCCAGGTATCAAACGTAAAGGGCTTGGACATCAGCGCAGCATTGATATTCTGGCTGTCCGGTTCCCGGAACTGCCACAGGTCCCGGTCCTGAATACAGCGCAGCAACCTTGGCGCTGGCTCCGTATGAAAATAATCCCAGGCCATGACAGTCCCGGACCGCTCCATATCAAAATTCAGTTCCAGATTATCCAGCTCGTGATCCAGCCCCAACAGATCTTTCTGCGCGCTGATATGGTGATCGATCACCACCACCTTGTGGGCGGCGGCACACAGAATCTTCATCTGGTCCCGTTTGTAGGCAAAATCCAGCAGATAAACCGTGGAATCCGACAGCTGATCCAGCTCGATACCTTCAATCGG
Source organism: Ketobacteraceae bacterium (assembly GCA_033722575.1). Lineage (GTDB taxonomy): Bacteria > Pseudomonadota > Gammaproteobacteria > Pseudomonadales > Ketobacteraceae. Next base: position 21,026 of record JAWVYU010000020.1, on the reverse strand, counting down.
CCCATGGCTGGCGCCATAAAACTGCGCCTCGATTCCCTGTCGTTCCAACCCCACGTAAGCCGCCAGTGCAGCGCCAAAACCATCGGGGCAGCCGCCCCCATGATAAATAACCAGAGGTAAACCCACCTAGATACTCCCACGGCATTATTTGGATGCCGGTGCAAAAAACTGCCAGTAAATGATGTTCTTTATTGAATCATAGGTAGTGATCGCCGTCACCTTCAGTTCCTCCCACCAGGAAAGGCTGTCACCCTTCAGATGCCGGTGAAGGGAGTTGACCATACTGAGGGTGGCCGCAGAACAGCCCTCTCCACCGCAACGGCGGGCGATATAGGTGTTCAGCAGGTTCAGATCCCGTTTGCCGTGAGGCGGATTTTCTACATGATCATAAGTGAACACGTATTCCGGTGAATACCAGTCCACTGTGGTTTGCCCGTTCTTGCTGATCTTTGCCAGCTCCATTTCTCCTATCACGCCCACCTGCTGCCAGAAAAACGGTGAATAGGATGTCAGATTACCCAGGGAATAATAAATCATCGCCTTACGGGGCTTTCCATCCAGGGTTTCAATGACACAACCGGCTTTGCGTTGCTGTTCAGCCATGCTGCTACCCAGGGTTTCCTCATAGCCATTCACAAAACAGATCTCTGCAGGCTGCGGTACATGAGGGTGCGCACCAACAATGATATCGGCACCCATTTTTACCAGCTGATGAGCAACATTAAGCTGCACGGGTTGTGGGTACATATCGTGCTCGATTCCCCAGTGCACGCTCACAATCTTGATATCAGCGCCATCCGCATCCATTTCACTCAGTATCCGGGCGGTATCGGTCAAATCGATTTCACAGCTATCCTTCCACTCGGAGAAAGGCACCGGTTTCATTCCGTCAATCATCGGCGTCAGATGCAACTCCGATTTTTTCATCATTTCCTGTCGGTTAACAAAAGTGGTTACCGCATAGTATCCGATGCGAATGCCTTTTTTCTCCACGACGAGGTAAGGTTTTCGCACCTTCAGCTGGCGAATACCCGACTGGTAAATACGCTCTTCCCGCAACAGTTTCAGCGTATCGAGAATGGCGTCGTCGGGATAATCAAAGGTGTGATTGTTGGCCAGAGACAGCATGGAAAAATAATTCTGGTTGCGGCTGTCACGGAAGGCAGTCACCACGGAAGGATCCGAATTCATCATGAACAGGCTGTTGGGAGGCACTGGATAACGGGGTGAAATAAGCGTTTCAAGGTTCGCATTGAATATGTCTACAGTATCCAGATATTCCTTCAGCACCGGATTCACCAGTTCCGGCTGACTGTAGGAAACCCGCATTACATCACCGGCAGATGCCAGCTTGACCCGGCTTTTGATGTCAGCCGGCGGGGACTGCTTCTGTATCAGCTCAAGCAGCTGTTTTTGCTGGTCGAAATAACCTTTCAGCTCTGCGGAGGTGCTCCAGCGCTTTCCCAGTACCCTGAAAGTGGATGACTCATGGATATACAGTGGCGGCCGTTCAGTTAACGGGCCCATGGTAACAGGGTTACAGGCACCGCCCGCATGAGCGGTTGCCAGCGACTGCAGACCAAACCAGCCTGTCACCAGCAACAGGCACCAGCGCACGCAGTGTAAAAACGGTTTCATATCCTGAGGAACTCCGGACACATCACTCAACTTCATCAGTAGGGCCTCACCTTTCGCGAAACCCGCCCAAGCCCGAGCAAAATAAACGCGGGAAGGAACCACAACAGAATGACCAGCCAGCTCACCGGATTAAGAGGGCTCATCATCAGGCTGACGCCGGTAAACAGATCAATCATGAAGGTGCCCACCATGGACGCCAGCACGTACACCAGCGCCAGTAAAAACCACAGGTAACCCAACGTAAAAAACAGCTTGGAGAAAAAGGTGTTTTCAATAGTGCCCGGCTGGGGTTCCGTAGAGTAACCGGTTCGCCGCAAGGCAATCAGCAGGAAAAACACAATGGGGAGCGCCGCTACCTGGCTGGCGTAAGGGTCAAAACCGAAAGTGTCCATGGCTCCAAGCCCAAAGCAGACCACCGCCACCAGAAACATAAAGCTGCACTGAATAATCAGGGGCCCGGATACGGTTTTCTCTCCAGGTTTTACCGTTCGCCGGTACACAGCCCAGGCGCACCACAGTCCGATACAGCTGTACAGAAACAGCGGCGCCCAGCCCAGGGGAATCACCGCAATGACCATACCCGCCAGCGCGATAGCAGCCACCAGGCTGCATATCCACAGCACAACCAAACTCAACAGCTCAAGAAGTCGGGGAATCATAGGCTAATTTTTATATTTATCAGGTACATAAGCTGTGAGTATAGCAATAAACCCTGATACGGTTTAAAGAAACAGCCAACATTTCTTGATATAAACTTATCCAGCCGATCACATTCGATATTCCCCTGCGGTTTGACATTTATTTCACATGAAACCTCTTAGTCTCAGCATTTTATTGCTCGAGAGGGAATTTCACCATGAACAGAACAATTTTCGATCAAACGAAACCGGTTAACAGAGCAAAACACAAGCTGGCCACCCTCCTCTGCGTGATTTGGCTGGGGGGCTGTGTGCCCACCGTGGACTTTGTGGATGTGGAGCGTTACATGGGGCTCTGGTATCAGATAGCCGCCTACGAGACCCCATTTAACGAAGAGCTGGTGGCCGTAACGGCCGAATACACCCTGAGAGAAGACGGTACGGTCCAGGTCTATAACCGGGGCTATGAACAGGATTTCGACGGGGCGGTGGATGAAATCCTGGGAACCGCCACCATCGCCAACCCGGAAACCAATGCAGAGCTGATCGTGAACTTTCCCAGCGTACCGTTCAACTTTCCTTTTCCCAACTACCTGATTGTGGTGCTTGATGAGGAAAACTATCAGTATGCCGCGGTAACCGACCCCTTCAGATCCACCCTGTTTATACTGAGCCGGACACCCCAACTGGACGAGGCCACTTACAACCTGATTCTTGAAGAGCTAAGAGCCCTGAAGATCAACACTGACCGGCTTGTGCTGACGCCGCAACCGGATAACATCATGTAGGGCTGCGTGCAGGGTTGCCTGAACTGAGGCTGTGATATGAATGTAATAATCTCGGGGGCCAATGGCGGCATCGGCAAAGCATTGGTGCAGCATTACGTTGACGATGGCCACCAGGTGTATTGCCTTACCCATGGCGATGTTGCCGCCCTGCCCTCCGGGATTGCGGATGCCCTGTCCTCCGACTGGGTCCACAATCCGGAAGATGTTGTTCATTGGCTGGAGAGCCTTGACCGGCAGGGTGCGAAGCCCGAGCTTGTTATCAGCTGTACCGGCTTCCTGCACTCCCCTGCGAAAGGGCCGGAAAAGCAGCTTGCCGAAGCCGGCTGGGAATTCCTGATGAGAAACATGGAACTGAACTGCTTCGCCCATGTTGCGCTCAGTCAGTGCCTGGATCATCTTTTCGGTCGCAAGGACAGCTTCATATTTGCAGCTTTGTCGGCCATGGTGGGATCCATCAGCGATAACCAGCTGGGCGGCTGGTACAGCTACCGCATGAGCAAGGCCGCTCTGAACATGTTTATCAAAACACTGAGCGTTGAATGGAAACGCCGTTACCCGAACGCAACTGCGGTGGCGGTTCATCCGGGCACCACTGACAGCCCCCTGTCAGCACCCTTTCAGTCGCGGATTCCGGATGGCAAGCTGTACAGCCCCGAGTTAACCGCCCGGCGCCTTGCCCGGGTATTCAACCAGTTGCGGCCTGAACAGAGTGGCGACCTGCTATTCTGGGATGGCAGCCGACTCGATTACTGATTCAAATTCGCAGGTACCAATCCGTGATAAAATCCAGTCGCGTCAGGGAAATCCGACTTATTCTGGGTGACCAGCTCAATGCCAGCCACTCCTGGTTCCGCAACAGGGATCCGGAGATACTTTATGTGATCGCCGAAGTTCTGGAAGAGGCCACCTATGTGCCGCACCACATTCAGAAGGTCTGCGCCTTCTTTCTGGCTATGGAAAATTTTGCCCTTGCCCTGAAAAAAGCAGGCCATAAGGTGCAACACCTGACCCTCGATGACACCCGTGATTTCACTACTTTTCCTGAGCTGCTGGATGCCCTGACAGAAAAGTACCAGCCGGAGCTGGTGAGTTACCAGCAACCGGACGAATACCGTTTACAGCAGGAGCTGATTCAATGGAGCAAAAAGACAAAGATTAGAACTTTGTGCGTGGACTCGGAACATTTTCTGCTGAACTGGCAGGATATCCCTCAGTGGTTGCCGGAAAACAAATCCTGGCGACTGGAATTTTTTTATCGCAAGATGCGGAAGCACCATAACGTTCTGATGAATGGAGATAAACCTGAGGGCGGCCAGTGGAACTTTGACAAGGAAAACCGTTTACCACTGGATAACAAGGTGGATATTGAACGGCCCCTGACTTTCGCCCATGACGTATCGGCCATCAGGGAGCGGATTCACAACCATAATATCAGCACCATTGGTGACATGGGCACCAAACTCATCTGGCCGTCCACGCGGCAGGAGTCCCAAAAGCTGCTGAAGTTTTTCGTAAAAAAAATGCTGCCGCACTTCGGCACCTATCAGGATGCCATGAGCGAAGCACACTGGAGCATATTCCACTCACGGCTCTCCTTCAGCATGAACACCAAAATGCTGCACCCGATGGAGGTTATTTCCGCGGTGGAAGCGGCCTATAAAGAACGTAAAGACATATCCATAAGTCAGGCGGAAGGCTTTATCCGTCAGATACTGGGGTGGCGGGAGTTCGTGAGAGCCATTTACTGGCAATCGATGCCGGGTTACGAACGCAAAAATCACCTGCTGGCACAACGCAATCTGCCAGATTATTTCTGGACAGGGAAAACCCGCATGGCCTGTATGGCAAAAGCCATTGGTCAGTCACTGGATTACGCCTACGCTCACCATATTCAACGACTGATGATAACCGGTAACTTTTGCCTGCTGGCGGGAATCAATCCCAAACAGGTCCACCAGTGGTATCTGAGCATTTACATCGATGCCATCGAATGGGTGGAAGCACCCAATACCCTGGGCATGTCACTGTTTGCCGATGGTGGCAAACTGGCCAGCAAACCCTATGCCGCCGGTGGCAACTATATCAATAAAATGAGTGACCATTGTGGCCACTGCCACTACAACGTAAACGCCAGACATGGCGAACAAAGCTGTCCTTTCAACAGCCTTTACTGGCATTTCCTTGATCGCCATCAGGAAAAGCTGGGCAACAATCACCGGCTGCGTATGGTCTACCGAAACTGGGAAAAACGCAGCGCTGCCGACAAAAAACAGGTACTGGCTACCGCCCGGCACTACCTGGATCACATAGAAGACTTGTAAACCCGGAATCGACAAAAGCCTCGCACCAGATCAGGCCGCTTCACAGCCGATGGTTTTTGTGAAAAACTCAAGTCGTTCACACAGCGGATTGACAGCACCCATGGCAGATTCATTTAACTGGCAAGACCCGTTTCAACTGGAGCACAGTCTAAGCGGAGAAGAAAAAGATATTTTCACCACCGCGACCCGGTATGCACAACAGGCGCTGGCTCCCCGCGTGCGGGATGCATTTCGTAATGAAACATTTGACCGGAATATTTACCGGGAAATGGGTGATCTGGGTTTACTGGGCCCCACCCTGCCCGCCAGGTATCGCTGCGCCGGAGTCAATCACGTGGCTTATGGGCTGATTGCCAGAGCCATTGAGCGGGTAGACAGCGGCTACCGCTCAGCCATGAGTGTGCAGTCCTCACTGGTCATGCACCCTGTGTTTACCTTTGGCACCGACAACCAAAAGAGCCGATACCTGCCCAAGCTGGCCACCGGCGAATGGGTGGGTTGCTTTGGCCTCACGGAACCGGATCATGGCTCCGACCCGGGTGGTATGAAAACCACCGCCCTCCGGGTGCCCGGTGGCTATAAAATCAGTGGCCAGAAAATGTGGATTACCAATGCGCCCATTGCTGATTTATTGCTGGTATGGGCAAAGCTGGATGACAGCATCAACGGCTTTCTGATCGAAAGAGACAGCAGCGGCCTGACAACACCGGTCATCGAAGGCAAACTGTCGTTACGGGCCTCTGTTACCGGCGAGATCGTTCTGGATGAAGTGTTTGTTCCCGAGAAAAACCACCTGCCCCTGGCACAGGGATTGTCGGGCCCCTTCTCCTGCCTGAATAAAGCACGTTTTGGAATTGCCTGGGGTGCCATGGGCGCGGCTGAGGCTTGCTGGCATGCCGCGCGTGACTATGTGTGTGATCGTACCCAGTTTGGCAAGCCATTGGCAGCCAATCAGTTGATTCAGCTAAAGCTCGCTGATATGCAAACCGAGATTGCGCTGGGTCTGAGTGGTGCCCTGCAAATGGCCAGGCTGATGGATAAGGGATCCTGCGCCCCTGAACTCGTATCCCTGATGAAGCGCAATAACTGCGGCAAAGCACTGGAGATTGCCCGCAAGGCAAGGGATATGCACGGCGCCAATGGTACCAGTGATGAATATCCGGTTATGCGCCACATGCTGAACCTCGAAACCGTTAATACCTACGAAGGCACCCATGATATTCACGCATTAATACTGGGCCGCGCACAAACGGGTATTCAGGCATTTAAATAAATTCTTTTCACCCTGAAAAACTCAGATATACACATTTGTGTTAAAAACGTTTCCCAAGCAAATCCCCGAGAAAAACCTGATTACAGAATCAATACAGAAATCCAAGATCACTTATTGACCAAACAGAAAAAAGCTATAAAATCTGACCGCATCACATGGATTGTAATGTCTGTTCACAAGGAGTATACGTGATGAATCTTCGCACCCCCCTCTCTGCTATTTTTCTGGTTTCGGCACTGACTGCCTGTGGCGGCGGTGGCGGCAGCTCAGATGGCTCGCCTGCCGGAAAGGACCGCAATGCATCCGGCCTGGAAGCTGAAGTTGAAGGCACCTGGGCAGCCTGTTACTACCTCAACGAAGCCATGACCGAAACCGAGCTATGGGCCACAACCATGGAAGACGGAGTATTCGTTGATGAATTCTATGCTTTCCGTAGCAATGACTGTTCCGGCGACCCCTTCCGGATTGAAAGCTATTCAGGCGAGTATGAAGTTATCGGCGAAACCACTACCGGCTCCGGAATGACCGCAATTGAAGTAGACTGGATTGACCCCACCGATGGTGAACGCTGCTACAGCCTGGTGGCTGTTGATGATGACCGGCTGTACTTCGCCGACATGGAAACCGGCAATTGCTCCTCAGAGAACGACCGACCAACTGACGTGGATTTCGATTTCCATCTGAACTTTATCGAGTAAAGCCTGTTATCAAACAAGGGAGGAATCATAATCCTTCTCTTTATGGCAATTAGCAGGCCACAATCAGAATGCTGCGGTTCTAGGTACGTCAGGAAAAGGTTAACTCGCAGTTTTTATTCGTAATGATTTTGGCGAATAAAAAAACCTGCGGCCAAAACCGCAGGTTTTTTCCGACTGTAACAGGGATCTAGAAGCTGCAATCAAACGCAGGATCATAGTTACCAGCGTAGGTTCCTGTACTATCGCCTTCCAGATTACTGGCAGTAATGTTGCCACAAATGTATCGCTGGTTATCTGTTTGGAATTTTATGGCTCCGCTTGCGTTGTTATAAATCTGGTTTCCATAAACATCGTTTCTTGCACCGTACTGGTGCCCCTTGACCTCGTGGCCACCCAGTCTTACACCGGCACCCCTGTTGGAGTGGCTGATGTTATAGCGGAATATGTTGTAATCACCCCGTGCGTCAAAGCCTCCGGAATTGGGGTCCATTTGCCCGCTGCATTCATTGTACTCCACTAGGTTTTTCTCTGAGCCTTCCTTGATATCCACACACTCATTACCGTTAGTCAGAAAATAGTTGTTGTGAATATGATTGAATGCACTGACATCAGGATCAGCAGTGGGATTTTTTCCATCCGCCCATTGATTACTGGAAGTGCCGACATAGATTGCTTCACCGTTTTTACCGCCAGCGCCAAACACAAAGTCATATATACCGCAGTTTCTGAATTCGTTATTGGCTATTTCAGCGTACTTCACGAAATATCTCAGTCGGAGACACTCACCACCTGCATTTTGGATTTTCATGTTACGGATCAAGACATGTTCCGGGCCACGGTACGGCTGGGTCCCATGAATCCAGATCAATATATCGCGATAATCTGATTTGTAACGGCCGTCATTTACCATACCATCCACGGTGAATCCATTGAGCTCAATGTAGTCATGGTTAATCTGAATGACCCTGGAGCCTCTGCCGTCACCATGCACGACAGCATTTTCACTGCCCTCTATGGTTATATAGTCCATATAACCGCCATCGCGGATGGTTTGAACGTTCTGGTAATAGTGGCCATCAGCCAATACGATTCGGTCACCCGCCCGTGCCAGATCCAATGCTTTCTGTATGGTTCTTTTAGGGTAGCGCGCACTGGTGCCGCTATAGCTGTCGCTTCCGTTGGGTGACACATAATAGGATTTCCCGCTCTCCAAAACGGTTGTGTCTTTCACCAGGCGCACTTCAGTCAGGCTATTCCAGTCGTTTGTACTGGTGCCATGCCCGACAATCATCACATAGCGAACCGGCGAAGAGCCCAGTTTAAAGCGTTGGAACCCCAGGGTATAACCAGAACTGGCACCGGAAAACACATTCTTCCATTGCTCGTCCGCACCAGCGACTTTAATAGCAAAATACTGTAACCGCACATCGCCTTTATGAAAGGCAATATCAACCGCAGAAAGTGACTCCTCACGGCCCATATCGATCTTTATCCACTGGCCATCACCAAAAGCTGACCAACGGGATTCCGGCTCCCGGGATCCATCCAGGACATTCTCGGGCATGTGCCCGTCGTGATCACTGGCTGACACCTTGGGATAGGCAAGTACGGATGGAGCGACAGCTCCCAGAAAACACGCGACAAAGAAAAACAAAGATGACTTCAACAACTGCATTAAACGACGACCTGATACTTCACACTACAAACTGCTTGACGCAGACCTCAAGGGGCACCGGGAAATCCCGGGCCCCGTGTAAAGTAGATAACAATCGCAGTACAAACCACCGCCAGTCGACACGGATTGTCCAATTTGTGAATGACGCACTCCGTAAACTCTAAGTGGTTGGCATTTTTGAAATAATCAGGGCTCAGGCTCGTTCTCTGGTTTGCGAAATTTATTAGGTGGCAATACCTCATGCAGCTTGCCGTCCACAGGATTCGTATCAGCTCCCGCTGACCAAGGCCCGGAGCCCATGCCGGGCACCCATACCGGAACCCCCACAAACTGCAAGCCGATATCCCCGGGAAGGGCGCTGGCGTCATCGTACAGACCAAATAACTGCAGGTAGCAGGTCAACAATGTATTAATTTCTGATGGCTGGCGATTAGAATCCAGACCCTTGGGGATGGTATACTGGTGCACTTTGATCAAACATAGAGGTCACCTACCCCTGACAACCATGAAGCCGCAATTCCCGGACAGAAGTTTCTGCGTTGCACCCATGATGGACTGGACCAATCGGCACTGCCGGTATTTTCACCGCCTGATCACCCGGCATGCGGTGCTCTATACCGAAATGGTCACTACCGGCGCCATTATTCACGGCGAGAAAGAGCGTTTTCTGGCATTCAATGATACAGAGCACCCGGTGGCCCTGCAGCTGGGAGGTAGCGACCCCGCTGAACTGGCGCAGTGCGCCAGGATCTGCGAGGACTACGGCTACGATGAGGTCAACCTCAATATCGGTTGCCCCTCGGACCGGGTCCAGTCGGGAAGTTTTGGTGCCTGCCTGATGGCCGAACCGGACCTGGTGGCGGCCTGTTGCGAGGCCATGATCAGGGCGTGCAATATACCAGTCACCGTAAAATGCCGGATCGGTATCGACGATCAGGATGAATACCACGACCTGCAACGGTTTATCGCCAGGGTGTCCGATGCCGGGGTCAGCACCTTTATTATCCATGCCCGCAAAGCCTGGTTACAGGGGCTAAGCCCCAAAGAAAACCGCGATATTCCCCCTCTGAATTACGAGCGCATTTATCAGCTGAAAGCGGAATTCCCTCACCTCGAAATTATTATCAACGGTGGCATCAGCTCTCTCGAAGAAGGCCTGAAACATCTCGAAAAGGTCGACGGCATCATGATGGGTCGCGAAGCCTACCAGAACCCTTATATACTTTCCGGGGTGGATGCGCTGTTCTATGGTGATAACCACGCCCCCCTCAGCCGGGATGAGGTGGTTATGGCGCTGCTGCCTTACATTGACCAGGTGATTGCCGGAGGCGGCAAGCTGAGCTATGTAACAAGGCATATTCTGGGCCTATACCAGAAAATGCCGGGGGCAAGAAAATGGCGGCGGTTTCTCAGTGAAAACGCCCATAAACCGGGCACCACATCCGATCTTTTGCAACAGGCAAGGGAGCTTGTCGAATCCCCTGCATCGCCGCGCAACACGCCATCCCGTGCTAACATGGCGGGCTAGTTTTTTACGGAGTTTGATCTAATGAGCCACAAGCTGGACCAGTTAAAAACCATGACCACTGTGGTGGCAGACACCGGCGATATCCAGGCCATTCGCCAGTTTCAACCCAAGGATGCCACCACCAACCCCTCCTTGCTGCTGAAAGCTGCGCAACTTGAAGAATACAAACCGCTGCTGGCCAGGGCTGTGGAGCAATCAAAAAAATTCGGCGCGGCTTCCGGCCATAACGAAAGCCGCAGCGCCATTGCGGCAGATATTCTGGCGGTGCTGATCGGCAAGGAAATCCTGTCCATTGTGCCGGGGTATGTATCCACAGAAGTCAGCGCCAGATTGTCCTTCGATACCCAGGCAACCATCAACAAGGCCCGCAGGATCATTCAGCTTTATGATGACCTGGGAATCGGCCGCGACCGGGTACTCATCAAGATTGCATCTACCTGGGAAGGCATCAAAGCTGCAGAAATTCTTGAACAGGAAGGCATTCACTGTAATCTGACCTTGCTGTTTTCTTTTGTTCAGGCCGTCGCCTGCGCCGAAGCCGGGGTGACGCTGATATCCCCCTTTGTGGGGCGGATACTGGACTGGTACAAAGCGAACAGCGGCCAGAAGGAATATACTCCCACGGAAGACCCAGGCGTGTTGTCGGTAACCCGTATTTACGAGTACTACAAACAATTCGGGTATGACACCATTATCATGGGTGCCAGTTTTCGCAACACCGGCGAGATCGAGCAGCTGGCAGGCTGCGACAAGCTGACCATCAGCCCTGCATTGATGGAAGAACTCAGCGCCGACACGGGCGAACTGAAAGCCGTATTGTCTCCCGATGCAGACTGGGAACCCCATGACAAAATCACGGTCACAGAAGCTGAATTTCGCTGGCAGATGAATGAGGATGCCATGGCAACCGAGAAGCTCGCAGAGGGCATCCGTAAATTTGCCGAAGACCAGGTCAAACTGGAAAACCAACTGAGTTTATTGTTCTGATGCTGAAAAAACTGAAAGCTTTTTTTGATGAAACCCTGGCGCCGGAGATCGTCAGCGAGAAGCCGCTGGAAAAACGGTTGCAACTGGCTACTGCCGCGCTGCTTATCGAAATGGTCAATGCCGACTATGAAATTCTGGAGATCGAGAAAGCCCAGCTGATCAAATCACTGAAAGCCGGATACTCCCTCACTGAAGAGGAAATTCAGGAGTTGATCAGCCTGAGCGAGGAAGAGCACAGTGAAAATCATTCACTGTACCCTTTCACACGATTGATCAATGACCATTATAACGAACAGCAAAAGCGCGAAGTGATTCGCCTGATGTGGCAGGTTGCCCTGGCCGATGGCCATATCGACAAGCATGAGATGCACCTTATGCGCAAAATCTCAGATCTGCTGTATGTGGAAAGACCGGTGGTGATGGAAATAAAGAATCAGGAACTTAAAAAGATGGAAGACGGCAACTAGTCAGTTAAAACGCTGGTGAGGGTTATATTGATCATTGCTCGCATTGCCACCGACTTTCTGCTCTTCCAGCGTGGCCACCACATCCTTGAAGGTTTCCTTGTTTTTCTCATTCATGCTCATGAGCACTTTGTGCGCTTCCAGCACCTTGCGTGTTGCTTCAGCTTCTGTGCAGTCACGGGTGGGCAGGTCCGACAGCGTGGAGTTCAAAACCGATTGCTCGTGGATAATATTGAAAACTGCATCGAACCCCATAGAGTCGAGGATGCGGTTAATATCGGGATTGGTCGAGATAATCACCGGCCGGATATCAAAGTTCTTGCGGAAAAACACGGCGATTTTTGCGATCAGCCCCAGTGCCGTGCTGTCGATAATGGTTGTTTCGCTGAGATCGATCACCACTGCCTTCATGTCAGGCTCTTTAAACAGCCCCTCAATGAATTCATCCAGCGTAGCACAACAGGTGACACGTATATCACCAATAAGCTTTAATACATAAGTACCCTGATGCACTGCGTACAGCACGCGACTTGCAGTGGACTTCACCATTTCCAGAGAAACACCTTTTAACTGTAGTTCGATGTTGTATTTACGCTTCCTGACTGTAGCCCCTGGACACGGTCAGCACGGCAATATCGTCCGGCGCTGCTTCGATACTATCCAGTCCCAGGTACGCAGATATTCCGTTGATATTGTGGATATCCTGCCGCACCATTTCCAGTAAATACGCCTCTTTCTCAGCTACTGATGGTAACGCGATCAGCTCCAGCACGCCATCAGAAAACATAATCAACTTAAATGTATCCCCCACAGGCACTACGGTTTCTTCGTAGTCAATACCTTCAAAAAGCCCGACCGGAAGCCCTGTCCCTGTCAGCTGCCGGTATTCATCCCCACTCATCAGAATGGGCGGAGGAAAATGTGCCGCAGAACAGTAAGTTATCACATTATTTTCAGTATCGATTACGGCACAGAACACCGCCAGATGTTTGCCAAGCCCAAGGGGAATCAGTTCATCGTTGGCAATCGCCAGGATTTTCGCCGGGGTAAGCTCCGGCAAGTCATGCTCCCGGTAATGCCTTTGGAGGCGGTTCGCCATATTTTTAAGGAGAATGGTAATAAAAGCAGAAGATGCGCCATGCCCGGACACATCCGCCAGATAAAAGCCCAGCTTTTTCTCGGAAACCTTGAAGTAATCAATAAAATCACCGCTCAGATAGAGCGATGGCAGGATAGTGTAATCCAGCAACAAACCATCAAACTGGTAGTGGAACGGAGGCAAAAGCCGTAACTGCACTGCCCTGCCCGCTTCCTGATCCTCCCGCAGCAGCCGCAGACTTTCCTTGAGTTCCCGATTTCTGACTTCCAGCTCTTCGCGATAATTGCGATTATCCTGCTTCAGCTGATAATCCGACAGTCCCCGCTCCACTGCGTGGGTCAGCACTGTCTGATCAAGGGGCTTCATGATGAAATCCACCGCGCCCAGGCGCAGAGCGGCCACTGCGTCTTCCATCTCGCCTTCTTCGGAGATCAGTATCACCTGAGTATCGGGGCATTCAATGGAAATGTCTTCCAGCACATCCAGCCCTGAAACATCTCGGAGTCTGGCCTCGCAAATCACCAGCTCGTGATGTTGGGCCCGCCAATCCGCCATGGCGTTCTCGGATCCGCAATGGCAACTCACCTCGATATTGTCGAAACGGGAAAGCCAGCCGGACACCTGATCACAGATTTCAGGCTCCTGATCAATTAATAGGACTTTACGCTTCTGCTTGGCAGTCTTGCCCATTAACAGCAAATATCCGGTTTGTGAATTGGCGCTTACAGACAGGCCCCACTGGCACTACTGATAAGACTGAAATCAAAAAGTAGCGTTTAACCCACTGTCTTTCAAGCTGAATCTGGGCTACGTGCCTCCTATGGTTGACATCAGGAGATAAAGAACATTTTAAATAGCCATATTCCGAATGTTTGTTATACTGATTAAAGACTGCCTGTTTTGGCTATAATACTGTGCGAAAGCACTATAAAAAGCACCTTAACCAGCCTGCAAATAGAATAAAAAAGCTGACTTTTCAATAAGTTAGCAGGTGATGGCGAGAGAGGACTCATGATTTTGACTGAGCGCAAGTACGAAGAAAAACGTAATTTTATCCGCATGAAAGTAGACACCATGGTGTCTTTTCAGCGTGCGGACAGCAAAGAACGCTACGAAGGCAGATGCCGCAACCTGAGTGGGGCGGGTATGTTGCTGGAAACTGACAAGAAATTGCAGATCGGTGATCGCCTGCGGGTTACCGTGCCTTCCGAAGGGCCCGATTTTTCGCCACTGGATGCCTCTGTAGAGGTGGTCCGGGTTGACCCCATACCCAATCTGCACAAGTTCATGATCGGTGTCGTTATCCGCAAAATGGGCGACTTCTAAAGCACTGACAAGGGCACGGCAGCCGTTTGACCACAGGCTGCCGGGGCGTTCTGTTACCGTTCCGGTGCCCTGTTACTCATCAAAAAGCATCTCATCATCAAAGCCATCGTTGGCAAACGGATTTTCGTTTTTTCCGTCATTAACTTTGAATTTCCTGTTCTGCAGAAACGCATCCCGGATAAAGGTATAACGGTCACCCGCGATAATCCTTTCCTTGTCCAGCAGATCCGCACGAAAACTCACCACATCCAATGCACGCAGTGAGTACCGGGTTCTGTCGTGATCCACCTCGTCCGTCGCCGAAATATAGATGCTTGGAATCCGGGCGATACCGTCGCGAACCGTGCTCGGCCCCAGCAGCGGCAAAACCAGGTAAGGGCCGCTGTCAACGCCCCATACACCCAGCGTCTGGCCCAGGTCTTCATCATGCCTCTCCAGCCCGATCCGTGACCCTATATCGATAAAACCGAATAGCCCTACGGTGGTATTTACCAGCAGTCTGAGGCTGTCGCTCCCCGCATCCCCGGGCTTGCCCTGAAGCAGGTTATTCAGGATATTCCAGGGTTCTCCCAGATTATCGAAGAAATTACTGATCCCTCGCTCAGCAAAATCCGGAGTGACTTTCCGGTAACCTTTCGCCACAGGTTTCAGTAAATAACGATCCAGATAATCATTGAATGTAAAGGTAACCCGATTAATCGGCTCCAGCGGATCAGCATCGCTCGCAGCCACAGCAGGCCCGCTCAGGCTTATAAGCAAAGCCGCGCAGAAGAAAAAAGAGTTGGAATGCTTCAAGGGTGCCCCCACAAATCCGTTGTTGTGGGGGCAGATTATAGAAAACTTTTACTCACCGTAACAGCGCCATTGGGCGCCAGCCCCTATTCTGTTGCATTTCCGGGCTGACGGAATTTTCGGTGAATCCAGTAATCCACACTCAGATAACGGCCTGCACCGGTAAAGAACAGCACCAGAAGCATAATAAAATAGGTAGCCGAAAACTCGATGCCATTGTTCAGCACCACAAAGTTTCCTTTTGACGTCAGCCAGCGATAATTGCCATGTTCCTTGAGGATTTCCTTGGCGCGATCAAGTCGCTTACCCACTTCCCTGCTGTTTTCAAGGCTCGCCTCCGCCCCGGGAAAGCCAACTTCGGCCAGCACTTTTGCGGTGCTGGTATCAGGGTTACTTGGCGCGATCGCGAACCAGCCATTCTCCCAGTGGGCCGTCAGCGCGGCAACTGCCATGGTAAACATAAGAGGAATCGCCAGCCAACGTAATGCAATACCCAGCAGCAACGCAAAACCGCCAATGATTTCAGTGGCGGTGGCGATGAAAGCCATAAATGCGGGAAACGGCAATCCCAGTCCCCATTCAGCATTACCGAACCAGCTCACGATACTCTCAAAATTATGAAATTTATGAAAACCGGCCGCCAGCATGATGGGCGCAAGATAAAGCCTCAAGGCCAGAGGCCCCAGAAAATCGACATGTCGGGTTTTATCAAGCAGGTCCTGTAATCGATTGGCAAAGTGAACAACGGGAGCCACTATGACCTCCTGAAAATAATAAAATGAGAGCCCTTTGAGCAGATAAAGCGGTAAAAGTTTCCTGAACCTGTGGTTATTTGATGGGTTTCAGGGCCGTTCCCAGAATGATCTCTTTTTCCAGCAGGTGAGCCAGCGCCTGACGTGCCCCCTGGTAAACCACATCCGGATTCGGGTGCTGCAGCTCATCAATCAGTTGCGCCACTGCATCCTCTCCTCGGCACAACTCCCGTTCCTGGAAAATAGATAGCAGCCTGGCTGTAACCGCGTTGATTTCCATAAAGCGAACCTGGTCATCGCGGTTACGATAAACCAGTAAAAACACGGGTATTTCGGCGGGCTCCGTCGGAATAAAGCCGGGGCCAATCTGATGCACCGGATACTGATACTGGAGCACCCAGGCCAGGGGAGACACCACCGGGTGACCACTCAGCAAATCACCGGCAGGATTATAACCTGTGGCGGGAATTTCCTGCTCACTGATATCCAGCGCCAGTTCCACCCATTCATAATGGGCCAGCTCCAGCAGAAAGGGAAAGTCTGCTTCATGGGGCGTACGTTCACCGTCAAGATACTCAAGGAATTCCCTGGCAATACGCGCAAAATAAGGTGACCTGCACTGATGGCGGTTCATAAAATCCCGCACCATGCTGTGCCAGTGATCATCGCTGGTGATCTGCCGCAACACCGGAAAACCATTCGTCAGAAAACCTTCAATGTTCTTGTAGAAAAGGTCGCGGTATATGCCCATACGCCGGTCTTCTATGTCTTCCGGGGCCTGGTTCAGTTCCGGATGCCGGATATGGGCTGCAAACCGGTATTGGGATTCCTGAAATTTCATGCTCCGGCCTCTTCTGTGCGACGCCCACGCCATTGATTCTGTAATCGGGTAATCTGCGCTGTTTCTTCCAGTAATTCCGGCAGTGGCGGAATATTGAAATCCCTTTCCAATAAGGTGGGCTGCACGCCAAAATGCCGGAAGGTCTCTTCCAGAAGCTCCCACACCGGCGAT
This sequence comes from Ketobacteraceae bacterium, assembly GCA_033722575.1. Classification (GTDB taxonomy): domain Bacteria; phylum Pseudomonadota; class Gammaproteobacteria; order Pseudomonadales; family Ketobacteraceae. The sequence continues at coordinate 4,035 of JAWVYU010000020.1, read as the reverse complement.
ATGACATTGGCGCCATGTGTATCCACAATCAGATCTTCTGCTTCATTGTAATGGCCTGCCACATGGATATAAGCAATCCGGTCGCCCGGCAACCCATGAAGAAACTCGACGGGATCATAACGATGGTTAACGCTGTTGACATAGATATTGTTGACATCAAGCAGCAGTCCACAATCGGCTTCCTGCAAGACAGCATTCACAAACTCAAGCTCGGACATTTCCTTCGGCTCAGGTGCTGCGTAATAGGATACGTTTTCGACGGCAATCTGGCGTTCCAGGATGTCCTGAACCTGGCGGATTCTTCCGGCTACATAGGTAACGGCGTCCCCGGTAAAAGGTATCGGCATGAGATCATAGAGGTGGCCCGTATCACTGCAGTAACTGAGGTGCTCTGTGTAGATATCGATATCAAATTCGTCCATAAAGTTTTTTATGGATCGCACCAGGTCAGTGTCAAGTGGTGCGGGACTGCCAATGGACAAGGACAATCCGTGCAGCACAAACTGATAGGCTTGCGCGATTTCGCGAAACCGCTTGCCGTAACGCCCGCCCAGCCCCATCCAGTTTTCCGGCGCGACCTCAAGAAAATCTATATTCGCTGGCCTGGCAGACAAAAACGGGCTCAAAAGAGCCCGTCTCATTCCCAGGCCAGTGCCTTCAAGTTGCATACCCTGAAGTTTTTGCATGGCCTTGTTCCTTCTGGTTAGCTACCGCATTTACCTTCGCCGCATTTGCCTTCCTTGTCAGCTTTGCCCTCACCACATTTACCTTCGCCGCACTTGCCTTCACCGCATTTGCCTTCCTTGTCAGCTTTGCCTTCGCCACATTTACCTTCGCCGCATTTGCCTTCCCGGTCTTTGCCATCATGGCCTTCGCCGCATTTGCCTTCGCCACACTTGCCTTCTTTATGGCCTTTGGCCAGCTGCGTATAGCCACTGGACAGATCATTGGTAGCAAAAGGGTTTTCTGAAGCGTTTACCGGAGCGGCAGACAATGCAGAAGCAACGAAAGCGGCACCAACGCCGGCGGCAAGCGGTTTAAGTGAAGTCAATTTAGACATGGTCTTGTCTCCTCAGACAATAAATGAATTTCAGTTTCTTTTTAGTAAGCCGGAGCGGTTTCACTCCGCAACTGCAGGGTATGACATTAGTACCCGATGGAAAGTTTCAATAAGGGGAGAAGTTTCTTGTTGTTTCCCCGGAGTGATCTACTTAACGCGACTTGAAACAGCAGCGACGCGCTAGCTTTTAAGCTAGCACACCAGGTAAAAACTGCCAAAAAATGAATTACTTATCAGCAAAACGAAAAAACGGGCCGCAGGGCCCGTTTCATTGGAAAAGCAATGATAAAAAAGCGGTATCAGCGCCGTTTGACGATCACACTGCCGGCAGAATAGCCTGCACCGAAAGAGCAGATCACACCGATTTCTCCCGGAGTAAAATCATCCTGATAGCAGTGGAATGCAATAATCGACCCGGCGGAGCTGGTGTTGGCATATTCATCAAGAATCACCGGTGCCTCCTCTATGGAAGCTTCACGACCCAGCACCTTTTTGGAAATCAGCAGATTCATGCTCAGATTGGCCTGGTGCAGCCACATGCGTTTGAGCTCCGACACAGAAACATTATTGTCACCCAGGTGACTCAGGATCAGGTCTGATACCAGGGGCACCACCTCTTTGAAAACCTTGCGCCCGTTCTGGCGAAACAACTTGTCCCTGGCCCCCACGCCGCTCTCGTCACAGCGATTCAGGAACCCGAAATTGTTGCGGATATTATTGGAAAACTGGGTTTGCAAGCGGCTGCCCAGGATTTCCCAGGATTTGTCCGCCGTGCAGGTGCTCTCTTTCTCAACCACAATGGCAGTACAGACATCGCCAAAAATGAAATGGCAATCACGATCCTCCCAGGCCAGGTGGCCAGAGCAGATTTCCGGATTCACCACCACTACACATTCTGCAGAGCCTGAAATAATGGAATCCCGAGCCGCCTGGATACCAAAAGTTGCCGAGGAGCAGGCCACATTCATATCGTAACCAAAGCCTTTGATACCCAACGCGTCCTGAACTTCTACCGCCATGGCAGGATAAGGGCGCTGCATATTCGAGCAGGCCACCAGCACCGCGTCCACATCTTCGGGGGTCTTGTTGGCATTCTTCAAAGCCTGCTCAATGGCCGCCACGGCCATTTCACACTGTATGGACTGTTCCTCATCGCTACGCTCCGGAATATACGGCTTCATGCGCTCCGGATCCAGTACGCCCGATTTATTCATTACATAACGGGATTTGATGCCGGATGCCTTTTCGATGAACTCCACGCTGGAATGATGCAATGGCTCCATCTCGCCCCGCTCAATGGCCTCCCGGTTCTCGGCATTGAATGTTTCCACATAGGCATTAAAGGTTTCTACCAATTCGGCATTGGATATGGATTCGGACGGGGTGTATAAGCCTGTACCGCTTATCACAACGCGGGGATATTCGGGATTCGACACTGCTACCTCCGGGTACCATGGGCCGCACAAGGCTGGGAGCGGCCACCTAGATCATTCGTCATTATTGCTTTTGTGATTTCTGCTTTTTCTGGGGTTACGAATCTCTTCATCAATAGCCGCGGCCGAACTTTCTGGCTCACTATCGCACTGAGCTTCCACCTTTAAACTAAGCATCTCGACCAACCATTCTAACATGAAAGGAAAGTGATCGTCCCTTGCATCAGGGTGAATCAACATCCCAATATGTGAATAATTGTGTCGGTTTCCCTCGGCCTTGCCGAGAACCACCAAACGGCCATTGTGATGGCCCACCTCACGCATGAAGTTCCTGACATCTGCCGGATTACCGTAACCTAAATCCTTTCGTGAAGCGAAATAGAGTGACGGCGGATATTCCAGGCCCTGGCTCAGGGCCTTGCCATAATCAAAGGCATCATCCGGATCCTGCCAGGGACTTCCCTGCAACCATTGCAGGCTGTCCTCATGGAGCTGCCAGTGCTCGTCTTTTGCCCCGATTTTCAATAACCTGCCGGGTATCACGCCTCTGATCCGGGCGATAAATCCGGCAGCACCACTCCACAGCCAGTCGATCATGATCCGGCGGTACAGGTCGTCCCCGGCCGCCACCCGGCGGCTGCCGAAATGGACGACACCATTGATGGCATGACGGTATTCGGGATACCGGGCCAGGAAGGAACTGATCAGAACCCCGCCAAACCCGTGCCCCACCAGAAACGCCGGTGGTCGCGACGTCAGGGATTCCACCTTGTCCAGCAAGGTGGGAATGTCTTCGGTCACCAGATCCACGACGCGACAATTGAGCAGTTGGGCCACGGAAGGCCAGCTGCGTCCCTTGCCCCTTAGATCCGGCACGAATACCTGAAACCCCTGTTCAGCCAGAAAATAGGCCAGACCCTGGCCGGTTCGGGAATAATAGATGGTGCCATCTTCCAGCAAGCCGTGGAGAAGGAAAACGGAAGGGTCATCGGGGTGGCGGTAAAAACGGCGCATGTGCAGCTGCTGGAGACCCTTCTCACCCAGAGGCACCATGATGGAATGTTCCCGGATCGAGGATTCCCCGATCAGGCTTTGTGGGGTGGAACTGCCCGAAATACCGGATTCACTGCTCACGCCCGCCTCCTGCAAAGGTAACAGCCTGTGGCCATAGTATAGGTGCTGCCGCCAATATTGGTGTTATCGTTGCACCTTTTCCCACTGTTTGGCAAGACGCTTGGCAGACACCGGAAATCGGGTCTTCAGTTCCTGGGCGAAAAGGGAAATCCGGTATTCCTCCAGCATCCACCGGAACGTTTCCAGCTCGCTGTCCTGCAATCCCCGCTCCTCCAGGGAGGCTTTTCTTTCCAGATAGTCCATCCACAGGGACTGAACCTGGGGAATCTGCTGCTGATCCCGTTCCACGTTTCCCTGCAGTTTATCGATGCGCATCAGAATTCCCTGCAAATAGCGAGGGAACTCCTGCAGCCGGTCGTAGCGGTAGTGCCTGATCCAGTGGGGCGGAAACAGCGCATCCATCTGAAG
>JAWVYU010000019.1:0-29069 GCA_033722575.1 Ketobacteraceae bacterium | reverse complement strand
GATGCGGGGTTTTGTTTCCCGGCCGTTATCGGACACAGCCACGAAACTGTTCCCGTATCTGCCACTGTTGCTGATTCCCGCCAGTGTGGGTGTTATCCAGTATGGTGATCTGCTGGAAAGAGAAGGCATTGCTGTGCTGGTGGCGCTGGTTGTGAGCCTGGTGATTTCATTTATCGCCACCCCCTATATTTTCAAAGCGCTCGTGTCGGCGTTTAACCGGCATTAAGGATGGCTATGAATGCTTGAACCGGTTACTCATCACCCGCTTTTTGGCTTGTTATTGACGCTGCTGGCGTTCCGCGCCGGACAGATTCTCTACCAGAAGACAGCCCATAATCCTTTCGCACAACCGGTGGTTGTGGGTATGACACTGGTGATTGGCGCCCTCATTGTCATCAAGCTCCCCTACAAGGTTTACTTCGAGAGCGCCTATCTGCTCCACCTTTTGCTGGGGCCGGTCACCGTTGCCTTGGCCATACCCCTGTATCAGAACCTGAAAAGAATCCGCTCACTGCTGATTCCCATTATCGCCACGTTGGTATTAGGCAGTTTACTCACCGTAGGCAGCTGCGTGCTGCTGGCCTGGTTACTGGGCGCATCGGAAACCACCCTGATGGCCATGACCACGAAATCCATTACCACCCCCATTGCCATGGCGGTGGCAGAAAAAATCGGCGCAACAGCGGCATTGGCAGCGCCCTTTGTGATGTTTACCGGAGTATTGGGCGCAGTGATTGGCCCGATTATTCTGGATCGCATGAATATCAGGGATGACAGCGTGAAAGGTGTTTCCCTGGGTCTGACATCTCATGCCGTGGGCACGGCCAGAGCCCTGGAAATCAGTGAGGAATGTGGTGCATTTGCCGCGCTGTCCATGGGGCTCACAGGCATCCTGACAGCTATTATTCTGCCGTTTCTGTTGTGATCCTGCTTCTCTGGTGTGATCGGCTTCGCTCAGCTTTGGGGCTGCCGGGTGGGCAGGTGTTTTTCACGCAGCTTGTCGCGTTTGTCTTTTTTCTCGGGTGGTGGCGGCACGTATTTTTCTGCCTCAAACTGGCCGTTACGAATGGCAAACACCCGTTCTGACCTGCCTTCTCCACTAACGAGCCTGGTGGCGCTGAAGCTGCCCTCAATCATGCCTTTTGAATCGGAGGTGATCTCGAGGGTCATACGCTCGCCTTCCCGTAACCCTATGCCCTCGTTCTTCCCGATAGCTGCCAGAAAATTACCTTCTTTCAATTCATAGGTGCCAGGCCCCTGGTAATCATCAATTACGAATAACAGTTTCTGACCGGGCGACTGGCTTGTAATGCGAAGCTGGGTGGCCAGCATGGCCTCCACCGTATCCCAGTAAACCTCTTCATGACTGAGCCAGCGACGTTGTTTGGTATAATGGTCTTCAAACAGAAACCCGATGCCGCCTTCGAATTCGTAGGTAGGCCGGCTCTTCTCGTAATAGGCGGCAGCGCGCTTCAGCAGTTTGGGGTCGAGAATTCGTCTGCCACTGTCAAAAAGGCAGATCACGACATCGCCGTTCCGGGGAGCGCATTCCCCCACCCCGTGCTTTTCGCCTTTGGAAAAAGTTCCGGTATAGGAGTCGCCGTTGGATTCCACCTCGGTACCCCGGCCGTGGGGTTTGTTGTAGGCATAATCACCAATATAACGCTGACCACTATTGGAAACGTACATTCCCCGCCCGTGCCGTTTACCCAGCTTCCAGTCGCCTTCGTAACGGGAGCCGCTGCGATACTGCAATACACCTTTGCCGTGCCGCAGGCCATTCGCCCAGCGGCCCTCGTAGATATTCCCGTTCTTGTATTCCATGATGCCCTGACCGTGCTTTTTACCCTTGCGCCATTGGCCACGATATACATCCCCGTCTACGGCGTAGTACACGCCGTTACCGTGGAAGACACCATTCTCAAAGGTACCAACGTATTCATCACCGCTTTTGGTAATGTATCGTCCCCGGCCATGGGGCTCGTCACGGTAGTTCCACTGCCCGGTGTAGGTAGCCCCGTTAGCCAGGGTATAGGTCACCGAAGGGTCCCTTAGTTGCTTGCGTGGCTTGGGCGCGGTTGCTCTCTGTTCCGAATCGGCCGCATTGTTTTTCTCGGGAATCGCTTCCACTGAAATGTCAGTGGCTTTAACAGATTCTGCCGCAGCAACACGCATCGCTGCCTCGCTGGCTGCTGCCGGCAGGCACCAGAGCGCGACAAGGACAACTGAAAAGATGGCAAGATAACCGGAGAGGAATCCTGATCCAGGATCAGTCTTTATGAGTCTGTACAACATGGCGTAATCTGAAGTTCCGTAGTCCAGCAGGCTGATGAGCCATTATAGAGCTGGTTAACATTTTTGTTTAATTCTTTTAAATATCTTATTGTTTTTTAAAGCTTTGCTTTTCTCATGCCGATTGATAAACGGCATGGCAGGCGGCATTTTTTATAAAACACTAAGCACAAAATCTAACCGCTCAAATTGGATAATGCAACCCTCAAGCAGGTGATAAGTATTAGCTATTTGGGCCCGGTAATAAACCCTTTACTGAGGCGGGGTCTGACCGGGTCTCCAATTGAAATCCACCCCATAGCGCTTCATGAAGCCACCAATACTGATAATCACCCGGGCCATGGCAATAAAAGAATCCGGAATGCTCACCCGGTCCTTGCGCAGCTTTTCCAGTATTTCTGCCAACCGGTCAGAAACACTTTTTTCCCGTCGGTTTTCTGCCACAAAATACGCTGAAATCTCGGAAAAAATTTCCCGACGCTCACACTCAAAACCGGCTTTTTCGAACAGTGTGCCCAGCTGGCTCAGGTCATCGGACATCAGGGCCATCAGCAATGCCCCGTAGTGGCCCGCCTCTTCCCGCGTCAGGGTGGCCAGGGCGCCATAATCCAGTATGGCGATGGACTCATCTTCAAGCACCAGAAAATTGCCGGGGTGCGGGTCTGCATGATAGAGACCGAACTGGGTAACCTGCTGGATAAAACTGTACAGCAGCTTATTCAGCACGCTGGAAGCCCGGTCGGGATTGGCTTCGATATAGTCGGTCAGGCGGATACCATCAACCCATTCGGTGACCAGAATCTTTTCACTGCTCAACCGCCCATACAATGCCGGCACTTTTATGCCCGGCACGTGGGGATGCCCTCCGAACAAACTGAGGTTTTTCGCTTCTGTCCGAAAATCCAGTTCTTCCATGGTCAGCTCGATCAGCTGGTCGATCACCTGCTTGAGATCGATTTCCTTGATCAGCGGTGACAGCACGCCGGCCAGTGAGCGAAATACCAGAGAGTCCTGCTCAAACAGTTCCTTGACTTCCGGTAACTGCAGTTTGACGGCCACAGCCGTACCGTCTTTGAGTACGGCTTTGTGCACCTGCGCCACCGACGCAGTGGCCACCGGAACCACATTGAAAGCATCAAAACGCTGATCCCATTCGTTGCCCCAGTTTTCCAGAATTAACGGGTGAAGCTGCTCGAAAGGCACGGGCCTGGCATTATTCTGCAGGGTTTGCAGCTCAATGATATATTCAATAGGGAGAATGTCAGGACGGCAGCTCAGAAACTGCCCGAACTTTACCCAGATAGCGCCGTTTCCCTTGCACAGCTCTGAGATTTTTCGGGCAGCTTTCTGGTGGGCCTCTATCAGCAGTTTTTCCGCGTCAGACCGCGGCAGTATTCTGGCCCTTTTACGGTGTTTCCGGTAAATCTGCTCTATCGCCATGGCCGTGCGGGTAACGCCGATATAGCGCTCCCGCCCCTCTACAATCAGGGTTTTGGCAATGGCTAAATTGGTTCTGAAGGCTTCCAGCGTGCTCATGAATAACTGCTTTTCCCCTGGGTTTCTCTGAGCTTATGGATAGCTTGCGCGACTTGGGCTGAGCAATGACTGGGCACTATAGCGAATGGTTCTGATGAAAACTATGGCTTTTCAGGGCAAGATGTAAGCAAATTTTTTCACCTGCATGGCAGCTGGCCTTTTGTGCTCGGCTTTATTCCTTAAACAAACAATCATCAACCAGCTTGTCTACTGCCTCCAGAAACTTGTTGGTAGGATCAATCAGCTCAAAACCCGTGTCATAAAAGTCCTTGTTGGCATCGTTCTGGCACCAGCGGCTTTCAGCCTCGAATTCCACCTCCCGACTGCCGGAAATGGTTTCGGGCAACACCATTTTCAATTGAAACCGCTTGTTCACTGGAATGGGAGAATCACTGACCAGCATGATACCCCGCGTGCTGATATCCACCAGGTTACCCAGGAGTTCATTGTCCTGTTTGTTGAAAACCCGCAGATAGTAAATAAGGTGCCGTCGATCGACTTTCCGCTGATTGGTGGTACTTTCTGTATCCATAGACGCTCCAAAGCCGTGCTTCCATTAACTATAGAACATCCTGATATGCTGTCTAAAGAATTCCGCGAAAAACCTTGCAAAAGAGTGCTTTAGTTCACCCATTGACCAAGCACATCCACTTCGAACAAGGTGCCATCCAGGCTGAGAACCACCCCTTTATCGGTGATTTCGCGAACCTGGATACGGTCATCCAGAAACTGGCCTTCCTTGAGGCGGCGGCCATTGATGATGATGCTGCGAAAGCGCGGTTCACTGGAGTACATGTGCGACGAGAAACTCAGATCCGGCACCTGCTGCTGAAGATTCGCCGGCAGCTCCTGAAGTTGAGGCAGGTAAGAGGTGCTGGGGGTGGAACGAGGCCTGATAATCTCGGGCTCAGGTTCTGGTTCTGCCGCTCGCCTGGGTCGGATAACCTCAGGTTCCGGCTGCGATACCGCCGCCGGCTCTGGTTCAGGGGTTATGGCAGGTTTGACAGGCTCCCTGGGTGCCACGTCAGGCAGCTTTGCAGGGGCCACCTTCACCCGGTCCTCGCCGGTGGCTGAAACTTTGCTGCCGCCGGGCCGGGCCGCAGGCACGTCGCCGCTGCGTTCACTCGCATCCGAGGGCCTGGAGCCAGCCGCCCCGGCAACGGCAGATTCGTCCTGCTCTCCGGCTGCACCGGGCGCCACCACTGCATCTGCCGGCACAGACTGCTCCCAGGGGGCCCAGAAAAACAGCACCGCCAGATTAACAGCAATCAGCGCGGCCACCACAATGGGCCAGATTCCGAGCTTTCGCTCATCGCTGACTTCCTGGGCGTCGAAGCGGTTGATTTCCGGTACCTCGCCCCTGCGCCGTTCCTGCTCGGATTTTTTCAGAGCCTCCAGGATATAGGACATGACTACAGTCTCTCCCGATGGCTGTCCACCAGCAGGGGGATCTGGGAATCTGTGTACTTGGACAGCTGGATCAGGGTGTTAATACCCACAATGCCGTCTGCCTGCTCACCCACATCCCGCTGAAAATTCTTCACCCGCTCCACCAGGTTATCGTCATAGTAGGCGCGACCGGGGACCGGGTTGGGTACACCCTCGTACAGGTCCAGCTGCATACTCACCCACTTGGTGAGTGGGCCTATGGTGCCCGGCTGCAGAGGCCCTTTATAATCCGGTGGCACCTTCCACAACATAACAAAGTGCCCGCGCCAGATCTGATCAATCTCATCGATTGGAATATCCAGTTGCTGGTCTCCCACGATAAAACTGGCAGCTTCCTCACCAATGGTGCGGAGGAACGCATAGTGTTTCTCGCCGGTGTCGGAAAAGAACGTGAGCACCGCTGGCAAACCCATATGCCGCAACGATCCCAGGCTGCCGATCTTGTTAAGGCAGGCAAGTTCAAACCGCTTGGCGTACTGACAGGCCAGTCCGTCACGCTGGACATCGTAGTCGATACCCCAGGCTGCCAGCAGCGCTGCGTAAGCCTGTTCCTCGGACAGGGCCTCATCATAACGGGTGAACAGCTCGTCAACCCGGAATTCATCGGTTTCTCCCGCTGTGCTCCAGCCCGCCGCGGGAACTCCCGGCATCTCCGTCTGTGGCGGGATACCGGCTGCCGATGGCACCCTGTCTGTCAACGTGCCTTTTGATGTGCCTGCACCGGGAGCACTGGCCAGTGCTCCTTCGCTCAGCCCGGTGTCACTCAGGGGCCTTGGTGGTGGCGGTGGCAAACCCGCGGGCGGCCTCGTGGCCGTTGCCGCCGGTTCTGATTTGACAGCACCTTCTGCTGTAGCTGCCTGAGTCTGGACCGGCTGTTGCTGACCAATCAAAGACGCACTGAACCAAACTCCTATTCCGGCACTTAAACCGCAAATCATGGCCAGTCCTATGGCTCCGACGATCTTCTCCTTCGGGAGGCGTCGCCACCAGTCCCGTACCTCAACATCCACCAGATGATGTTTGCCCAGCACTTCTTCCGCCGCACTTTTCAGCGTCTGGGGATCCACGTACCGCTGTGACTTGGTATAGGCACCCAGCATGGCACGGTCACACACCAGGTTGATAATCCGGGGAATGCCCTTGGTGATCTGGTACAGGGATTTAAGGGTTTTCCGGGGGAAAATTGCGCGGGGGTCAGCGGCCCCTGCCACAGCAAGACGGTGCGTAATGTAGGGCTCGATTTCTTCCATTTTCAGCGCGTCCAGGTGAAATCGGGCGGTAACCCGCTGAGCCAGCTGGCGCAATTCCTTGCGCTGAAACATGTCCTGCAGTTCTGGCTGACCCAACAGCACAATCTGCAGCAGTTTTTTCTCGTGCGTTTCCAGATTCGTGAGCAGCCGCAGTTGTTCCAGTACCTCCGGTGCCAGGTTCTGGGCTTCATCAATAATCAGTACCGTGTGGCGGCCCTTGGCATGGGTGCTGAGCAGACGCGAATTAATGTAATCCACGTAATCCTTGATGGTCATGCTGTCGCCGATATAGGGTACCGACAACTCGTCACAGATGGTGGCCAGCAGCTCGTCGGAACTGAGCTTTGGGTTCAGAATAAAGGCAACATCGGTATTTTCCGGGATCTGTTCCAGAAAACACCGGCATATGGTGGTTTTTCCAGTGCCCACCTCACCGGTCAGCAGCACGAACCCCCCTTCACGACCCACACCATAAACAAGATGAGCAAGCGCTTCGTTATGCTGCTTGCTCATATAGAGGTAGTGCGGATTGGGCGCGATGGAGAAAGGTGTCTCTTTCAGCCCGAAAAAGGATTCGTACATAAACGGTAATTTAAACCTAGTTTTTCAATACGATCTTGGCACTGATCAGGCCTGGGTCCTTTTCCGCATCCAGTGAGATGCTTGACACCGTTATCCCGTTTTGTGACTCAAGCTGATGCAGCCAGCGCACCATATTATTGAATGATGCATCTTCCAGCCAGACCCTCAGTTTGTCCTTACCTTCGGGTTCATAGCGCTGCAGGGTAATCTGATAGCGACTGGCGGCACTGTTGACAGCACCAAGAATGTTCTGATTGTTACCACTCCGTCGCCCATTGCCGCTTTTACCTGCCGCAATGGCCTGTTCCTCGTTGGCCTGCATCCACTGTAACAGGGATTGCTTGGCCTCCAGCTTCTTGCTGGCGGAGGATACGCTGTTCTGGGCCGGAAACATGAAGATCAGATAAATAAGGGCAACGATCACCACCACTGCCAGGGCAGCAATCAGGTTCTGCTCCCGGGGCGCCAGGCCATAATAAGCCCGTTTGGCTTCGCGGATCTTGTCGTTCAGCGGGCCTAATACACTGGATTCACTCATTACCCGGCACTCCTGATATTCATACGTGCTTTCATCTGGTCTCCATCCTGACTGGCACGGGCAATTTCCACAGCGAGGGACATGGATTCCAGCTTGGCTTTCAATGCATCAAGATCGGTAAAACCGCCCGCCAGAAAATCGATTTTCAGGTCTCCCTGGGTCTCGTCATAGGTGATCCGTAGCGGACTCAGGCGGGGCTTATCGGCGCCCCGGTTCATTTCATTGAGCTTTTCCCCAACCATCGCCAGCAGCGTCAGGAAACTTTCGTCACCCCCCTGACTGGAGGCACTTTCCAGTTTGTCGGTCATCTGTTTGCGGATATCCACGATGCGACGTTCCTGAGGGAAGTAGCGCTTATAGAGTGACTCCGCCTGCTGCGATACCTGCTCTGCCTTCTCCTCCAGCTTCCAGGCCTGGGTGTACTGGAACCCCACAAAAAGCGCAACGAATACGCTGGCCAGGGCAGCCATGGGCTTCCATTTGATCAGGGACGGCCTGCGTTTGGAAATGGGCTTGTAGGGCCCCTGAAGCAGGTTAATCGGTTCAGAGGTCAGTTCAGGGAGTACGGACTCGCACAGGTAACTGAAACTGGTCTGGTCAATATGCTCGATCTCGAATTCAGTGGTCAGATCCGCCAGATGGCTGGTGAACTGGGTTTTGAGCCAGTTCTCAAGGTTATCCGAAGTGAAATCACTGCCCACGGTCACGGTGATCTTTTCCGGTGCTTGAAGATCTTCCACAAACAATGCATTCAGCAGTACCGGCAGCGCATCCAGCTCAATGGTAAGGGGGGTCTGGTTGTCCACGCGGACCAGCAGGGTGCGGCCATCGGTAAGAAAATGCCAGCTGCCATCCTGAGGCGGTAAACAGTACATATCCGCGATGACATAATGTACCTGAATATTCGCCGCCCGGAAGTGCGCCAGCAGGTTTTCAATGTAGGTTTTTTCGCAGAGGATCACCGGCAGTTCCCCTGACTTGTCACGGGAACCTACGGCAATGTGAAGGCTTTCAACATCCTGGGCCACCATGTCTTCCAGCATGAAGGGAAGCGCCTGCTGAATGTGCTTGGCCTGCTTGGAGGGGATGTTCACCGCCATAGACACCAGGTTTACACCTTCAAGCATCACAACTACTGGCAGATCAAAGAAGTCGCCACGGATTTCCTGTACCCACTGGACCAGATCATCCAATGTTCCCTGAAAGGCGTCTTCCTGGTCGCCCCTGACATAATACAGGGCTGTCAGGCGTTCCTGACCATTGCCTGCGGGAGCTTTTGCCCCCTCTTCTTCAGCGGCGGGAGGGGTAAACCAGGCTTTCTCGTTTTTCAGCTTAATGAACAGCGCTTCTTTCACTCATTAACCCTTAAATACGGTTCCAACAGGAACTCTGTGTACTGGAATTTTGTTGTTTTTCTACAGTTTAGACCTTACTGTACGGATCTACCTGTCTTCGGTAAATGACTTTTACCTTAATATTACTATCTTGGCTTCCGTCCCGATAGAGAATGGACCGCACTTTCATAATTTTCCCATCTACCACCGCCTTGGCGTTCAGCTCGAAGAAACTGGACTTGACGCCGGTTTCAAAGGGAAACTGCGCCTGCTTGCACTCGTCCGTCTGTTTGAGCTTTTTCGCCTCCTTGATATCGTCATAGCCGCGCTTGGGCATACCGGACCGGATGGCCCCGGCGTCCAGACAGTCAATGCTGGCCAGCACCTCATCCGGCGCCGTATTCAGGTTGAGCGGCGTGTAGACCGGCAGAGCGGTCACATAGGGGGCCAGAATCTCCACTTCCGAGGGCTTCAGGGCCGGAATCAGGAAGAGTTCACTGACATCAAGGATCATCCGCCCGGCAGCCCGGCGGGGCGTGTCCTCCAGCATCAGCTCCTGGTCATCCTTACCGTCGGGAAAGGTATACTCGCTGTCTTCGTCCAGGTAATCCCTGATCTGGTCGATGGCAGCCTGGGCTGGAGTGTCCTTGGGTATTTTTAACTGGGCCATCAGGCTGGAGAGATAACCCATGGCTTTTTTCCGCAGGGTCTCATCCTCAATCCGCAACCAGTTAAGGTTAAACCGCCCCTGCAGATCGTTGACCCTGCCTTCAATGGTGCCTCCGTCCACAATCTGGGCCAGCTGCATGCCCCAGTCTTCGTCCGGGTGGTCTTTTTCCTTGTCTTTGTCCTTGTCCTTTTTCAGGTCCTCCCGCAGGGCGAAACGGGCAATCTCCTCGGCACCGAGCACGTATTCATAAGCCTGGGCCTGGGCAAAAATCGAGGCGCTGCGCTGGATATCCACCTTCTGCCGGTAGGTGATCTCGGTGGCCATATAGGCGCCGATGGCGAACAGCAACATCACCGTGATCAGGATGGTGCCTTTCTGGCGTTTTAATGGCTTAACAGTTGGGAATAATGGCATTGGCATATTCCATGGGAATCAGATATTTCTTTACCAGTTCGCCGAATTCCGGCGTGGTGAGGGTGACCTCCACCACCAGCGGCAGCTCAATGTTGGAGCGGTTTTGTATCCCGCAAGCAGTGCCGTCACCACCCACAGTCTGGTTTTTGCCCTGTCCGCCCAGGGCCTGGGCAGGAACGGCATTGGTCTGCACAGGCCAGTTGAATTCCTCGCGGATTTCATTCTGGTCAGTTTTGCGGAAATACTTGAATTTCACCTCTTCCACACCCTCAAGCACCATAAAACGCTCCGGGAGGGAATTATCGGCCCTGTCCAGCACTTTCCAGTAATAGCGCTGTAGCCCCCCTTCTTCCACAATGTATTTCACCCGCTGTAGCTCACTGCGACGGATCTTAACAAAGGGCGGGCGGTTCCAGCCGGCGCGGGTGAATTCCATATGGTTGTCTTCACCCCGCAATGCTGGTGCCGTAGTGCCGAATTCATCCCGGATGGGCCGCGCCACCATCTGCCGGATATCCCGCTCAATCACCGTAAAGGCTTTCTGATATTCATAAAGGCGCTGGGCGTCACGGTCGGTATTTTCCTTAACAGTCTGAAAGCTGTTGAAAATAGTGAATATACCGGCACTCATGATGGCGAAAATGGTGAGCGCCACCAGCAGTTCGATCAGCGTAAAGCCCTGTGCCCGGTGCCCGGCCATCAGTCGTTCACCACCAGAAAACCGGACAGCGTGCTGTAGAATACCGGGTCTTTGTCGCCCTCTTCCCCCACGCTGATATCTATACGCAGCATATTGAAGGGGCCCGGCGCCTTGGCTACTTCGGTTTTTACCACCCACTCCCTGCCGGCATAACGCTTTTTGTCGGTGCGCGTGCGTGGAGGGGGATATTTGCCCTGTCCTTCGGCGGCGGCTTTCAGGGTTACCATCTCGTTCTGGGCCAGCCAGAACGACAGGGTTTTGTCCTTGAGACGGTTGGCATTGATGATATTGGCATGGAAAGTCCCGCTCAACGCGGTAATGGACAAGGCAAAAATGGCCAGCGCCACCAGCACCTCGATGAGGGTAAACCCCCGCAGGCTGTGGCCTGGCATGGCCGGTAAACGGTCAGAACGAGTCATCGAATTCGTCCTTCTGAAAACCGACCCGCCCCATTTCATCACCCACCACCCAATAGATGGCTTCTGGTTTTTCCACATGGTAAAACCCCAGCCGGAAGGCCGGTGCCAGCTCACCACTGGAAAGTATATAGATGTGAGGAGGCTCAACCACCTCTTCCTCCTCCACTTTGGGGCCAATCTCGTCGAGGTTCAGGTTGGTTTCCGTAAGCTCGGTTTCGGCGTCTTCTTCGCTCTGGAGCAGTTCCGAATCTGCAATTTCGATATCAATCAGAATATCCTCAGGCAGCTCATAAAGCCCCAAAGAGGGTTCATCGCTCACGAATTGCCATAAAGGCTCAGGCTCTTTTTCCGTGGCACCGGATTGTGTGGCCTGGGTGGTAGTCTCATCGGCCTCTTCTTCACCGCTTTCTTCATCCTCACTGGTATCGGCCGGGAGGGCCCATACCAGAAACCGGTAACGGTCGTCCTCGATATGCAGCCCAAGATCCTGCTGATTGAATGCTGACTGATCAAGGGCCAGAGACATGACATTAATGAAGCGCTGGGCCTCCCGCTGGGCCTCCTTTGCCGGGTCCCCGGTAACGACACTCAATCCGATCAGGCCCGCCATAATGCCGATGATCGTAATCACGATCATCAGCTCTATGAGGGTAAAACCCCGGTTGCGCCGCCACAGGACCGCCATGGGAATCAGAGATCGGACGCGTAAATGTCCGCGTCATAGCCCTCGCCGCCCTGCACACCGTCGGCGCCGAAGGAGTAGAGTTCATAGGAGCGATTGCTCTGACTGATGTAATTGTAGGGGTTATCCCATGGATCCATCGGCACCTCTTTTTTCTTCAGGTAACCCTCGCTGGGGAAGTTCTTGGCGTTTTCCGTCGGGGTAACCAGTGCTTCAAGCCCCTGATCCGTTGTCGGGTAACGGTTGTTATCCAGGCGATACAGGTCCAGCGCCTGAGAAATCACCCGCAGGTCTGATTTGACGGATTCCACCTTGGCTTTATCCACGTTTCCAAATACGGCAACCCCCACCAGACCGGCGAGGATACCCATAATCACAACCACAACCATTATCTCAATCAGGGTAAAACCCTGCTGCTTAACAGGTGCGATCTGAACAGATTTTTTCATAAGTACAACTTTCCTTCTCTCACATTTATCCAATGGACGCGTTCATACTGATCACTGGCATCATGATAGACAGCACAATCAGCAGAACGACCCCACCCATAACCACCAGCATGATCGGTTCAAACAGGCTCACGATGGTGTTGATCAGGTCTTCCAGTTCCCGATCCTGGTTTTGTGCAGCCCGCTGCAGCATATCATCCAGTTCGCCACTGCGCTCACCACTGGCAATCATCTGCATCATCATCGGCGGGAAATACCCGGTCTGATCCAGGGAGGCAAACAGGGAGGCACCTTCCTGCAACCTGATGGCGGACTCTCCCACCGATTCCCTGATACACAGGTTCCCGGCGACTTCCCCGGCAATACGCAACGCTTCCACCAGCGGCACACCGCTACGCGAAAGGATCGCCAGTGTACTAATGACCCGGGCAGCATTAAAGCCGCGATTCATTTTCCCGATCATCGGCATTCGCAGCACCAGGCTGTGGAACTTGTACCGGTTGGACTCTACGCTCATCAGTTTGCGCCAGCCATACACCAGCGCCACAATTACAATGATAATGGCCCACCACCAGGACTGCAGAAACTCGCTGCCGCCAATCATTATGCGGGTAAGCAGGGGCAGCTCCTGACCCGAGGTTTCCAGGATCGAAACGATCTTGGGCACCACAAACGTCAACATGCCCACCACAATCAGAATCGAAAAGATCACCAGCACAATGGGGTAAATCATGGCACTCTGGATCTTTTTCTTGGTCCGGTACCGTGACTCGGTATAATCCGACAGCTGTTCCATTACCAGTCCCAGGTGACCGGAGCGCTCACCCGCGTCCACCGTGGCCCGGTAAAGATCCGGAAACGCCGCCGGGTATTCGGACAGTGCTGACGCCATGGTATGGCCTTCCACCACCCGGGACCGCACCGCCAGAATCATGCTGGTAATCTTTGGCTTCTCGGTCTGCTTGGCCACCCCGCGGAGCGCCTCTTCCACCGGCAGCCCTGCCTGCAACAGGGTTGCGATCTGCCGGGTGATCAGTGCCAGATCGCCGGCACTGATGGCGGTGCTTTTGAATAACGAACGGGAGCTTTCTTTTTCCTTCTGGCTGGTCACATCCACCGACAGTGGTACCAGCCCTTTTTCCTTGAGCTGCTGGCGAACCTGCCGGGGACTGTCTCCCTCCAATACCCCTTTTTTCTGCTTGCCAGCAGTGTCTAGAACCACATATTCGTATGCGGGCACTGATTATTCCTCCCGGGTAACCCGCAGTACTTCTTCTATCGTTGTCACACCTTCAAGCACCTTGCGCCGCCCGTCTTCGCGGATGCCAGGCCCGGACTTCCGCGCGTGGCGGGTCAGTTCCGATTCACTGGCCTGGTTGTGAATCAGGGTGCGCATATCATCGTCCAGAATCACGAGTTCGTAGATACCGGTTCGGCCACGGAAGCCCTGATGATTACATTCCTCGCAGCCTGTTGACCTGTATATGGTGGGGCTTGACGATTTATCAATGCCCATCAGTTCACATTCTGCGTCATCCGGTTCGTAGGCTTCTTTACAGTTGTTGCACAGCATCCGCACCAGGCGCTGGGCCAGTACCCCCAGCATACTGGAGGACAGCAGAAAGGGTTCTATACCCATATCGTGAAGACGGGTAACCGCACCCACCGCGGTATTGGTGTGCAGAGTGGATAAAACCAGGTGACCGGTCAAACTGGCCTGAACAGCAATTTCCGCCGTTTCCAGGTCACGGATCTCACCGATCATCACCACATCCGGGTCCTGACGCAGAATAGCCCGCAACCCCTTGGCGAAGGTCATATCCACCTTGGTATTCACCTGGGTCTGGCCAATGCCTTCCAGCTGATATTCAATGGGGTCTTCCACCGTGAGAATATTCCGGGATTTTTCGTTGAGTTCGGTCAGCGCTGCGTACAGGGTTGTGGTTTTACCGGAGCCCGTTGGACCGGTCACCAGAATAATCCCGTGAGGCTTGTAAATAATACTCTTCAGCCGCTCAAAATCCTTGGCAGCCATGCCCAGATGGCTCAGGTCAAGCCGGCCGGCCTGTTTGTCCAGCAAGCGCAGCACCACCCGCTCACCATTGGAGCTGGGCATGGTGGATACCCGCACATCAATTTCACGGCCTGCTACCCGCAGGGAAATCCGGCCATCCTGGGGAACCCGTTTTTCGGCAATGTCGAGCTTCGCCATTACCTTGATCCGCGATACCAGCAGCGGCGCCAGCGCCCGTTTGGGCTGCACCACCTCCCGCAGCACACCGTCCACCCGGAAACGGACGATCAGACGTTTCTCGAAGGTCTCGATGTGGATATCGGAGGCGTTGGATTTGACCGCCTCCGTCAGCAGTGCGTTGATCAGACGGATAATGGGCGCATCGTCTTCCTGCTCCATCAGGTCCTCGGTTTCCGGGACGGAATCCGCCAGGCTGGCCAGATCCAGCTCATCGCCCAGCCCCTCCACCATCTGCATCGCTTCCGATGAGTCGTTTTCGTAGGCGATGGACAGCCGGCGATCAAATTCCCCCGGATCCACTTCGGAGAAGGTGATAGGCATACCGATAAAGCGCCGCAGTTCTGCGATCACAGCGGGTCTGATCCCCGTCTTGTACGCCACCCGCGCTTCCTGTTCTGAAATATCCTCAATCACCACCCCATTGCGTTTCGCAAACGCAAAAGGCAGGCGTTTACCCTTGATTACAGCCTGGCTGCCCGGAGGGGCATTGCGCTTCAGGCTTTCAGCAGCTAATTCCGACATATAGGCTTCATTCTGTTTTTGATCATTGTGTGAGCCTGCCCGCCTGTATCACGGACATAACGACTTCTGGTGTCACTCTTAATCTGATTGTGGTTGTGGATACTGAGACACATTATGGACAAGTTCGTTTTAATTATCTGCCCTAACCACTTATTTTTCTTTCAGATTTTAGTACTGTTCCACGGGATTTGGCAAAACCGGTTAGGTCCGGGCCACCCGCCATCAAGGTTAAATATAAACCAGTCACCCTGTATCAGGCACCAGCAATAAAAGATTAGTCACCAAAAATTACATGAAAATAACGCCGACATTCGAAAAAAAACCGTTGTAGGGATATACTGCCTTGCCAAAACCGAATGCATTTCAGTAAGTTAAGAGGGTCCGCTCGGCCACCTCAGCCCCGCAACGGCCCGACAAGCATTCTGAATCAGAGACTTGAAAGAATGAATAACAAGATTCTTGTGACCGGCGGCGCCGGCTATATCGGCAGCCACGTAGTGAAACAACTGACTGAACGGGGGGAATCCGTGGTGGTGCTGGATAATCTGAGCACCGGATTCACGGATGCCGTGCTGGGGGCAGAACTGGTTGTCGGGGACGTCGGGGACATGGCTCTGGTGTCCCGCCTCATGTCAGAACACCGGGTGCAGTCAGTGTTACACTTTGCCGCCCATACCATTGTGCCGGAGAGTGTTGCAAACCCGCTCAAGTACTACCAGAACAACACAGCCAACACCCGCAATCTGCTGGCTTGTTGCCAGGACAATGACATAGCGCATTTTATATTCTCTTCCACTGCAGCAGTGTATGGCATACCCGAGGTGGTACCGGTTACCGAATCGACACCCACGGATCCCATCAACCCCTATGGTATGTCCAAACTGATGAGCGAACGCATGCTCGCGGATCTGGCCGCCGTGAGCCCTATCAATTACGTCGTGCTGCGTTATTTTAATGTGGCAGGTAATGACCCGCAGGGCCGTATCGGCCAGAGCACCGAAAAAGCGACGCTGCTGACCAAGGTTGCTGCCGAAGCTGCCGTGGGCAAGCGGGAAAAAGTCTCTGTTTTCGGGACTGATTACGACACTCGGGATGGCACCGGCGTGCGTGACTATATTCATGTGGAAGATCTGGCCAGCGCTCACCTCAAGGCACTGGACTACCTCAGGCAGGGGGGCGACTCAGTGACACTGAATGCCGGATATGGTCATGGCTACAGCGTCCGGGAAGTCCTGGATATGTTTGATCGAGTGAATGACACACCACTGAATATCGTTGAGGAGGCCCGCCGTGCCGGTGACCCTCCCGAACTGGTAGCAAAGGCTGACAGGATTCGCCATGTGCTGAATTGGGAACCGAAGTATGACAATCTCGAAACTATCGTACGCTCCGCCCTGGACTGGGAAAGAATACTCCAGCAAAAGCGTCAGAACGCAAAACAAGAAAAGTGAAGTATTTGTGAAGCAATTTATAAAGAACATTGCCCCAGAAGTGGAAATCACCGTGGCAGAAGACTGGATGTGGGATCGGGAAGCCTATCCGGAGGAAGAAGCCTACATCACCCGTGCCGTGGAAAAACGCAAGCGGGAGTTCCGCGCGGGCCGCCACAGTGCTCACTCTGTGCTGCGCCACTTCGGGATTGAGGATTTTCCGGTAAAAGTCGGCCACCACCGCCAGCCACTGTGGCCGCAAAATATCATTGGCAGCATATCCCATACTGACGGTTTCTGCGCCTGCGTGGCCACACCCAGAGACAGCATTATCTCTATCGGGATTGATGTTGAACCCATGGAAAAGGTGGACGTGGCCTCTCTGCCGCTCATCTGTACCCGCCGGGAACTGCAATCCATTGAGGCGTACCAGCCGGAAACCGCGATACCTTTGTGCAAGCTCATATTCAGCGCCAAGGAATGCGTTCACAAGGTCTACCACCCGCTGAATGATCACACCCTGGACTTTCTTGATGCCGAGATCTCCTTTGATATTCCCGGCAAACGATTTACAGCAAAAATAACCAACCCCGAAAAGCGGCCCAGGCATCCGATAAAACGCCTTGAGGGTTTTTTTGAGGTAGACGACAACTACCTGTTCACGCTGATTCTCAAGAAAAAGGAATAGAACGAATATGGGATCTGTTTTAAGCGATCAGTCTTTGCTGAAGCCACTCCTTGACGAGCAGGCCAAACTGGAAAACACCGAACTGAAAACACTGTTCGAATCTGATCCGGATCGCTTTCAACAATTCCTGGTACAGTGCGCCGATCTGACACTGGATTTTTCCAAGCACAGGATCACCCGGGATACCCTTTCCCACCTCGCAGCACTGGCCCGCCACGGGAAACTGCAAGCCAGGCAGAGCGCATTGTTCAAAGGTGAAATTTTCAATGAAACTGAGCAGCGGGCTGCGCTCCATTCTGCCTTGCGAGCCCCGCACGACAAACGGCCGCCAGAGGTTGCAAGTGATATTGAAGAAACTCTGGCTAAAATGGCGGAATTTGCCCGCTGTATCAATGACGGAATCTGGAAGGGATACACCGGGAAGCCGGTCCGGCGCGTGGTGAATATTGGTATCGGCGGCAGCGACCTTGGGCCTGCCATGACCGTTAACGCCCTGCAAGCCCATCAGCATAATCCTGATCTGCAATTTCACTTTGTATCGAATATAGATCCCACGGATATTCAGACCACCCTCCGCCGCTGCGACCCGGAAACCACGTTGTTTATTGTGGCATCAAAAACCTTCACCACCCTGGAGACATTAAGTAACGCGAATACCGCGCGACAGTGGTTCCTCGAACACAGCGGAGATGAAACCCAGATCAGAAAGCATTTCGTGGCCATCTCCACTAACCTGGAAAAAGTAAAGGCGTTCGGAATCGCACCCGAGAACATATTCCCCATGTGGGACTGGGTTGGAGGCCGCTATTCCATCTGGTCCGCCATCGGGCTGCCACTTTGCATCGCACTGGGAAGCGCCGGTTTCCGACAGTTTCTTGAGGGCGGCCACAGCGTGGATCAGCACTTCCTGAGCGCTCCACCAGAAAAAAACGCACCTGTTATCATGGCACTGCTGTCCATCTGGTATGCGGAATTTTTCAATGTCCAGTCCCATGGCATCCTCTGTTACGAAGATTACCTGGATCAGTTTCCTGACTACCTTCAGCAACTCGACATGGAGAGCAACGGCAAACGCGTCCGTTTTGATGGCAGCACCGTCACCTACAAGACCGGCATCCCCGTGTGGGGCAATGTCGGCTCCAACTCGCAGCACTCCTTTCATCAGCTGCTTCATCAGGGAACCATTACCGTGCCGGTGGATTTTATTGTGGGTGTTGAATCCTGTAACCCCTGCGGCGAACAGCACGGCCAGCTGTTTGCCAACTGCCTGGCACAGTCCCAGGCGCTGATGAAAGGCAGGTCACTTGAGGAAGTGGAAAATGAGCTGAGTGAACAGGGCTTACCCCGAGAGCAGATTCGCGAACTGGCTCCCCACAAGGTGATTCCGGGCAACAAACCCAGCACCACGATTGTGTACCCCAGGCTGACCCCCTCTGTGCTGGGCCAGCTGGTGGCACTGTATGAGCACAAGGTTTTCGTGCAGAGCGTTATCTGGGATATCAACCCGTTTGATCAATGGGGAGTAGAACTTGGGAAACAAATGAGCAAGGACATCTTCCCGATGCTGACGGGCGGCAACACGCCGGACGATCTGGACAGCTCCACCGCTGGCCTGATTTCCCTTTACCGTTCACGCAATAAAAAAGCGGGCTGCTGAGGCCCGCTTTTTTGTGGTTTCCGCTAAGCTTGTTCAGCCTTCCTGATAAATATTCTCGTAGACGTAATTGGTGGCTTTGACAAAGCCGTCCACACTGCCGCAGTCAAAGCGACGCCCGCGGAATTTGTAGGCCATGACACAACCCTTTTGGGCCTGGGTGAGCAACGCGTCAGTGATCTGCAGCTCACCGTTGGCGCCGGGCGGTGTGTTTTCCAGAATATCAAAGATATCCGGTGTCAGGATATAGCGACCGATTATGGCCAGGTTGGATGGTGCATCCTCGGGTTTGGGTTTTTCAACCATATTGGTAACCCGATACAGCCCTTCCTTGATATTTTCAGCTTCAATAACACCGTAGCGATAGGTTTCTTCAGGTGGCACTTCCTCGATTGCCACAATACTGCAGCGAAACTGATTATAAAGGTTCACCATCTGTGCCATCACACCGGCTTCCTGGTCAACGCACAGGTCATCCGCCAGGATCACCCCAAACGGGTTTTCGCCCACGATGGTTTTACCTGTCAGAATCGCATGGCCCAGTCCCAGCATCTCCTTCTGACGGGTGAAAGTGAAAGTACATTCGTCCATTACCCGGCGAATGCTGTTCAGGTACTTTTCCTTGCCTGTTCCACTGATCTGATGCTCCAATTCATAATTGATGTCAAAATGATCAGCGATGGCACGCTTACCACGCCCGGTAACGAACCCGATTTCCGTCAGGCCGGCTTCCATGGCCTCCTCAACGCCATACTGCACCAGCGGCTTGTTTACCACCGGCAACATCTCTTTTGGTTGTGATTTGGTCGCTGGCAAAAAACGGGTTCCATAACCAGCCACAGGAAACAGACATTTGTTTATCATTGTGCATTCAGCTCCGTGTCTTCGCTAACAATGTTATCTTATGGGGCACATTCTAGAGATTTGCGGTAATAATTCCACAAAGCCCGGGGTATTAACAGGCAGGAATCAAGCCAATCATTAAATTTTTCGGTTAGCTGGTATGGTTCTTTCATTGTTAACTGTCCTGAGTTTCCTACACTTACCAGCATAGCTGCGCCTGCGATAACCCCACCGAACCGCATGACAGGGAGATACAACATGAAATCAGCGGAAACCCTTCTTTTCGATTTCATTCTCTTTGGCGCAAGCGGCGATCTGGCATTGCGCAAGCTGCTGCCCGCCCTCTTCCGACGTTACACCGATACCGGGTTCAGCGATGAATCGCGGATTATCGGGGTGGCCCGCACCGGCCTGGCACGGGCTGACTACCAGAAACGGGTGAAAGAGTCGCTGCAAAAACAGCTCAGGCAGGGGGAATGGGATGAGAAAGCCTGGGAGACGTTTTCCCAATGTCTCCATTTTGTCTCCATCGATGCCCACACAATTGAAGGTTATGAGGATCTCAGACAGCTGATTGAAAGCGCCGAGCAGAGTGAATCCCGCCCCAGGGTGATCTATCTCTCCACCGCCTCTTCACTGTACGGAAGTATCTGCGCTCACCTCAATGAAGCGAACATGGTGAATGAGCGCACCAGATTGGTGCTTGAAAAACCCCTGGGCCGGGATCTGGAGAGTGCAAGGCGCATTAATGAGGAAGTGGCGAAATATTTCACCGAGCAGCAGACCTACCGCATTGATCATTACCTGGGCAAGGAAACCGTACAGAATCTGCTTGTATTGCGTTTCGCCAACCCGCTGTTTGAATCCCTGTGGAACTATCATTTTATTGACCATATCCAGATTACCATTGCCGAATCCCTTGGCGTTGAGGGCCGGATCAATTTTTATGAGGAAACAGGGGCATTGCGGGACATTGTCCAGAACCACCTGCTGCAGCTTCTCTGTATCGTTGCGATGGAGCCACCGCCCAGCCTTGACCCGGACCGGATTCGCGACGAAAAGCTCAAGGTGCTGCGCTCCCTCAGACCAATTGATCCGGGCTCCCTGTCCAAAAACGTGGTCCGGGGGCAATACCGCAGCGGCAAGATCGATGGTGAACCGGTCAGTGGCTATCTGGACGAGGAAGGCATGAACCCGTCCAGCAACACCGAAACCTTTGTGGCATTAAAGGTTTTGATAGATAACATCCGCTGGGCCGGGATTCCCTTTTATCTGCGCACGGGCAAGCGCCTGCCGGAACGACTTTGCCAGATCGTGGTTCAGTTCAAGGAAATCTCCCACTCCATTTTCAAAACCAGCACACAGCCAGTGCTGAATAACAAGCTGGTCATCAATCTGCAACCGGATGAGTCCATCACCCTGCGCTTGTGCGGCAAACGGTTTGGGCCCGGCATGGAAATCCGGCCGATGGACCTGAACCTGAACCCCGGCGCCAGGAACAACAAACGGCCGGCGGACGCCTATGAGCGCCTGCTCGTGGATGTCATTAACGGTGACCAGACCCTGTTCCTGCGTCAGGACGAGCTGGAGCAGGCCTGGGAATGGGTGGCCCCCATTCTTTCTGAATGGGAAAAATCCACGACACCGCCGGAGGAATATACCGCCGGTACCTGGGGACCGTCAGCGGCCACACTGCTGCTGGCGAAAGACGGCAAACTATGGCACGAGGGCTCCTGAATGCTTCCCGAATTCAAAGACAAGGTCCAGCTCACGGTGGCTGACGACCAAAACGCACTGATAGAAGCGGTTGTGGCACAGATCGAATCCGCCGCATCCCACGCCACGAAACTTCGGGGAGCATTCACCATGGCGGTGTCCGGCGGCTCCTCACCCCGCCCCCTGCTGGAATCCCTGGCACAACAGTCCGGCATTCCCTGGGAACAGGGTCTGGTGTCGCTGGTGGACGAGCGTTACGTCCCTGCCGACAGCCCCGACAGCAATGAGAACCTGGTTCGCCAATGCCTGCTGACTCATCAGGCTGCCGATACCCGGTTCATTGGCCTGTACTCCGACACCCGGACTATCGACCAGCAACTGGCCGAGCTGAATACCAACAGCGATCTTAACCTGATTGATATCGCGGTTCTGGGCATGGGCATGGATGGCCACACGGCGTCTCTGTTTCCCTGCTCACCTGAGTTCACACATAACCTCACCACAGAGCAGCGGTATGTGAAAGCCACCCCGCAGACCGCACCCCATCCCCGCATCAGTTTGAGTGCCACCGCTCTCGCCCACGTCACCGAACTGGTTCTGTTTATCCCGGGCAAGAAAAAGCTGGATCGCTTACAGCAGATCTTGGAGGGTGAAGACCTGCTCTCCCCCGTGAAAACCCTGCTGACCCAGCGCCAGCTGCCGTTAAAGGTGTTTTCAGCTCCCTGAGCCACTGCGGGGTAAACCACCTGCAATATCAGGAGCTTGGCGAAGATTTGTTACAAGTGAGCCGCAAAACTGCGTGCGTTTTTGCGGCAAATTCGCTAGTCTATCGGCGCCTGTCAGAGCGCTCGATCGCTCTCTTTTAATACACAATGAGTGCTTTTCTCGTTATTTTCCAGAAGATCATTGCCGGGCATACCCCTGCCCGAAGCACTGTACCAGCAGTGCGAAGGTGATCGGCAGCTGGAAAATGACTTACCATCCAGTTTTCCGGAAGCGCATCGGGCTGGGGTATCCTGAAGAGCAGGAAGTCGGTAATAAGGTATAAAGAGGTTATTATGGCTAACAATATCAATAAACCCTCCCTTGACCAGTGGAAGGAACTGGCCACCAAAGAACGCAAAGGCAAACCTCCCGAAGACCTGGTCACCGAGACACCCGAGGGAATCTCCCTTAAGCCTCTGTATACCGCCGAAGACACCCGTGACCTGGAATTTGCCGATACCCTGCCCGGTTTCCCCCCTTATGTCCGTGGCCCCAAAGCCACCATGTACGCTGGTCGCCCCTGGACCATTCGCCAGTATGCCGGCTTTTCCACCGCCGAGGCTTCCAATGCGTTCTATCGCAAAAATCTGGCAGCCGGCCAGCAGGGGGCATCGGTGGCGTTTGACCTTGCCACCCACCGCGGTTACGACTCTGATCACCCCAGGGTAACCGGCGATGTTGGCAAGGCCGGGGTTGCCATTGATTCCGTTGAAGACATGAAAATCCTGTTCGATGGCATTCCCCTGGATCAGGTATCGGTGTCCATGACCATGAACGGCGCCGTGCTGCCCGTGCTGGCCATGTACATTGTCGCCGCTGAGGAACAGGGCGTTCCCCAGGAAAAACTGTCCGGCACCATCCAGAACGATATCCTGAAAGAATTCATGGTGCGCAATACCTACATCTATCCGCCGGAAGGCTCCATGCGCATCATTGCCGATATCATTGGCTACACCTCCCAGCACATGCCCCGGTACAACTCCATTTCCATTTCCGGTTACCACATTCAGGAAGCCGGTGCTGATGCCGCGCTGGAGCTGGCCTACACCCTGGCTGATGGCAAGGAGTATATCGAAACGGCCCTGAAAACCGGCCTGGACATCGACAAGTTTGCGCCGCGCCTGTCCTTCTTTTTCGGTATAGGCATGAACTTTTACATGGAAATCGCCAAGCTGAGAGCCGCCAGACTGCTCTGGCACCGGATCGTAAGCGAATACGATCCCAAGGATTCGCGCTCCACCATGCTGCGCACCCACTGCCAGACTTCAGGCTGGTCACTCACCGAGCAGGACCCTTACAACAACGTGGTCCGCACTGCCATCGAAGCCATGGCTGCGGTGTTTGGCGGCACTCAGTCACTGCACACAAATGCGTTTGATGAAGCCATCGCCCTTCCCACGGAATTTTCCGCTCGGATCGCCCGGAATACCCAGATCATTATCCAGGAAGAAACCGGCATCACCAATGTGGTTGATCCCTGGGGCGGTTCCTACATGATGGAGTCACTCACTCAGGATATCGCTGACAAGGCCTGGGAAATTATTCAGGACATCCAGGACCGCGGCGGCATGGCAAAAGCCATTGAGCAAGGCGAACCCAAACTCCGGATTGAAGAAGCAGCAGCCCGCAAACAGGCCCGAATTGATCGTGGCGAAGACGTGATTGTGGGCGTCAACAAATACAAGGTCGACAAGGAAGAAGCCTTTGATATTCTCGAGATCGATAACTCCGAGGTTCGTGAAAGCCAGATTTCCCGACTCACCAAAATCCGCGCTTCCCGGGATACCAACGCCGTTCAGGCAGCTCTGGACGATCTGACCCGCTGGGCCGAGAGCGGCGACGGCAATGGCCTGGATCTGGCCATCAAGGCCTCCCGGTTACGCGCCACTGTGGGCGAAATCAGTGATGCCATTGAGAAAGCCTGGGGCCGCTTCAATGCCAGTTCCAAAACCGTCTCCGGGGTTTACGGCGCATCCTATGAAAGCGACTCCAACTGGCAGCAAATTCAGGCTGACGTGGAATCCTTTGAAGCCAGACACGGCCGCAGACCACGCATGCTGGTGGCCAAAATGGGCCAGGTTGGCCACGACCGGGGCGCCAAGGTTATTGCCACAGCCTTTGCTGACGTTGGGTTTGATATTGATCTGTCTCCCCTGTTTTCCACTCCCGCTGAAGTCGCAAAGCAGGCTATCGAGAACGATGTGCATGTGGTGGGGGTATCCTCCCAGGCGGCAGGACACAAAACGCTGGTTCCCGATCTGATTGCCGAACTGGGCAAGCAAGGTGCAGAAGACATTATTGTTGTGGTGGGCGGCGTTATTCCCCGTCCGGACTATGACTTTCTGAAGCAGGCGGGCGTCAAAGGCATTTTTGGCCCTGGCACGCCGATTCCGGACGCTGCGCGCACCGTGATGGACGCGGTCAACGCAATACAGTAGGCCCCCTGCCCCCTATGAGCGTTGATATTGAACAGCTTTTGCAGGGGCAGAGACGGCCCCTTGCCAAAGCCATCACCCTGATTGAAAGCAAACTGGATACCCACCGCCAGCAGGCACAGGAACTGCTGAACGGCGTCCTTCCCCACACCGGCAACAGTATCAGACTGGGTATCACCGGCACGCCTGGGGTTGGCAAATCCACCTTTATCGAAGCCCTGGGCCTGCACCTGATCTCACAGGGAAAACGGGTGGCTGTGCTGGCGGTGGACCCCAGTTCACCGATCACAGGCGGCAGTATCCTCGGGGACAAAACCCGTATGGAGCGCCTTTCCCAGGAAGACAACGCCTTTATCCGGCCATCCCCATCCAGTGGCGCACTGGGCGGCGTTGCCCAGAAAACCCGGGAAACGGTTCTGCTCTGTGAAGCGGCAGGCTACGACGTCATTATTGTTGAAACCGTGGGCGTGGGTCAGTCGGAATATGAAGTGGCCGCCATGGTGGATTTTTTTCTGGTTCTGATGCTGCCCAATGCGGGCGACGAACTCCAGGGCATCAAAAAAGGTATTCTGGAACTGGCTGACAGCATCGTCGTGAACAAAGCCGATGGCGACAGCAAAAACATGGCCAAACGCACCCGCTCCCATTACCAGAATGCGCTTCACATGCTGCAGCATAACGGATTCTGGGAGCCGCAGGTGCTGACCTGTTCCGCCCTTGAAAACAAGCGCATAGATGCTGTCTGGGAGGTGGTACAAGAGTACCATTCAAAGGCATCAGAAAACGGAGCCCTGCATGACAAACGGGCCAGGCAAAATCGTGACTGGATGTGGAAGCTGGTTCACGAGCTGCTCGACCTCCACCTCCAGAACAACCCGAAAGCCAACGCCATCCGCCAACGAATGGAGTCAGAAGTGATTGATGGCAGTGCCACGCCCTACTTCGCCGCCAATGAAATCATGAAATGCCTGCTGTAATCGGCTGAAAATCCGACCGTTTCAGGCAACATCAGACCAAGCCACATCAGAGGGAATGTCAGCCACCTGCACCGCTCAGCTGTTCATCAGGGTTTGAGCCTGTTTCGGTCAAAACGTAAACCGGATTGGTTAACCCTTTGAACTAGGCCCGGTTTACATTCAATCGCTATGATGGCTTTTTGTTAATCTCCCCATAAAACCCTGTCAGTAGACAGATTTTTATGAAAAAATGTAAGCAAAAGTGGCCTGCTAATCGTAAAATCGTTGGTAGCAACTGTTGACATACGGGCGGGCATAACTCCCCGGAAAGCACTGCAGGTTAATGAGCAACTGGATCGGCAAACAATGAATCGCGATCAGGAACGATACAACAAGCACCTCAGCGGACATTCAGTCACTCGGGCCCTTCCGGGCATTATGCGTCAGGTCAAGGAAAACAGCCTGAGCATTCTCGGCAACCAGATCAACGAATTTTTCAATTCCTGCGATGACCTGTTTTTTGAACTGGCAAATCATGCCAGCAGCAATAACGAGCAAAACCTGTATTTTGATTCCATGCGGGAAATACGTCTGAAGAAGAAGGACGTAGTCAACGGCTTCAAAGACAATTTCAACGCCCATTTCAGTGATCTGGTACGTCCGATGGTCAGTCAGGCTGCCCAGGGTGGCGATCAGTACTCCCATAGCTTCGAAAATCTTGGCCTGGTAGAAGACGACAAGATGGAACAGGATGTCGCCATTTCCAGTATTATCAGCAAAACCCGCCAGGATTGTCAGGAAAACCTGTACCACCTGTCATTACGATTCGACTATCTGCTGTCAGATATCAGAGTCAACGAAAATAACAATCCACTGGATCCAAAACAGATTTGCGAGGCCTTTACCAGAGCCGCGACACTGATGGACCTGGATATCAAAGCGCGCATCATTCTGTTCAAGCAGTTTGATCGAATGGTTGCCCGCCACCTGAACAAGATCTACTCACTGGCCAACGAGCTGCTGATCAACGCGGGCATACTGCCCAAGGTGGTTCCTTCCGTCATCCGTAACAAGTCTATGCCCGAGGCGGTAAAAAGCACACCCGCTGGCCAGGGCGCTCCGCAGCCGGCTTCAGCAGCAGGGTCCACCGGCGGGGAGCATGGCATGGAACCCTCTTCCGGTGAAACCATCACCGGTGGCAGCGACCCGGCTCTCTATACTTTTGAGCAGTTGAGCTCGCTGCTGGCGGGCCTTAAAGCGGTGGCATCCACCAACCCGGGGCTGCAAGCCGTGAGCACCGGGGGCCAGGGATATGGTAATCCCATCAGCCAGGATATCCTGCTGGATCAACTGACGGATCTGCAGCGTCGACTGGCGACAGAAGACGGCCCCCAGACCCGGGAAAAGTTTCAGACGGCCATTTACCAGATCCTTCAGTCCACTGGCGAAGGTGGCAAGCCAAGCTCCCTGGATCAGACTGACGAAGACGTCATCAATCTGGTGTCGATGTTCTTTGAATTTATTCTGGATGACCGCAATCTACCTGTTCCCATCCAGGCACTGGTGAGCCGGCTCCAGATCCCGGTGCTCAAAATCGCCCTTAAAGACAAAAAGTTTTTCAATAACAGCAAGCATGTAGCCCGCCGACTGATTAACGATATTGCCGCCATGAGCATCGGCTGGAACGATTCCACCAAGGACCAGCAAGACCAGCTGTTTGACCTGATTAACGACATTGTTCACAAGATAAACGACGAATTCGTTGGCGACCTCGCCGTGTTCGAGCGGGAAGTGGCGCGATTGCAGGATTACAAGGAAAAAGAATCCAAACGAGCAAGGATTGTCGAAACGCGCACCAATCAGGCGGCGGAAGGCAAAGCAAAAACGGACCATACCAAATCCCTGGTTCAGAACATTTTGTTGCAGCGCCTTAACAATGTGGAATTGCCGGAAATCATCAGCACATTGCTGATACAGCATTGGCAGAAACTTCTGGTGCTGATCAAGCTCAAGGCCGGCGACAGCTCCCCTGAGTGGCTCAGCAATCTCCAGGTGGTGGATGATCTGATCTGGATTGCCCAGCCCCATTCTGACGAGCGCTCCAGAAAACGGTATGAGCGCATCATGCCCACTTTACTGGAATCCCTGGACAAAGGACTGGCAGCCATCAACATGGGTTCCGGAGACCGGCAATCTCTGATTCAGGAAGTTGAGAAAACCCTGTCCGACATTCAAAGCGATGATTCGGATCCCGTAGCGCGCGCTCCGCTCAAGGCCGCACAGCTTGCGTCACTGGGCCAGACACCCGAAGGCCTGAACAAGAACTGGAAGGAAATGTCTGCCCTGGAACGTCAGCAGGTCAAGCAACGGGCCCTGCATTTCGAGAATGTTAAAAAAGCTGAATCCCTCAAGGTTGGCACCTGGTTTGTGGCTCAGGACGAAAAAACAGGCAAAACAACCCGATGTAAGCTAGCCTCTTACATAAAGCCCAATGAACGATTTGTGTTTGTAAATCGTTTTGGCCAGAAAACTGCCGAGAAATCAAAGCAGGAAGTTGCCATGGAGCTGCAGCGACAACTACTGACACCGTTGGACTCAGGCTTGCTGTTTGACCGGGCCATGTCAACCATCGTCGATAACCTGAAAAAGGTCAACAGCAGCAGTAGCAAACAAAGCACTCTATAGCGTGGCAATCACAACAAGAATTATCGACATCCTATGCTAAATGATCAGGTTGGTGTTGTAAGCTACGCCGGTGGCGCGGTCATTTTTTTTGCTTTTACGCTGATATGCCTGTACTCCGCCGCCAAACGGCGCTCCGCATCCTCCCTGCTGTTGCCCGCCGTTACCACTACCTTCGCCTGCGTTTACATTGCGTATGTGGCTCCCAGCGGCGATCCGTTCCCCTCCTATATCCCTATCGTGGAAATCATCAAAAATGGTGCCTGGCTGATCGCAATACTTGGTGTGCTCAAGGTAAGCTCCGGGGTGCGGATACCGCTGAAGTTTCACGTGCTTATCCATGCTATCTGGGTGACTTTACTGTTGTTCAACAGCCTGGTACTGCCGCTGCCAGAGCCCGACAGCATACAAACCAGCCCGTTCTTTATCTGGAACGGTCTGTTACTGTCTATCCTTGGCCTGGTGGCGGTGGAACAACTATTCCGTAACAGCTACGGCGTACGCCAGACCCGCTTGATCAGCGTCAGTGTGGGCGCCCTGTTCCTGTACGATCTGTACCTTTACGCCCATGCGCTCGTCTTCAAGCATGTAGATCCGGAGCTCTGGCATGCCAGAGGCTTTGTTATCGGCCTGTCCGGTGTCATTCTCAACCTTGGTTTTCTTGCATTCAACGCCCGAAGCGCTCATCCCGGCGATATTTCAATTTCACGGCCCATTGTTTTCTATACCACCAGCCTGACCATGGCGGGCTTCTTCCTGGCGCTGATGGCAGCGGGAGGCTATTACATCAAGCTCTATGGCGGCACATG
>JAWVYU010000018.1:0-30000 GCA_033722575.1 Ketobacteraceae bacterium | reverse complement strand
GCCATGAGCAGTGTGGCAATATACGTAAGGGTGAAGTTATCTACCAGAAATACCATGGGCAGCAACGCCACGGAAATCAGCTGCAGGCTTTGCAGGATTCTGTCCAGCAGCGGTGCGTGCAACGCCAGCTCC
Organism: Ketobacteraceae bacterium; assembly: GCA_033722575.1. Taxonomy (GTDB): domain Bacteria; phylum Pseudomonadota; class Gammaproteobacteria; order Pseudomonadales; family Ketobacteraceae. Next base: position 29,868 of record JAWVYU010000018.1, on the reverse strand, counting down.
AGAAAGTCCCTCATAAACCAGGCGGCAAAAAGTGCGCACAGGCACACACTGAAATAAATGCTGTTGTGGCTGAACCACAGGGAGAGGGGAGCAAAAAGCTCCTGGAAAGAACCATCATGGGATGACAGGGTCCAGGTGGCTGCAGCGATATAAGCCACATAGCTCAGGTAGTTACTTTCCCGAATGCTAAGGTACAGGAACAGATTGTACAGCAGCATGGCCAGCAGCATGCCATACACCAGGCCCATGATACGGTTTTCCACCTTAAGGGCGGATGCTTTTTCTTTCGGGGTGACCAGCTGGGTGCTGATAATCACAGGTCCGCTGGTTTCAATTCGCAGGAATACTTCGGCAGACAGGTATTCGCCCCCTGTCGCTCTGGTGATATCTATGGGAAAAACAAAATGTTTATCCTGATAAGGGCGTTCTGCAGGAGGGACAAAATTACCGCTTTGGGCGGTCCTGACGGTGCCATCGGGAAACCTCAGGAACAGGGTGATGTCTTCAATGGGGCAATAGTCGAACTGCAGGAGCCACTGCTTGTGAGGGCTGCCAGAAAAATCCACTGTGGTTCTTAGCCAGATTACGGAACGGGTAACACCCTGGTTGCCATGCTGTTTCAGAGACTGGAATTTATTCTGGTAAGCAGCTGAGCCGACATCCTGGAGCGTTAGTTTGCCTGCGGGATCTTTCAGATATTCCAGGTGCGGATTGAGAGCGTAGCGTTGTGCGTGATCAAGCACCAGCCTGGCTGCCTCAGGCTGGTTGGCCTGGGCGAACCAGCTCATCAGAACCAGTGCGCAAAATCCAACGACTCTCATTTAACGGGGTCTCTGCTGATCGGCTGCGGGGCCGGTAAAGGGTTGGTTAAACATTAACCTAGGGTAAAGATTAGAATAAAAAGTGTGATGGCGCCCGGCAGAGTTGCAAATATGCAAACAAGTTAACAACTGTTTACAAAGCTAGCCTGCTTTACCCGTTTTGCTGCTCGGTAACGGGGTCTACATGAACCTGGGTCGTTATAGAATTGGCGATAAAACAGTTTTGCCGGGTGGCATCATGGAGTTCTGTCAATTCTTTGTCGCTGGGCTGGTGTTCTCCCTGGAACCGTATTCGTGGCCGCAGCAGTATCCGGGTCACCGCAATCCGGTGCTCGCGGTTGAGTCCCAGCACCCCAATGGCTTCATCATGGTATTGGGCTACTGTAAAACCACGTTTTACGGCCATCGCCAGCAGCGACAGCATATGGCAGCTGGCGACCGATGCCACGAAGGCGGACTCGGGGTCGATCATGCCCTGCTGGGCGAGGGGGGCATGGGTGGCGTTGTGGATTACCACACCGTTATCGAACGACCAGCTGTAGACTTCACCGCCATCAGGCTGCTTTTCCCAGTGTATGACCGCTTTATGTTTTGCTGCTTTGTTGCCTGTCTGCGCCATCACCTGAATAACCGCTTTGTTACAAGAACCTCAATAGCGCGAAACCCGCGGCAATGCCGGCACCGGCAGACAGGATCTGCAGGGGCGCTTTCTCTGCCTGCATTATAGGCCACACCAGTGATTTGAAGTGTTCATCATCGATCTCGGGGATATGCCGCACAAAGAGTTCATTCAACGCCTGTGCTCTTTCCATATTAAAGCGCTTGTCGTTCAAGGGTTCCATCAACGCCCGGGCAATATGCTCCACCAGTGTCTGTTTGATATCCACGAATCCTTCCAGTCCGGTGGTAACCTGTACGAAAGAGCGAATGACATTGTGATCAACGATCTTGTTTACGTGCTTCTTGATCAGCACCATGGCGTGCCGGGATTTGGAACCTTTGAACACCTCATCAAAAATTTTTTCACTGGTCAGGATATCCTCACTGAGCATTGTGACAAAGGTGTGCAGGATTTTCTCCTTTTGCTGCTTGAAGCTGTTGCGCCAGGTCATTCCCAGGAAACGCACTTCGAGGGGTGTGAACAGATACCTGAGCGCCACCCAGCTGGTGATGACCAGCAGCCCCGACAGGCCCAGCGGTAACACCCACCAGATATCCGTCAGGAGCCAGGCAGTCAGTGGAATCCAGCTCAGAATGGAGCAGGTGATGGCAAAAAACCAGCCGACCCGGTTAAGCGTGGCGCCGGAACAGTCGCGAAACAGCTCCACCAGTGCGTCCGGGTGGCGCTCAAACTGCTGTACGACCAGGTCTTCAATCTTGACGATCCACAGGATCTGGTCCCCGATATCCTCGATAATATCGTCCACCACCCTGGGCAACATGCGGTGCATCCGCGCATACATACGGTTTTTCAGAGATACCGGCAGGTTTTCCCAGAGAATGGTGTGGTTTTCCAGCATTACCTCATCCACCAGAGTGTCCAGCTGAGGGCGAAGGTTGCCGGTAATCTGGGTGACGATTCGCTCCGGGCTCAGATACTCGAAAATCTGACCGACGTTGGCAAACTGGTTAATCAGGTCTCTGGTGATGGTGACGGCGATTTCGCTGGCACGGCGGGGAATAATGCCCTGCCATCCCAGTGGCCCGATGCCGCGGAACCGGAGCGGTTTGAAAGAAAGCCACACCGCCAGCCAGTGACTGAGCCAGCCCAGCAGACCTGTCAGAACAGCAGCGGCTGACAACAAAACCCACAAAGGAATTTCGTCAGGCGGGGACATCAACATTCTTTCAATCCGCCTCCATATTTTCAGCCAGATGCTCAGGGTCGTTAGATGAAGTGTGATCCAAAGGGCGTTTTATTTTTCTTTATTTTTCAGAGGTCTTACCGGTCCGATTGGCCATTCTACTGAAAATTCCCGGAAAATTGTATTGTTAAGGAGGGAATTTACATTGGCTGGCTGACAAATGCCAGAGTGCCCGGGAGTCAGGCTACAGGGAGGGATTCCGTACGCACCGGGGCGCCCTAAAGAGTGGCGCCGGCAAACATCAGGAACAGCTGTCCGATACCCGCCCCGAGGCCCAGCACACCCCCCACCAGAATCAGAATCCATTCATCCTCCTGAAATGCGGGCCGGAGCAAGTCCTGAAATTCCTCGGAGGTCATGGCCTGCATCCGCTCCCGGAACATTCTTTCCACCACCACGCCGCGCTCCTTGGTGAACACGGGGTCGTCGAAGGAGTTCAGGGACATTTCGATGGTCTTTTCCTCAATGGTGCGTTTCAGGTCCACAAAGCCTTCCGGGCCCACGGTTAACTGGGCCACCGTTTTCATGACACCGCCATCAATCATGGGGCGAAGGTGTTTCTTGATAAGGCCTTTGGTGCGGTCGGATTTCGGGCCACGAAAGATTTCTCCCATTACCACACCGATGGTGAGAATATCGGTGGTTACCAGCCGGCAGAATACCTCTGACACAGCGTTCTGGCGCTTCAGGAACAGTCCCTGCAGGGTGATACGCCAGGGCAGCGGCCAGAAGCGGATCCGGATAGGATTCAGGGGGCGAAAAATCAGGTTCAGGGCGAGCCAGTTGGTGGCTATGCCCACCAGAAAACCGAAAAACGGCAGCACCCAGTAGGCCGGGTAATAAAACCAGACAAACATCTGTACCACACCAAACAGAAACCCGAACCAGGCGCCGGAGTTGATAACAAATTTCAGCTCCGCATCGCCACACTCCTGAAATACCCGGTTCAGCAGGTTTTTGTCGGCGCAAAGCTGCTTGATGATCAGCTCTTCGGGATCGATCAGATCTTCTATATTGGCCTGCATGTCTTCCAGCAGACTATCCATGATATGGGGCAACTGCCGGCGGGCACGGCTGTAAACCCGGTTCTTGACGACATTGGGCAGGTTTTCCCAGAGCACCGCGTTTTTCTCGGTCATGATGTCGTCGGTGAATTCCTCAACCCGGGAATCCGCTACTTTGATGATGTGATGGGCGATGGCCTCGGGCTCGAATTCCTCGAAGATCTCGGACATGGTGCTGATTTTGGTGAGCGTGTTTTCCACCACGATACGGGCCATCTTCTCGCCTTTGCGGGGAATAATGCCCTGCCAGCCAAAATAGGGAGGAATCCCGAAAAAGTTCACCGGATAAAACGTCAGTTTAATGGCGACCCAATTGGTACCCCAGCCCACAACGGCGGCGATGAAAGGAATCGCAAGGTATTTGTAGAGGTCCGGGTGGCTGGTGAATTCGTTGAAATATTCCATCATGAGAGTATGGCTGAGATCCCTTTAACTGTCGGCCCCTGTGATTCCGGATAATTATTCTGCGAGTGTCCGGCAATATTGTCAGGGAATACAAAAGGCCTTGTTGTGTATAATAAGATGTATGTAATGGTTTACCCAGTCATTGGATGCGCAAAGCGCGGTATTATAACCCGCTCTTTTACAAAATTTTGAGGGTTTTATTATTTCGTCCGTTAAAAAATTGTGGTTAGATTGTGACTTCTTGTATAAAGGCCGGCCAGTCAATGAACCCCGAAAATAACGAAAACATGGTTCGCTACTTTTTTGTGGAAGTCCTGGAAGCGGCCTTTAATCTTGCCTTGTCCTATGATGCTGAAGCCCTGGATCGCTTGCAGGCGTACCATGGCGCCGTTATCAAGATCAAAACACAGGAACCGGATATCAGTTTTTTTGTGGTGGTGGTGGACGAGGGCATTCAGCTGTTCGCGGAACACGAAGGGCCGGTGACTGCCAGAATTCGCTTGCCCATGGGCCTGTTCGCCCGGTACGTGCTGGGGGTGGGCGATACACCGGACAACATCTACACTGGCGCCGAGAGTATCAGGGTATCCGGCGACGAGCAGACGCTGCTCGAGCTGGCCCGGATTGCCCGGGATTTCAACCTCTGGCGTCTTTGTAAACGGATTCTCAAAAGCTGGCTACCCCAGTTCAACAGTCTCGAAGACCTGCTCACAGCGTTGCGGAGCCAGGATGCAGACTGGATGGCGCGTCTTGAACACCTGCCCCAGCTGGTGAACCAGGGTATTGAAATGATCCGTGACCAGGCGGAATTGCAGCAGATTCAATTGCGGGAGATCAGGGCAATCCGCAAGCAGCTGGACGCGGATCGTCGGGCCAGTCAGATCAGCACAGCCATCGGACTCTGTCTGATTGTAGTGGCTTTTCTGGCCCACAATGGTTATCTGCAGGTTCCGCAGCTGGAGGCCTATTCCTTTGAATCCCTGGTGCTTGTCATCGTTGCGCTGGTACTGCTGATCCCTCGTCTGGTACGAAAGCTGTAAGCTGCCATCCTTTCTGCAGAGCCGCCGCGGAAATGCCTAGTCGTCAATATCCGGATCCAGCGGGTCATCATAGTAACGGTCCCGCTGGCGATAGCTGCCGCGCTGCTTCAGGAATGGCTTCAGGGTGTCCCCCACAATATCAACCCCGGTCTTTGCCATGTTGCGGGTGGTATCCCGCAGTACTTCCCGGGACGGTAACGATGCAAATCCGCTACGCACCCCCTGGGCAACCCGCTGCTCCAGTTCCGGCCCTACGTCGTTCTTGAAACGCTCAGTGATTTCGCGAACTGTTTTCTCGCCCCTTTCCTGGATCAGCCGGCGGATAAAGTAATAGGCAACACCGAGGGTGATCAGGCTGGACAGAACGGCGGTCAGAATGATCACGAGGGCTTGGGATAGCATGATGAAGTTTCCGGTCAGGATTTCTTATCGATGGACCTGGAAACTTCTTCCAGGATGTCGGTTAGCCGGTCCACCTTGGCATTCAGGGTGTCCAGGTCGGATTTTTTGCTGATACCCAGGCGGCTCAGGGCAGAGGAAACACGCAGGTCGAAGGCCCTTTCAATACGGTCCATGGTCTGGTTGGCGCGGGTTTTGAGTTCATCAAGGCGGGAGTCGTTGGCAGTGACTTCCTCTTCTTTGGGGTTGTTGTCTTTTTCGAATTTCTGGCCTTTTTCCACCAGTGCTTCAAAGGATTCGATACCAGTTTCCTTTATCATTGAGTAGGCTCCCATGCCTGCCAGCCAGATCTTGTGGGAGTTTCTTTTGATATCGTCCGCATTGCTCATAAATGCTTTCCTTAAAGTCAAAATAACCAGCCCGTCAGTAAACCGACTTCAGTTCTCAGGAAACTGCGGAATGGTGGTGGCTTTTGGTACCCTGATTGTTATCAGCAAACCCAATTAGTATGACGTAAAAATCCCAAAAAATCACGGCGTTGAATGGTGGTTCACCTAGTTAAATTTGTTGCTGTCAGGGACGCTTTGACTAAATTTCATACACTTGGGCTGTAACCCTGAAGTGACCTTGCTGGCATATTGTCAAAGTCGTCCTCTGTGCTGCCTGCAACCGGGGTTTCGCTATCATGTCCGGCCTTGAGCTAATTGCTGTATCAGGGTCGACGGTTCCCTGACCCTCGGCTAGAATGCCATACGGTAACCACACAGTGATAATAATAAAGGGGAGCACTCATGCGCCGAGTGGTATTCAACCGTAAAGGTGGTGTAGGCAAATCCAGTATTGCGTCCAATCTTGCAGCCATCAGTGCCGAGCGGGGCCTTCGAACCCTGCTGATCGACCTGGATCCGCAATGTAACTCAACCCAGTATCTGCTGGGGCGCGATACCAACACCGGGGAAAATGATATCGGGGTTTTCTTTGCGCAGACCCTCTCGTTCCGTGCCCGGGGCCGTCGCAAATTGCAGGATTACACGATGCCGTCCCCCTTCAATAACCTGGATGTGATTCCGTCCAACCCGGAGCTGGGCGACATCATGGCGCAGCTGGAAGCCAAACATAAAATCTACAAGCTTCGTGACGGCCTTGAATCCTTGCGGGGCTACGATGCCATTTACATTGATACACCGCCGGCTTTTAACTTCTATACCATGTCTGCACTGATTGCCGCAGATTCCTGTCTGATCCCCTTTGACTGTGACGAGTTTTCCCGCCAGGCACTTTATGCCCTGATCGACAATGTGGAAGAAACCCGCGCTGATCACAATGAAGAGCTGGAAGTGGAGGGTATTGTGGTTAACCAGTTCCAGCCGCGGGCCAGTTTGCCACAGCGGATTGTGCAGGAGCTGAAAGATGAAGGGCTGCCGATTCTGGATCGTTACATTTCCTCGTCCGTGAAAATGCGGGAGTCCCACGATCAGGGCCTGCCCCTCATTCACCTGGCACCAAAACACAAGCTGACAGAAGAGTTCGTGGCGCTGTTTGAGTTGCTTCACCCGGGTTTCAGCGTTAAAGGTGAAGCAGAAACCAAAGAGACCGAAAAAGCGCACTGAAGCGCTCGGGCATCCGTTAATAAAAAAGGGGCTGATTGATACAGCCCCTTTTTTGTGGGCTTGTGTTTTGGACTTATGCTGTGGGCTTGGGATCTTGCCCTTTATGCCGGTGTTTTTCTGCGTTTCTTGCCGCGCAGGTAAACAGGCAATGCCACAAGGGCGGCCAGCAGTACAATACCAATCACCTTTAGCATGGCTTCGAGGAAAGAATTCGGTCGCAGGGTTGCGGTGAGCGGGCGTTCCGGCAGGCGATTGATTACCTGCGCCACAGACTCCGGATTCACTGATTCGATTTCATGTATAAGGTTTTTCATTGTGCCCTGGCTTTTAATCCATTCCGTATGGTGCCGGTACAGTTGGAACAGATTCTTGTTTTCCCGTTCCTTGGCCTCGAATTCGTAAACCATTCGCTGTTTCAGCCTGTTAATGTCTGCTTCAGAAATACCGTTGTGCTTCATGTCGCGATAAACCTCCAGGCTTATAGCTTCCACCTGGTCCACCCAGTCGCCGGTGGTGCGCACGTTCATTTCAAGGTGGCCGGTGAGGGGGCCGGCGTTGTAGATGACCTTGGGGGTATAGCCAATGCCCCGTTGGGTCCGAATTTCTGCAAACAGACGCTCTGTCAGATACTGGCTGATCAGCTCCCAGACAGCCTGAGTGGGTTCACCCTTGCCATCGGCCCGGATAAACATTTGGAAGTAGGCCGTGGGGTCCCCGTACTTCTCGGTTTCCACAATGGGGGTGTAGTCAATGGGGTTCTCGGCCACTGGAATAATCTCCGGGGGTGTCTTGTCTTCCAGTGAACCGAACCGGCTGTTCAACTGCTGCCGTACTGCCCGGGGATCAAACTGTCCCACCACCATCAGCGTAAAATTGGCGGGCACATATCGCTCCCTGAAAACCCTTTCCACCTGGGACCGGGTCAGATGATTCGGGCTGTGGCGCTTCTCACAAGCCAGATGGGTGCCGGGGTACAGGCGGTTCTTTCCCTGCTCGGCAATGGTCAGGGTGTCACTGATCCAGCTTTGCAGGCCGTGGCTGGTGGTGCCGAATTCAGCGTTCACAGCCCTGATGGCGTTTTCCGTGTCCTGCTGCGAGAGGGTGGGCTCCGTAATCATCCGATACAGCGTATCGATGGCAACGTCGGTAAAGTTCTTGTGAATATGCAAAGTGTAATGGGTGTATTCATCCCTGGTATAGCCTTCCCAGTGACCGCCGCGGTCAAAGATTCTGGCTCGCAGTGCTTTGCCATCAAAGGTCTCGGTTCCCTCAAACAATACGTGTTCAACCACATGGGGCAGGTGCCGGTCTTCGCAGGGGAAATCCCGCAGCCCCACGTCCACCACCAGCTGAATGCTGAACAGGTCGTTGTTGTTGCGTTTGCGTGTGATCACCGGGATACCATTATCAAGCTGATAATAATCAATGTTGAATATCTGGGATGTCACACTCTCGTAATCGCGGTTCTCATCATTCCGGACTGTGTCAGTTGTTTCGTCAGCCTGCAAAGGCAGGGCAAAACTGGTGATCAGGATAAACATCAGTGGATAAAACGGCATGCGCATGGCAGGGCTACTCTTTGCTGTTCTCAGGTGTCGGTTCTTTCTTTTGGTGTTCTCTATCTTATGTCTTTCCGGATTGAGCGGGGCTGTTCTTATACTGTTTTTAAGTTGCCCTCATGCTGCCCTCGTTATGCTGCACAAGGATTGTGGGCGTTACCTCCCGGCGCTTTTTTATAGCCCTAGCTTATCAAAAAAAGTGTTTTAGTAAGCAAATAAATGGTCATTCTGAGGTACTGTGAATATTCGCATCTTCACAGGGAATAATGTCGAGCAGCAACATTGTCCCGCCATTGGCGCCCCTGATACCGTATTTAAACCGCCTCTGCCAGACTCTTTTGGTCTAAGCCTGTAGCAGGCGAGAAAACACTCTATAGTTATATAAGGCTGTATTGGTCAGCCGCGAATTATCTGGATTGCACTGGGAGCCCGTTATGCCGATAAAGGTTGTTGAAGAGCCACCACGCGGGGTGGAGCTGATAGATCAGCACGATGAAATTGCCGGAAAGCTGTCACCGGATCAGATTGAGCATGTGGTGGAGATTTTCAATACCCCTCTCACGGGCTCTTATAACTGGGACTACACCTCCGCCGACGGGCGCATCAAGAAACTCTATGCCCTGGGCAAGCAGCTGAACTGGGATGCCGAAATGGACGTGGACTGGACTATCGACTTTCCCCGTTCCGAATTCCCCAGTGATCCGGCATTTAATCCGTTTCAGGGGTTCCCCCAGTATGAAGCCCTGAGTGAGGAAAAGAAGCTTGAGTTTATCTGGCACAACCATGCCTGGACTCTCGGCCAGTTCCTTCATGGCGAGCAGGGTGCCTTGCTGGTGGCCTCACAGCTGGCGTCCTGTGCGCCCAGTTTTGACGCCAAGTTGTATGCCGCTTCGCAGACCTTCGATGAAGCCCGCCATGTGGAGGTATTTTCAAAATACCTCAAACAGAAAATCGGTATCTTTTATCCGGTGAACCGCCACCTCAAGGCATTACTGGACAAAGTACTGACGGATCCGCGCTGGGATCTGAAGTTTATTGGCATGCAGATCATTATCGAAGGGCTGGCACTGGCGGCCTTTAACACCATTAAAATGATTTCCCGGGATCAGCTGCTGAAAGACATTATTCATCTGGTGATTCGTGATGAAGCCCGCCATGTGACTTTTGGCGTGAATTACCTGGAAGAGTTTGTGAAAAGTCTTTCCCAAGAGGAAAGAGAGGAACGGGCACAGTTTGCCTATGAAGCCTGCGTGGTCATGCGGGAACGTCTGATCGCCACGGATGTGTTTGAGCATTTCGGCTGGGATGTGGAAACCGCCCGGCAACAGGTGCTGCAGGCGGACGTGATGGACAAGTTCCGTACCTTCCTGTTTACCCGCATTATTCCTAACCTCAAACGTATAGGGCTGCTGACCGACAGCGTCAGGGAGAAGTATGAGGCGCTGGGCATTCTGCAGTTCGAAAACCTGGTGGATGACGGTGTTGTGGACTGGACTGAACTGGAAAAACCGCTGTATGAAGATGGCCGCGAGTTGCCCAGCCAGAAAATGGCATCCAACGGGTAGCGCCGTTTCTTAACTGGACAGAAAGCCAGGGCGCAAGGCCCTGGCTTTTTATTTTGTGCCGGGCCGTTTGGCGAAATACCAGCGCACAGCGAGTATCTGCAGTATCCAGAGTACCAGGGCAATCAAACCCATTACCCCCCCGATAAAGCCGAACACATCAGGTGCTTTCATCAAGGTTGTCATCAGGGATTCCTGATAATAGAAAAACCATTCGTGATCCGGAGGGAAGATCTGGATATGCAGCCAGTAAAAAACCTTTTTCGGGCCTATGATCAGCAGCGGGAGGGTGATGGCGGCCACCACTGCAAGAATCCCCATTGCGACAGCGCCCGGCCCGGGGAAGGTCAGCTTCAGAGAATAGGCTCCGGCAAGCGATATCAGTAGTAACAGTGTGCAGACCCCTCCGCTGAGGTAAAAAAAGTCCACCAGATTGGCGACATCCTGCAGGTGAATGACCTCTGCCTTCCTTAACAGGGCAATTGTCTGCCCGCTGGCCGTTTGATAGGTGATTTTTTCAAGGCCCTCGCCATGGTTCTGGACCGCGTTACCGATCTCGGCGAACAACGCCAGGTGCTGGGGCTTGTCCGTGGTTTCGAAATCCGGCCTGAACCGGTTTGCCGGCGCGAAACGCGCGATATGTTCGTCAATCGCCAGGGCCTCATAAGCTGCCGGATAGACAAAATTGACCTGTGCCAGCAGATGCCACGCCACCAGGCAGCTGACTACCAGTTGGCTGAAGAATATCAGCGTCCAAAGGGGGGCCGCGATCAGGGCGTTGGGCTGGCTGTTCCGGAGAAAACCGTCAGCAGTGATTGTTTTTTTAGTATTCATGGCTACGATGGTAAAACAATAATCAGGGGCAGGTCACCCATGGGCAGGCATTTTTGTAGGGTTTTCTGTGATGTGGGGCTGGCGCCGGGGCCTGGTTTTTTCTATAAATCGCCCCGTTTATAACGTTTTTCAGGGGCAAAGGTTACTGCTTTGTTACGTTATGTGACCGGTTTTTAAGAATCGTATTTCCCTTTGTAAGCGGCTCCGGTTTTGTGACTTATTACCAGTTGCTTTTTTCTTGATCTACTAATCTGACCTCAACGACGCGATCATTCTGATCCTGTTTGCAGAGGTAGAGCAGTATGGTTAATCCAATTCTCAAGAGTGTTCTGGCAGTGCTGACCTGCATCATGGCGGGCACCTGTTTCGCGCAGGATATGAGCGACGTGAGTTTTGGCAATTGCGGCTTTGCCGGTCCGGAGTTTATGACCAGTGACTATAACTGTCACCAGATTCAGCAGCGCTCCGATAACGGTGTTAAAAAAGAAGCCCTGCTGCACCTGGCATCCATGGCCTGGGATCTGATCACGGGCGACACAGAGGAAAAAGACACCGCTGAAAACTTTGGTGTAGAGCAGGCATCACTCAACGAGGGACAGAAGCTGGAGCCCAGGTTCAGTCTGAGCGCCGAGAGTGACGAACTTTACCTGACTGTGTCCTACGAATTCTGAGTCTGGCCAACAGACCTGAGGCTGCCGGCGCTACTTCCTGTTTATGACCCCCTTTGGCTGCGTTGATGCAGCCTTTTCTTGTCTGGAATAAAGCTGATACCATGCTTCTCACACATAAAGTGAATGAGGAGCACTCCATGGTGTCAGCGTCATCACGTGGTTTTGTCAAAATAATACTGGCTGTTCTTGTCCTGCTTGCCCTTGTGTTGTGGTTTCTGCCGGCGCCCCTTATCAAATGGGGGATCGAAAAATACGGTACCCAGGCGGTAGGAGCAAAAGTAGATGTGGGCGAGGTGGATTTTTCATGGCTCGCTACCCGTCTGTCGTTGAAAGATATCGCCGTTACCAACCCTGAAAAGCCTATGAGAAACCTGGTGGTATTCAGTGAGATTGCTACCGAAGTCAAGCCTTCCGAACTGATTGGTGGCCAGGTTTACCTGAAGGAAGTCCTGATCAACGGCATAGCGCTGGACACGGAGCGGCAATCCAGTGGCGCTGTACCAGGTCTTGCGCGGCCGGGCATGTTTGCCAGTGAGGACAAGGGCTTTTCTATTCCGGGCGTGGATCTGCCGGATACCGGGAAGCTGGTTGAACAGGAAAAAGCGGTTTACGAAAAGCGTATTCAGGAAGTAAAAAATCAGATCGCTGCCAAACAGCAGGAATGGAAGCAGTTACAGGAAAGCCTGCCGGATAAAGGCAAGCTGGAGGAATACCGCAAACGGGTAGAGAGCCTTAAGGAGAAAAAGGATCCGTTATCCCGTATTGCGGCGGTGAAGGATCTCAAGGAGCTGAGCCAGGACGTGAAAGACGACGTCAAGGCATTCGAGAATGCCAGGGATCAGATCCAGAAAGAATATAGTGCCCTGCAGGCTGATATGACAGCGCTGAAGCAGCTGCCGGACAAATCCTTCAACGACATTGTCAAAACCCTGGGACTGCAGGATTCCCAGCTGGCCAAACTGGGGTCCAGCCTGATCGAGGGCCCCATGCGGCAATGGCTCGACAAGGGATTTCATTATTACCGGCTGATGTCGGGGGGTGGACCGGAAGCAACCGCTGCTGAGCCGGAGCCTGCGACAGCAAAAACTATTCCCGCACTTTTTATCGAGTTAACCCAGATCAGTGGTGTGTTCAGGAAAGGGGAAAAGCAGGGTGAAATCAATGGTGTTATCCGTAATTTTTCCGACGCGCCGGCGCTGGCGGGCAAGCCTGTTCAGATTGACCTGAGAGCACTGGGGGGTGGATTCGGGGAAATTTCCTTGAACGGTGAGTTTGACCACCTCACGCCCGGCAAAGAAAAAGACGAACTGGTATTCAAAATGGCGGAGACAGCCTTGAACGATTTTGTGCTGAGCCGGTCGGAATCGCTGAACCTGCTGCTGAAAAAGGCGCTGTTGAGCTTTGATGCCAAAGCCTCCATTGCATCACTGTCGTCCCTGGATATTGACTTCAACAGCCTCTTTAACAATATCGAATTGGACCGTGGCAGCGACGGGGAGCTTTCCAAAACCCAGGCGGCCGTACTGAAGGCGGTCCGGCAGCTTTCACAGCTGGTAGTCAAAGGCTCTGCAGACGGCACCGTCAAGGATCCAAAGCTCAGCCTGAGTTCCAATCTGGACGATATCCTCAAGAATGCAGTGGGGGATGTCATCAAAGAAAAAACCCAGGCGTTCAGAAAAGAGCTGACTACCAAACTGAACGCGCAGCTGGAGGAAAAGCTCAAGCCCGTGAATGAGCAGTTGCAGTCGGCACTGGGTGTAACCTCCGACATAGAATCCATGGGTAATGCCTACAAGGATCTGCTCAAAGGTATCAAGGTCTAATGCCACGCTCACCTCCAGCGCCACGGTATCGGCCAGGGCGCTGGAGGTTGGTGCTCACTATCTCCTCAAGTGCCTGTTATTCTGATTCATGCACAGCCTAATCGGGTTTGCATTCCAATTGTCATAAAGTTGACATCTCGCTGTAGATAAGTTGAGCGAATCTTTAAGTGTCTGATTTATAGTATGTAAAAAATTGACGCTGATTTGATCAGTTTGCTGTAAGCACAGTGCCGATGGGCGCTGGCTTCAGTTGCCCAGAAAGAATCCCCAAAGTTATCCACAGAAAATGTGGAAAAGTCACAGTGTGTTGTATTTGAATAAGTTTTACTCTTATAGCTGCTATGCTTAGAGTTGGAGACGGTTTCACTGCGTGGCAGGTTGCCCGTAAAAATGTAAAGTGAACGTTAATTTTTTCGGCAACAGGCTGAAACACTGATTTATTTCGCGCACAATGGGTGCGAACCATGGCGCACCGGAAGGAATACAGGACACCCTTAAGCAAAATGAGTGATTTTCCTATCATACTGGACATTGAGGCCTCAGGATTCGGCTCGGGCAGTTATCCCATAGAAATCGGGGTGGCCCTGTCGGATGGCCGGCTTTTAGCCAGGCTCATCAGGCCTCTGGATCACTGGACGCACTGGCAGGAAAGTGCCGAGCGGGTCCACGGTATTTCCCGTGAGCGCCTGATGGACGAGGGCGTGGAGCCGGAAGAAGTGGCCATGGAGCTGAACAGCCTGTTGGCCAGTCAGACGGTGTACACCGACGGCTGGGGAGTCGACCGCAGCTGGCTTGCCCTGTTGTTTCATGAATCCCGCGTGGTGCAGCGCTTCCGGCTGGAATCCATTTACAGTCTTCTGGACGAGGATCAGCTCGACCACTGGGCGGAGCACCGCAAGCGGGTACTGGAGCTCACCGGCATGCTACCCCATCGCGCAGGGACTGATGCCCTGATTGTGCAGGATACTTTTCTGTATGCCATGGATCCGGAAGGGTTTACCCGAAAACAGTTATCGGCAAAAAAGATTAGAGTTGCCTGAGTGAGGCATTGCCTGCCTCACAGGTCCGACTGGTGCTGCCGGTTGGGGTAAGGACTGCAGGCTGGTACAGATCCGGATTCCGGCCCCATCAATATTTTCTCCCCTTTGATATATAGTTATCTCCCCTGACAGGAACGGAGTGAGTTATGTATCGTCACGCAATTGCGATAACAGGTATGGCCATTGCCCTGGGTATTCTTATACTGGAACCCTTCGAAGCCAGCATCAACAAAGGAATGTTTGTTTTTATTGTGGCTGCCACCCTCTGGATGACCGAGGTCATTCATCTCACTGCCACTGCTTTGCTGGTGCCGGTACTGGCGGTGCTGCTGGGGATATTTTCCATGGAGGAATCCCTGCGAAAATTTTCACATCCCATTATTTTTATTTTCCTGGGAGGCTTTTCACTGGCAGCGGCATTGCAGAAAACCGGTCTGGACCGCAGTATTGCGACGAAAATTATTGCCCTCGCCCGCGGGCGTCCACGGGGAGCCGTGTTTTTGCTGTTTCTGGTCACCGCCCTGTTGTCCATGTGGGTCAGTAATACGGCGGTGACGGCCATGCTGCTGCCACTGGCTCTGGGGTTGATTGCCGCTTTGCCCCGGGAGCATCGCGGCACCAGTCTGTTTATTCTGCTGGGTATGGCTTACTCAGCCAGTATTGGTGGCATGGGAACCCTTGTGGGTAGCCCCCCGAACGCCATTGTGGGAGCGGCGCTGCAACTGAATTTTACAGACTGGATGAAAGTGGGGCTGCCCGTGGTATGCGTGTTATTGCCCTTGCTGCTGGTGGTGCTGTATCGGGTCCTGCAACCGGAATTTCAGTCCGGAGACACCATTGAAATCAGGCAGGCACCGGTGCCCCCCGGCAGCCGCAAAGTGGTGGTGATTTTTCTTGGGACGGTGATTCTGTGGCTGCTGAGCGGACCCTTGGGGAATGCCCTCGGAATTGAAAAATACTTTGATGCCTGGGTGGCTGTGGCTGCTATCGTCGCGTTATTGCTGAGCAAGAGTCTGGAATGGAAAGACATTGAAAAAACTGCAGACTGGGGCGTATTGCTGCTTTTTGGCGGTGGACTGGCACTGGGTGCCGTTCTCCAGGCCACGGGTGCCAGCGCTTTTATTGCCAACAGCCTGGCAGCCCAGCTGGAGGGTGTCAGTTTTTATGTGTTTCTGAGTTTGCTGGTGTGTTTTGTGATATTTCTGACAGAGCTTACCAGCAATACCGCCACAGCCGCGTTGCTGGTGCCCCTGTTTATGACTATTGCCCAAACCATGGGGTTTTCCAGCGCTGAGGTTGCCATGGGCATTGGCCTGGCAGCGTCCTGCGCTTTCATGTTGCCGGTGGCAACGCCGCCCAATGCGGTGGTGTATGGCAGTGGCAAGGTTCGCCAGCAGGAAATGATGCGCAGCGGTTTCTGGCTCAACCTGGTGGCGGTGGCTGCCATGCCGGCGCTACTCTATATCCTGCTGTGATCAGACTTCCTGTATTTCAAAGCCTTCTAGGCCGCTCTGTTTCCAGATTGCCTTGTTGGATATAACAGCAGTGCTGCGATTTTCCGGCGTGAAATAGGTTTGCGCCACCCGCTTCAGGTCATCCTCGGTGGTGGCCAGTACCCGTTCCCGGAATCTCGCCTGAAAGGCATCGTCGCGGCCAAACAGCAGGTTCTGGAATGCTTGCTTGGCTTCTCCGGCCGGCGAATTGGGCTTGTCCAGGCCACTGATCACCCCCAGAATGGCTTCTTCCAGATGCTGATAACCATGGTTTTTGCCCAGCAGCCATTCAATGCTCTGGTCGAAGTCCGCCAGGGTTTCCGCCAGACGCGGATCCCGGTAGGAGAAGAATCGAAATGTGGCATTATTGGAATCCTGACTGGCCCCGCCCCCATAGGCCCCGCCATGCTCACGGATGGCACGATGGAGGAAGCCGTTGCGCAGCAGCCCGGACAGCACTGATAGCACCGGCGCATCCGGATGATCCGAAGGCACGGTGGCGTAGGCACTGGCGCAAAAATTCACCTGAGTATTAGTAAGCCACGCTTGCCGGGTATTTTCGCGTATGGCCGCCGGCGTCAGTTTTTCACTGTCCTCATCGCTTCCAGGCCAGAGCTTTTCCAGCTGCTTGATGCCTGCGTCCAGTGATTCGGCTTCCCCGATCACCAGAAACTGTTTGTGGGTTTGCTGCAGGGCACTGTGCAAGACGGTCAGCTGATCCGCGAAGGCCTCCAGCTCGGCTGTGTCGCTGATGCGTTTATCCAGCGCATGCAGGGCCTGTATGCCCCCCAGTCCCGACAACCGGTGTGCCAGAAAGGCGGCCGGGCTCAAATGGCTGGAGGCCGCCATCATGGCCAGGGAGTGGCCGCTTCCGGTCACTGCCTGTTCGGCATGGGCTCGTTGCTGTGCTACCAGTTCACGAATCCGCTCCAGTTCGTCAAAGCGGGCCTGTTGTATCAACAGGGCAAGCAGCTCTGACAGATGCTGCTGGTTGCGGCTCAGGGCTTTTCCGGAGTAGGCAAGGTAGCCTTTGACTGCCTGCTCATCATGAATCTGGCCGCGGAGGGTGGAAAAGCTGCCGATACCGCCGGTGGTGGCGGTGATCCGGTTCTGAATATCCAGATAGTCATGGCTGCCGGCACCCAGCTCGCCGATCAGCTGGGAATACACCGGCAACAGAGCCAGCAGTTCCTCATCCAGCACCGGTAGCGGTGTAATCACCTGTTGATAGACCAGGCCATTGGTTCCCTGCTGATAGCAGTGCACATCATAGCCGTTAACCTGGTGAACCTCTGCCTTGGGCATTTCCCGGTTCGGGGGTACATCGTCAATACCCACCTTGGGCAGTATGGATTCGTCATCTTCACTGGCCTGACGCGCCAGCAGAGCGCGGGTGCGCTCAACAATGGCCTGGGCGTCCTGCTCGCTCAGGTTGCTCTTCACTTCATCAAGGTGTTCCCGCACGCGGGCATCCTTTTCGGATTCCAGGTTTTCATCCGGCACCATTACCAGACGAATGCGATGCCGGTTTTCCAGCAGTTCGGTGCGTATCAGCGTTTTGATAAAGTCCGGATCCCGGATATCCTGGCGCAGCTTTTCCAGCACCGGATCCAGGTTCAGCAATGCAATGGGGTCGCCCCGATGTATGGCGGAAGATATGGCGCCCATCATTAACTGCAGGCCATAGGGGTAACCGTCGCCACCCACTTCCCGCTGGTGCAGCTCAAGCTGGTGCAGTACCGCTTCCAGTTGTTCCTGGGGAATCCCTTTCTGCGCCAGTTCCTCCAGCAAGGCAAAAACCTGGCGCTCAAGTTCTTCGGCATTCTGCGGCGAGCTCCCTTCCAGCCCACACATGAAGGCCATTTCCAGGTTGGAATCTTCCAGGCCACACAACGGCGAAGGAGACGACCCAAGACCGCAGGTTTCCAGCAGTTTTCTCAAGGGGGAGGCGCTGTTGTCCAGCAGAACATCGCTGAGCAGATGGGCCTTTAACTGGGATTCGAGGTCCGTGCTTTCACCCAGCAGCCATGCCAGCACGATATGGGTACGGTTGTTGACGGTTTCCCCGTCCTGGAATTGATGAGCGTAACGTTCGGTGATTTGTTTCGGTTTCTGAAAGCGCTGTTCCGGTACCACCGCAATGGTGCGTTGCAGTTTGTCAAAGCGTTGCAGGGCACGCTCTTCGAGCGCCTGCTGATGCTCCCGGGCCGGAATGTCGCCATAGGTAATAAATACCGCATTGCTGGGGTGATAGTGGGTATCGTAAAACGCTTTCAATTGGTCATAGGTAAGGTCCGGGATTTTCTCCGGCTCACCGCCACTGTTGTGGTGATAGGTACTGGTGGGAAACAGATGTGCGCCAACGCTCTGGTAAAGCACACTCACAGGAGAGCTCATGGCGCCTTTCATTTCGTTATATACCACACCCCGGTAAACCAGCGGCGTGCTGCTGTCTTCTTCGCTTTCGAATTCCAGACGGTGGCCTTCCTGGGCAAAATCCAGGGGGTCGAGGCGGGAAAAAAATACGGCGTCCAGATAAACACTGAGCAGGTTGTCGAAATCCTTGCGGTTTTTGCTGGCAAAAGGGTAGGCGGTCCAGTCGCTGCTGGTAAATGCGTTCATGAAGGTGTTCAGGGAGCGCCGGATCATCATGAAAAACGGATCGCGCACGGGGTATTTTTCGCTGCCGCACAGCACTGTGTGTTCAAGTATGTGGGCAACCCCGGTAGAATCGGTGGGAATCGTCCGCAAAGCCACCAGAAAGACGTTTTCGTCGTTATCGGCGGCAATATGGTAATGTATGGCACCGGTTTTTTTATGCCGGTATTCGGAAACCAGCACGTGGAGGGATTCGATGGATTCGGTTCTGAGCCACTCGAAGGTGTCGTGGCATAACTTTTGGGAATCAATCTGGTCGGTAATGCTCATAAAA
Organism: Ketobacteraceae bacterium; assembly: GCA_033722575.1. Taxonomy (GTDB): domain Bacteria; phylum Pseudomonadota; class Gammaproteobacteria; order Pseudomonadales; family Ketobacteraceae. The sequence goes on along the minus strand of JAWVYU010000018.1, from coordinate 10,750 downwards.
ACCCTGATACCTGCTGGTGAAAGTGTACTGTAAGCGTATCCGTTAAGTATTTCACGGGGATTGGCAAATTGCCACCGTGCGGGACCTGTCAGTCAAGCTTGCGTGTCAGATGCACCGGCAAAGACACTGGTAAATACGCTGATAACGTCCCTGATAAAGGCCCTGGTATGGGTTGAACAGTCTCAGTGCCACCGGGCCCGCGCCCGGGGCCCGATGAGAGGAGTCAGTTATGGCAGCGCTTCAGCGTCTGCATGTCATGTCAGATATTCACATCGATTACCTGGAAAACCGGGAGCTGGTGTCGGCACTCTCTGCCAGCGAGTATCAGCAGGATACCCTGATTCTGGCGGGAGATGTCACTGATGATTTGGCCCTGCTGGAAACCTGTCTTGCCGGCCTGGTGGGCTGTTTTCGCCACCTGGTATTTGTACCGGGTAATCACGAGCTATGGGTCAAGCGTTCCGATCACCGGGATTCACTGGAAAAGTTCCGGGACATTCTGGCCTTGTGCGAGTCACTGGGAGTGGTCACCGAGCCCCTGAAAATCGGCGGGAAACAGGCGGTGTGGATTGTACCGTTGTTCAGCTGGTATCACACCAGCGAACACCCTGAAGACTCCCTGTATCTTGATAAAAAAGCGCCCAGGGATAAAACCTTCGACATGTGGAGTGATTTTTTTATCACTCAGTGGCCGGAGTCGGTAAAGGACGATATCTGCCGCTATTTTCTTGAGCAGAATCAGCCCCGCCTTTCCCGGCATTATGATGCGCCCGTTGTCAGTGTGACCCACTTTCTGCCACGTCAGGAATTGATGTTGAGTACCCCGGAGGAGCGTGAAAACAGTGAGCTGACCTTCCGTGATCTGCATCCGGAGTTCAACTTCAGTCAGGTGGCGGGTTCATGGGGTATAGATCGGCAGGTGCGTCAGCTGGAAAGCCGCGTGCATGTTTATGGTCATCAGCATCGTAACCGATGTCGTCAGATTGAAGGGATTACCTATCTGTCCCACAGCATGGGTTATCCCCGGGAACGGAAACTGGGGCTGGTGTCACAGGCCTGTACCACCCCTTTGCAGATCTGGAGCGACGCCAACGGATTTCTGGTATGAATCTTAACGGGCAGGCGCAGCAGCCCACCGCAGAAGAAAACGGGCCGCTGGTGTTGCTGGCGGACAGCCAGCTTTTATTTGCCCGGCAAGCCGGTGATCTGCTGCAGCAGCGATTAAGGGCACATATTGCGCAGTGGACCCAGCCTCCCTGGGCTGTCTATATCGGCGCATCCAACGGCTGTGATCCGGGATTTTATGACATGGCCTGTGATGCCCTGAAGCCCCTGGGTATAGAGCAGGTGTGGTTTCTTCGTCAATCTCTGGCGGATCTGGAGCCCATGCCGGCAGGGCCGCCGGCGGTGATATTGCTGGCAGGGGGTGACCCGGAAACCGGCTGGCAGGTGATAGGCGAGCCGGCGGTGCGAGACTGGCTGTTGCGGAGCCGGCAACAAGGTAGTCTGTTGCTGGGCATATCCGCCGGTGCCCTGCATCTGACCTCCGGTATTGTCAGTGGCGGCGGGCAGGCGCGGCGCAAGGTGTTTCTGGATTTGTACCCCGCGGTGACGCTGGTTCATGAGGAACAGGATCACTGGCCGGGGTATGCTGCCTGGCAACAATGCGACCCCGGGCCTGCCATTGCCTGTCTGAAAATTCCTTTTGGGGCCGGTGTCTGGATTGACCGGAACCGAATGGAAACCTTTGGCCGGCAAAAAGCCCGGTTAATGAGGCGGGACGGCGAGATCCCGCTGCCTTACCTAACCAGCAATAACTGAACGAAGAAGAGAGTATTATGTCATCTCCTTTACCCCTTGACGGTCTTCTGGTGGTTTCTCTGGAACAGGCGGTGGCCGCCCCTTATGTTTCCTGCCGGTTGGCAGACGCCGGTGCCCGGGTCATCAAGATCGAAAGGGCCGAGGGCGATTTTGCCCGTCGTTACGATTCGGTGGTCAATGGTGAAAGCGCTTATTTTGTCTGGCTGAATCGTGGCAAGGAATCGCTGGTGCTGGACATCAAGAATCCATCGGACAAGGTGTTGTTGGAGCGCATCATCGCCAGGGCCGATATTTTTATCCAGAATCTTGCCCCCGGTGCCGCCAGCCGGGCCGGCTTTGACAGTCTGGAGCTGCGTAAACGGCACCCGCGCCTGATTACCTGTGATATCAGCGGCTACGGTGAAACAGGGCAGTACAGCCAGCGCAAAGCCTACGATCTGCTGGTGCAGGCCGAGACCGGTTTGTCCGCCATTACCGGCGGTCCCGCAGAACCCTCCCGTGTGGGGGTGTCGGTCTGTGATATCGCTGCCGGTATGCATGCCATGATGGGTATTACCCAGGCGTTGTATCAACGGGAAAAAACCGGCAGGGGCAGTGGCCTGAAAGTGTCGCTGTTTGATGGTATGGCGGACTGGATGAGTGTGCCTTTACTGCATCAGGAGTACGGGGGCCAGGCGCCGGAGAGGGTGGGGCTGAATCATCCTTCCATTGCGCCCTACGGAGCCTACAGTGCGGGTGACGGATTACAGGTGGTGCTCTCTATCCAGAATGAGCGGGAGTGGTACAGCTTCTGTGATGTGGTGTTGCAGAGCCCGGCCCTTGCCAGTCATGAACTCTTTGCCAGCAACGAGTTGAGGGTGAAACACCGGCCGGTGCTGAATCAGGAAATTGATTCGGTGTTTCATAGCCTGACCCGCCCGGCGCTGGTGGCCCGGCTGGAAGCCGCCAGTGTGGCTTTCGGACTGCTTAATTCTGTGGAGGACCTGTTGCGACATCCCCAGCTGCGACGTGTTCAGGTGGAATCCGGTACCGGCCCGGTGAATGAAGTGGCGTCGCCTATTCAGTGGGCGGACGATCAGGGCGGTATACGGCCGGACCACTGGGGCCCCATACCGGCAGTGGGGGAGCATAACGAACCGCTGCGTAAAGAATTTGGCGACCCCACCGATAATGAACATTAAAGCTTTCTGTTTCGCTTCGGAAAGGTTTTCGCTCTGACAGGGATAGCGTGAAACATTCCGTTTCTGGGCTATAGTTGAACCAGGTAAAGCTGGTTTGTGTTGTCGCCGATGTCAGATTTGTTTGTGCCCGAAGATCAGGATGATGAGGTCGTTAAAGACTTTATCGACAGCCTGAAAGACGAGCTGGAAGAAATTGAGCACGATCTTTTGGTGCTGGACCATCAGCCGGGTGATAAGGAAGCGCTTAATTCGCTGTTTCGTGCCGTGCATACCATCAAGGGGAATGCGCGGATGTGCATGTATGAGCCCCTGTCCGAATTTGTTCACTATGTTGAGGAAGCGCTTTCCGAAGTACGTTCCGGACGCCTGAACTTTACGCCGCTGCTGGGTGAAGCGGTGCTTCTGTCGCTGGACCAGTTGAAAATCCGATCCGAGGAGCTGATAAGGAGCGGGCGGATGGACATTGGCCTGTTCCGGCAGATAGGGCCCGTATTCCGCAAGATTAAAACGGCTGCGCCCCTTGAGGCAGAGCAGTTTTCCGCAGATATCATCAATGTGGTGGGTGGCGGCGCGGTTTCCCATATTCCACTGCGAACCCAGGCAAGCCAGCCCACGGCGCCAGCCAGCTTCGAAGCGGAGGCGCCGCTGGACACCGAGGCTCAGGATGAAGAAACCTTCCATTATTTCGAAGAGCTTTCCCGGGTTGTGGATGGCAAAACCCCATTCTGGGAAAAGCGAACCCGGCAGCAATGCGGCGTGGCCCTGGGCATCAACCAGTTTCTGGACAACCCGGTTGAATCACGGCAGCTGAAAGCAGCCGTTATGCTCCATGATCTGGGTATGGTGTTTTTGCCTGAAGCTCTGATTAACAAAACCCAGAAATATAACAGCATGGAAGAAAAGCAGGTGCGTCAGCACGTGAAATGGAGCTATGAATGGTTGCGACGGATTCCCCACTGGGAGGAGGCGGCAACCATGATCCTGCAGCACCATGAAAGACCTGATGGGCAGGGTTACCCGAGCAAACTCAGGTCGGCAGACATTCATGACGGTGCCCAGATTATTGCAATCGCTGATACGTTTTATTCCATTACCAATCAGCGTTCCGACCGCACTTATAAAAAATCACTGATGCGGGCCATCACAGAAATCAATTCCTACAGGGATGTGCAGTTCAAGGGACACATCGTAGATGCCTTCAACCAGCTGATCCGAAAGCTGTATACCCGTAAAAGCTGATCGCCGGCGCCAGCCTGCTTTACTGTGTCAGGGGGTGTTTGCCCTAGTAGCTTTCCGGGAGTTTTTTCAGGATACGGATCTGCTTCTTCTCGATTTCGATATACCCGCCGATCTGCAGGTCTTTGAGAATTCTTGCCACCATTTCCCGGGAAGAGCCGATACGGTTGGCAATGTCCTGCTGGGTCAGTTTTTCAGTTATCCGCTGGGTGTCCCCATCTGCTTCGTCTTCCGCAAGGCTGAGCAGGGTCTTGCGTATCCGGCCATAGACGTCTTCCAGGGCCAGCATTTTGATATTGTCCGTGAGTTTGCGAACACGGCTGGTAAGGTTTTTAAGCAGTGACAGCGCCAGCGTGGGGTTTTTCAGGATGGCTGCGGTGAAGTCCTCTTTATAGATGATGGAAAAGCTGGACTTTTCTGTGGTAATCACGGAAGCGGAGCGGTTTTCGTCGTCCAGCAGTGACAACTCGCCAAAATATTCGCCTTCACCCATGGTGTTCAGAATCAGTTCCTTGCCCTGATCATCGCTGACGAACACACGCACCTTGCCGCTGTCGATAAAGTACATGGCATTGGCCTGATCCCCTTCATTGATGAGAACGGTGTTCTTGGGGTAGGAGCGGGTTACCGCCAGGCTTTCCAGAGTGGTCAGGTCCTCTTCGGAAAGCTGCTCGAACAGCTGGATATTGCGTAATTTGCTCATAAGGCTTCCGTCTCGGTTGGACTTATTCTTCTGCCGATTAGCTTAACACAGGACTTTTGTGCCGCAATGGGTAAAATAAGGGCTTTTCATCAGCTCAACGGGGGAAGAATGAAAGTCGTTTCATTCAATGTGAACGGAATCAGGGCGCGCCAGCACCAGCTGCGGGCTCTGGTAGATGCCTACCAGCCGGATATTATCGGACTTCAGGAAACCAAGGTCACCGATGAGCTTTTCCCGGTGGAAGACATTGAAGCGCTGGGCTATCAGGTGGATTTTCATGGTCAAAAGGGGCATTACGGTGTGGCCACCCTGTCCAGGTCAGCACCCGCCAGGGTCAGCAAGGGTTATCCGGATGATGACGGTGACGCCCAGAAGCGCCTGATTACCAGCCAGTTTGAATTGCCCAACGGCAAGCAACTGACGGTGATCAATGGTTATTTTCCCCAGGGAGAAAGCCGTGATCATCCGGTCAAGTTCCCCAACAAGGAGAAGTTTTACCAGGATCTTCAGAATCTGCTGGAGACCAGCTATCAGCCCGATGACTGGCTGATTGTAATGGGAGACATGAACATTTCCCGGGTCGACAATGATATCGGGATCGGCGAGGACAACAAGAAGCGCTGGTTGCGCACGGGCAAATGCAGCTTTTTGCCGGAAGAGCGGGAATGGATGGAACGGCTGATGTCCTGGGGGCTCTTTGATACCTTTCGCGAGCAGAACCCCGAGGAGGCCAACCTGTTCAGCTGGTTTGATTACCGCAGCCGCGGTTTTGAACGGGACCCGAAACGGGGGCTGCGTATCGATCTGGTGCTGGCCACCCGGCCTTTGCTGGACACGCTCAAGGACACCGGCATTGCCTACGATATCCGCGGCCTGGAAAAGCCTTCAGATCATGCCCCGGTCTGGGCCGAATTTGAAATCTAGACACTGGTTTCCGCACTTACATGAGCTTTGAAGGGTTTATCCTGACCCGGCAGTGGCGCGATGAGCCCGATGGGGTGGTGCTGGAGCTGTGGCTCAGTACAGAATCGGGCGCCGTACGGGTCACTGTGCCCCGGCAGGAGTCCGTGGGGTTTATTGCAGCAGCGGATATGACGAAGGTAAACGCGATTCTGCCCATGGGTCAGGACATCCGCGCGAAAGAACTTTCCCTGCGCAGCTTTTCCGGCGAGGCTGTGTTCGGGCTCTATTTCAGATCCCAGCGAGCCATGCTCAATGCCGGGCAGACGCTGGCCGAAAAGGGCATTCACCTGCTGGAGGGTGACGTGCGCCCCGCGGAGCGCTTTCTGATGGAGCGCTTTATTCAGGGTGCGGTAACGGTTGATGCGGATTTCCCCAGGCAAGGGCATGGCCAGCGGCACGGCGAGGTGGAGGTGGCCACCCTCAGGCCTGGCCACTACAGACCTTCCCTGAAGCGGGTGTCACTGGACATTGAAACCTCTTTTGACGGCAGGCATCTGTTGTCCATCGGATTATACGGTGAGGGCATCAATCAGGTGATGATGGTTGCCCCTGATAATGTGTTACAGCATAAAAGCGGTAATAACAGGCTCCATGCCACCAGTGAAACGGTGATTCACTGGTACCCCAGTGAACCGGAGCTGCTGACTGCCTTCCTGCAATGGCTGCGGGAGGAAGACCCCGATGTGCTGATCGGCTGGAATGTGGTTAACTTTGATTTTCGCTTTCTCCAGAAAAAATATGATCAGCATCGCATTCCTTTTGCCATTGGGCGTGGTGATCAGAGAGTAATATGGCGGCAGGCCAGTGGCCAGAGCCAGCACTATTTTCTGACCATACCGGGCCGGGTGGTGCTGGATGGCATCGATACGTTAAAAGCAGCCACCTATTCTTTTGAAAGCTTTGCCCTGGAGTTTGTTTCCCGCCAGTTGCTGGAACGGGGCAAGTTGATTCATGATGTGGACAACCGGGCCCAGGAGATCCTGCGCCTGTACCGGGAAAACCCTGCAGCGCTGGCAGACTACAATATTGAAGACTGCCGTCTGGTGTGGGATATCTTTGCAGCAACGGACCTGATGCATTTTGCCCTGGAGCGTTCCCGTCTGACCGGGTTGCCCCTGGATAAAACCGGCGGTTCCGTGGCTGCGTTCGAAAACCTGTATTTGCCGCGACTGCATCGCCAGGGTTATGTGGCTCCCAATGTGGGTATGATGCGCAGTGATATACAGGCGCCCGGTGGCTACGTGATGGATTCAGTGCCGGGTCTTTATGAACATGTGCTGGTGCTGGATTTCAAAAGCCTGTATCCCAGTATTATCCGCACTTTCTGTATTGATCCCCTCTCGCTGGTTCACAGTCTTCAGCAGGTTGCACCGGATACCATGCCGGCACCGGAAATGCAGGGCAAGGCTGCAGAACCCGCAGAAACTGCAGACACAGAGTGGATTCCGGGATTTAACGGGGCGGTGTTCAGCAAAACACGCCATCTGTTGCCGGATATTATCGACCAGCTGTGGCAGGCTCGCGATCAGGCCAAACAACAGGGTGATCAGCCACTCTCTCAGGCCATAAAAATCATCATGAACTCCTTTTACGGAGTGCTTGGCACGCCGCTGTGCCGCTTCTTTGATCCGCGTCTCTCCAGTTCCATCACCCTGCGGGGCCACGATATCCTGCAGCAAACCCGACGCTTGATTGAGGCTGAAGGCCATCAGGTGATTTACGGCGATACCGATTCGGTGTTCGTGTGGCTGGCCGGAAACTATGATGCTGAGGCAGCGGACAGGAGAGGTCGCGAGCTGGCGAATTACCTTACCTGCTGGTGGCAGCGGGCATTGAAAACCCGTTTTGGCATTACGAGTTACCTGGAGCTGGAATATGAAACCCACTACCGCCGGTTTCACATGCCGAAAATGCGCGGCTCTGATGCGGGCAGCAAAAAACGTTATGCCGGCCTGGTGGGAACGGGACAACGTGAAAAGCTGGTCTTCAAGGGGTTAGAAAATGTACGCACAGACTGGACCCACCTTGCCCGCGAAGTGCAGTACCAGGTGTACTGGAAAGTTTTCCATCATCAGAAAGTCGATGACTATCTGAAGGAGACGGTGACCAGACTGAAAGCCGGGGAACTGGACGATCAGCTGTTTTATCGCAAAAGGCTCAGACGGGCGCTGCATGAATACGAACGCAACGTGCCACCGCATGTACAGGCCGCACGCAAGGCCGATGCCTGGCGGCAATCCTGTGGCATGCCGCAGCAGTACCAGAATGGCGGCTGGATCGAGTACCTGATAACGGTGAACGGTCCCGAGCCCAGAGAGCACCTGGAATCGGCGCTGGATTACGAGCATTACCTGGAACGCCAGCTTGCGCCAGCGGTGGATGGTGTGCTGGCGGAAACCGGTACATCCCTGGCGGAAATTCTGGATCAGCAACTGCCACTGTTCTGACAGAGGTTGTAATGCACCCTGCAAACAGAGTTTCCCGCAGGAACGGTTGATCCAGTTTTATCCGGGAGTAAGATGAGAGCAGGTGCTATCTTGTCAGCCGACTCCGGGGGCCGTCTTCTCATGTGTCATTTCACTTTGCAGCGGATGTTTTTTACGCCGTTTTTGTTCTGTTTTCTCAGTATTTTCCTGATGCCGGCCCATGCTGAATCTGAGGAATCACCCAAACCCAGTGTGCTGGTTGAAGCAGTGAAAACCAGGGATATCGCCAATCAGTCCCACTTTGTGGGAAGGGTGGAAGCGGTGCGAAAAGTGGCGCTGGTGCCCAGGGTTCAGGGTGAGCTCAAATCCTGGGATTTTGATGAAGGTGGGCTGGTAGAGAAAGACCAGGTGCTGTTCGTGATTGAGAAGTCAGCCTATGAGATTGCCGTGGAGCAAAGCAGAGCCAGCGTCGCCAGAGCTCGGGCCCAGCTGAAAAATGCCCGGGCAGAACTGAAACGGGCCCGGTCTTTGCGCAAACAGAATGCCATATCCGAGGCAGATCTGGATGCGGCCATTGCCAGTGAGGCCAGTGCCGAAGCGGAGCTGATGGCGCAGCAGGCCGGTCTGAAAAAAGCGGAACTTGACCTGAGTTATACAGAAATAAGAAGCCCCATTGCTGGCAGGATCAGTCGCACCAACGTCACCGTCGGCAATCTGGTGAGCCCTGAAACCGGTACCCTGGCGACGGTGATCAGCACCGACCCCATATACGTCATTATTCAGGTGAGCGAGAAGCTGCTGATCAACGCCCGCAAACGGGGTATCAATATGGAAAATCCCCCTGCGAAGCCGTTTCTGGTGCTGGCCGATGGCAGTGATTACGAGCATGAAGGTTATTTTGATTATCTGGATACCCAGGTCAAACCCAGTACCGATACACTGCTGGTGCGGGCGGTTTTTCCCAATCCGGATCAGGTGCTGGTGCCGGGCCAGTTTGTGAAGGTAACGGCGCGCCAGAAAGAACCGGTTACCCGGCTGGTGGTGCCCCAGGCGGCGATGCAGAAAGATCAGAAGGGGTATTATGTGCTGGTGGTGAATGCATCAGACAAAGTAGAGCAGCGCCGTGTCGAGGCCGGTGATCAGGTGGACAATCAATGGGTGGTACTTGAAGGTCTGGCTGAGGGTGAACGCGTGATTGTTCAGGGACTCCAGAAAGTCAGAACTGACAGTCGCGTCAACCCGGTTCCCTATCAGCCATGAGAATCCCGCCATGTTTTCATTGTTTTTTATAGACCGTCCCAAATTTGCCATTGTGATTGCCATCGTTATTACTCTGGCGGGTGTGATTGCGATCCAGACCATTCCGGTATCGGAGTTTCCCCGGATTGCACCGCCGCAGGTGGTGGTTCAGACCAGCTATCCCGGTGCGGATGCGATATCCGTTGAGGAGTCGGTGGCGGCGCCGCTGGAAGAGGAAATCAACGGCGTGGACAATATGCTCTATATGTCCTCCACAAGCACCAACAGCGGCAGTTACGAACTTACTATCACCTTTGCCGTGGGAACCGACCCGGATATCGCTGCAGTGAACGTTCAGAACCGGGTAGCACTGGCTACATCGAAATTGCCCAGCGAGGTGACCCGCCAGGGTGTGACCACCCGCAAACAATCTTCAGGCATGTTACTTGTGATCAGCCTGGTATCGCCAAATGGCAGCCACGACAGCCTGTATTTAAGCAACTATGCCTCTTTATACCTTGAAGACCGTATTGCACGGATAAATGGTGTGGGTCGCGTTGCCCAGTTTGGTGCCAGGGATTATGGCATGAGGGTCTGGGTGGACCCTGAAAAGCTGGCTGGTTTCAATCTTACGTCCCAGGATGTGGCGGCTGCCATACAGGCCCAGAACGTGCAGGCAGCTTCCGGTTCTCTGGGCGCACCGCCTTTCGATGGCGACCCCCAGTTTCAGTACTCCATTCAGGCGCGCGGGCGTCTGGCGACCGTGGAGGAATTTAACAATATTATCGTTCGTGCCAATCTGGATGGTTCATTCATTCGCCTGAAAGACATTGCCACGGTGCAACTGGGTTCCCAGAGTTATGCGGCCATATCAAAGCTCAATGGCGAAGCGGCCGCGAATATTGCGGTATACCAGACACCGGACGCCAATGCGCTGGAAGTGGCCGATCAGATTTATCAGGAGCTGGCGGCAGTACAGTCAACGCTGCCGGATGATATGGACTATGCCATTCTTTATGATACTACCGACGCAGTGCGCCAATCGGTCAGGGATGTACTCGAAAGCCTCCTGATCACGTTCTGTCTGGTAGTGCTGGTGACTTTCCTGTTTCTGGCAGACTGGCGTTCCACGCTGATACCGACGCTTGCGATTCCCGTTTCGCTGGTAGGCGCCATCGCGG
>JAWVYU010000017.1:0-30416 GCA_033722575.1 Ketobacteraceae bacterium | reverse complement strand
GCATGGCCTGGAGCGGAACGATTTGCTGAGTCTGTTTCAGTGGGATGAAGAAACCTTTCTGAAAAATACCGAAGGTTCTGCGATTCGCCGCATTGGCTACCAGCGCTGGTTGCGCAACCTGGCGGTGGGCCTGGGCAATGCGCCCTACCGAGAAGCCATTATTGAAGCATTGCAGCAAAAGTTGCCTGAAGCCGGGGACCTGGCAGCCGAACACATTCATTGGGCTATTGAGCAGCAGCGACAGAGGATAGCCCGCTGACCACAGCAGGATATCTTTTATCATTCCGGCTTTTATCTATCCATAATGGCGGCGGTAATCCGAGGGAGTTTCGCCAGTCCAGCGCTTGAAGGCACGACGAAAATTGGAGGCATCGGCAAACCCCAGTTGCATGGCGATATACTCGACACTCATGCGCCGGTTACGCAGCAAGCGCTCGGCCCGCTCCTGCCGGATCTCATCCACCAGTTGCTGATAGGAGGTGTTGGCCGACATCAGTTTTCTGCGCAAGGAGCTGGGCGTCAAACCCAGCGCAAAGCCAAGCTCTTCAAAGGCGGGAATGCGATCACTGGCCTTGAGATAGTTCTTGGCGAGGGTTTCAATAGTTTGCCGCGAGTCAATGGCTTTGAGTTTTTCCTCACAGCGTTTTTTGAATAACTCGTGCACCACCGGATTGCCCGTCACTACCTCCCGGGCGAGATCCTCCTGCCGATAGACCACTTCATTGCGCCGGGCGCCAAACGTTATATTTTCGCCGAAAAGCTCCTGGTATTTTTCCACGTACCGGGGTTTTTCAAAAGTAAAGCTGACGGATTCAGGGTGAATGATGATGCCCGCAAGAAACCGCAGAATGGATAGAGTGGAGGTCAGCGCCGTTTCCATGGCAAAGCGCAGGTTGTACTCCGGACCACTGGCATACGCGCCCAGCTGGGGCAGCAGTACAAACCGGTCACGGGATTCCTGAATGTCGTAACCGATAAGATAACTGAAAGCCCTGACGTACTGACTCAGATCATGCAGTGCTTCTGCCAGAGTGCGGGCAGACATCATGACCTGTCCGAGATCTCCCATCAGGTTCACGCTCAGTTGCTTGCCAAACCGGAATGACACCGGTACATGAGACTGGTTCTTTAATGCCTCCAGCACAAACCACTGCACCTCAATCGGCGACAGGGTTTCGCTGGTATCCAGCAAACGCCGGTCAGTCAGTTGATATTTTTCCCGTAAACCATCGACGTTAATGCCTTCCTGCTCGATCGCATTAATCAGCACCAGCGCAATGGAAGGCGGCATGATCTTGCGATTAAGATCTGCCATCGCGTTATTGATCGCCCACATCACTTATCATTCTTTTTTATGTTTATTTTTAGCGGCAATGTTTACAGCCTGGCTTGTTGCCTGCTGATGCCGGCCTGTCAAAAACACTGCAAAAGTGACGAGCAAGACATCAGAACTGAAAACGGAAACGTCAGGGCTTCCATGACCTGAAATACATAATTTATGACCTGTTTAACCAGGCTCTGTGGAAATAATATGAACGCTTCGCACAAATTGGAAGTGTTACTTTGATTTTTTTTAACCACGCAGCAATGAAAAACAGCCGAACCACAAAGGGGTTTAAAGGTCACGGGGTTTGTCAGGTGCCATTTTATCAGTGGCAGCGGATAGTCCCGTTTTTTTAATTGAATTGAGGAAAATTTTTTAAGTTTTTGTTTTTAACGATGCAGTGTTCTTTTGTGTGATTATGTTTGTAGCTTTCGGCATAGCAAGCCTGTGCGTATCGACATTTCAAAAGGCAAAACGCAAACGTTGCGCCTGCATTCCGTTTACATGACGTGTAATCCGAAGGATGACAACACAACGGTGAAAAGGGAAACGGATTTAAAGAACCCTGTCTCCCGGATCACCCAAAGCGCATTATTTACTAAAAGCAGAGAAGCAGATACTCAGAGAAACGAACCGATCTGTTCGCCCATTCTTACCTTGGTGAGTTCACGCAGGTCGTCCCGCCAGGTGGCGGTCTGTTTGGGCCAGACAACAATCGCGGTGGACCCCAGTCTGAAGCGCCCCATTTCCTCGCCGCGCCCGATAGAAACTGCTTCGGGCTCGTCTTCGTACCGGGTCACGACGATGCGACGCCCCGCAGGTGCCACCAGTCCAGACCAGACGGTTTCGACGCTGGCAACGATCATGGCACCCACCAGTACCAGCGCCATGGGGCCACGATCTGTTTCAAAGATACACACCACCCGTTCATTGCGGGCGAACAGCGAAGACACGTTATGGGCCGTGCGAGTATTGACCGAAAAAAGTTTTCCGGGCACATACACCATTTCCTTGAGAGTACCGCCATAGGGCATGTGCACCCGGTGATAATCACTGGGAGAAAGATAAATAGTGGCAAAGGCTCCATCCCGGAAAGGCATTGCCCGCTCGGGGCTGCCGCCCAATAGCTGGGTAAGGCTGTAGTGATGGCCTTTGGCCTGAAAAATCTGGTCTTCCCGGATCACGCCTACCTGACTGACTGCGCCGTCCGCAGGGCACACCACACCCTCATCGGCGATGGGGCGCGCATCGGGTTTCAGCGGACGGGTAAAAAAGGCGTTGAAATTGCGGTAGCTGTCCAGATCCGGGTTCAGGGCTTCATCCATATTCACGCCGTAAACCCGTGCGAATGTTCGGATAAAAGGCGTTTTGATCGCAGGCAGGGGGGATTCCGCCAGCCAGCCCACCAGCCGTGATAACCCGTGCTGGGGCACAATATACTGCGGCAATACCGCAAGACCATCCTTACTCATGAATCCAGGCATACATGTTCGCTCAATACATCAAAAAAACAGAAAAAAGGTCAGGTTTCAACCGGCGTATCCGGGTCGTTGCCCCACTCCGCCCAGGAGCCCGGGTAAGCTCTGATATGAAATCCCAGCACCTTGCCCAGCAGGTAAGTAAATCCGGACCGGTGGTGGGTCTGGCAGTGGGTGATCACTTCTTTGTCCCGGGTAATACCCAGTTCCGCCAGCTCACTGATCAGCTGGTCGTGATCACGAATCCTCAGCTGGTTCTGGCGATCCATGGCACGGACCCATTCGTAATTGGCCGCCCCCGGTATATGACCTGTTTTCCGGGAATTACCCCGGATCCCCTGATACTCTTCCGGTGAGCGGGCATCCCAGACCACAAGATCGTCCCGGTGGTAATTGGCCATCAGGTAGGACCTATCCACACTGGGCGCGGCAGTCACGGAAGCCTGGTAGTTACTGTGCACAGGTTCCGTCACTTCCTGGCTTACCGGCAACCGGGCCCCCAGCCAGGCGTGGATGCCGCCATTAAGGTAGCTGTACTTCTGGTGCCCTACACTGTCCAGCAGCCAGATAAAGCGACCGGCCCAGCCACCGCCTTCATCATCATAAACCACTACCCATTTGTTGCTGGTAAGGCCAATGCCAGACAGCAACTGGGTCAGCTGCTCTTCGTTGGGCAGCGCGCCCACGGCAGGCGGCACTCCGCGAACCGTATGCTGGTAGGGTACGAATACCGCACCGGGCACATGGGCCTGGCGGTAATTGTCCGGATTAGAAAGGTCCAGGATCAGCAGATCCGGATGGCCACGGAGCGCTTCCAGCGCTTCGGGTTCAATGACAAGCGGTAAGTCCAGGATTTCAGTCATAGTCGCGACTCTGACAGATGAATTTCGCCGTGAGTGTACTGAAACGAGAAGAAAATGTCAGGATTTTCCTGCCGATTTGGCGCGCTCTATGAGGTACTTACTGGTGGCATTGGCCAGGGAGCGGGTGATCTTGAATTCATTTTCGGAGAGTCCGTCAGGGTTGCTCACGCCACGATCTGCGTGAAGCACAGCCACCGGCCGGCGATTGTTGAACACCGACACAACAAAAAACTGATCCACCTGCACCAGCTGCTTGAACACGCCGGGAACCAGCGCCGCGATGTCTGATTTTCGCTCAGGGTGCACCCAGACTCCCTGAGGCTTGCGGATGAGCTGGGTGAAAAAATTGGGCGGGCTCAGCTTGATCACGGCTTTGCGGATTTCCGGATAGTCTTCACACCCCAGGGTGTAGTACCCGTTCAATACCTTGCGGGTGGGATCGAACAGAAACAGCGCCACCCGGCGCAAATGGGTCACATCAAACAGCACCTCTGCCGATGCACGCAGGACATCCTGCTCGGTGGCAAAAGCGCCAGGCTCATTCAGCAGCCGCCCAAGGTGATCCTTGTAGCGCTGCTGCTTCTCTTCATCCACAAAGCCCGCCAGCCGTTGCTCCGAAGCAGCTTTCTTCCCGGCAGACGCCGCCATGTCGGGTGCTGCCCCGGGCTTTCTCACCACACGGGTAATATCCGCCCCCAGTTGAATCCGGGTTTCCTCGTCCTGCATGGGCAGCTTGAGTTTCGGCGCCTCCTGCCGGGATGCGGGGCGCGCCGGGAGCAAATCATCCAGGGGTTTGCCCTCAATCAGAGCCGCCACGGCCTGAGGCAGGTTTTCCGTTTTCAGGCGGCGCCGCAGGCGCGGCCGGGGCGGAAACAGCAGCCGCGCGGCGGGCATTTCTGTCGCCGGAAAAGTGAACTGGCGGGAAACTTTCAGAGCCGCTTCCTGGGCAATAAGCCGCGCGGTGTGATAATCCTGTTCCAGATAGGCCGCCAGAACGGCGATCACCCGGCGGGTCTGGCGGGAATACCAGTCGATACCCGCCTCATGGGCCAGCCAGTGGGCCAGCGCCACCAGGAATGACGGGGTTTTCACAATATAACCCCGTTCATCCTTGTTAGGGATCTTCGGCTCCCTGGCAGCGTAGGCACTGCGGGCCACACGGGCCAGAAATGCCGGCGACGGCAGCCGCTCGGTATCCAGGGCATCGAGAATCACATCAGGAAAATGCCAGCGCCTGGCCAGCGCCAGCACAATCTCCTGGGTGGTACAACCCAGCACGGCGCGCTCGGCCTGTTCCCGGGGAATCCGCTCCTGCCGCTCCAGAGTATCGATAGTCCGCATTTCCCGGCGGGCGTTGTACCAGAGGCACCAGGTTGGCACCCCCATGAGCTGGGCCGCCAGGTAGTTCTTTTCCATGGAGCCCTGCCGGCGCACCAGGTTCCAGGCCAGCAATTGCTCAGCCGCATGAAAACTCTGCACGATGGCGGACTGATAGGCCACCTCGTCGGCGTCATCGGGGTCGCCTTTCATGGCCCGGAACTGGCCAACAAGGGTCAGCACGCGATCCTCTCCCAGCAGGCTGACACAGTGATGGACATCCGTGAGCGTGCCAGCGGTGCGATCCTTGAAGGCCCGCTGGGTTTCGCGAATCAGGTACACCGTCATGATGGGATCCTGACGGATAATATCGGCCACATCATGGAGTGACCAGTCATCGATGCCACCGATCAGCGCCCTGAGCTTGTCAGCGGTATGAGCCAGTACCGGGATGGGATTTTCATCCAGCACATACACCCAGGTTTCAAGGCCCTTGGGCCGGAATTCGGCAGACATTCGTTAATCAGAACCCATCATGGCACGTCAGAACACGGTGAAATAACCAATCAATCTAGGAAGCATAGCGCAAATAACTGCCTCCGGAGTTGAGCAAAGCGCAAAGCTGTCCTTAACTTCATATTTGACGGCAAAAAAATTGCCGCTCATTCACTGTCGCAACGTTGTTTCATGTCCCAATGCTGAAAATTCTTGGTTTTTTGATTGTTATTGGCAGCGTGTTCGGTGGCTATGTGCTCTCCCACGGCGAGCTGCTAACCCTGTGGCAGCCCTTTGAGCTGCTGATCATCGGCGGTGCCGCCTTTGGCGCCTTTATGGTGGCCAATTCCTTTTCGGTGGTGAAAGCCACCTTCCGGGAAAGCTTTACCGTTATCCTCGGAAAACATCAAAGCAAACAATCCTTTATGGATCTGCTGACGCTCCTGTATGAGCTGTTCAACAAGTCCCGCCGTAACGGACTGATGGCAGTGGAGGAAGATATCGAGGAACCGGAACAGAGTGAGATTTTCATGCGCTTTCCGCGCGTTCTTCAGGATACCAGGCTGCGCGAGTTTATTTGCGATTACATGCGGATTATTACCACCGGCAATCTGTCGGCGTTTGAGCTGGAAACCCTGATGGACCAGGATATTGAAACCACCTATCAGGAGCTGGAGCAACCCGCCGCCAGCCTGAGCCGGGTAGCGGACGCTCTGCCGGGCTTCGGTATTGTGGCGGCGGTACTGGGCATTGTCATTACCATGAAGTCCCTGGGAGGCCCCCCTGAAGAGCTGGGCTACCACGTCGCTGCCGCGCTGGTGGGCACCTTTCTGGGTGTGCTGCTGGCCTATGGCTTTGTGGGTCCCCTCAGCATTGCCATGGAGCATTCTGCAAGAGAAAAAATCAAAGCGCTGGAATGTATCAAAACCGCCCTGCTGGCCAATGTGAACGGCATTCCGCCACAGCTGGCGGTGGAGTTTGGCCGTAAAACCCTGTATTCCGAAGTACGTCCGGGATTTATTGAGCTGGAAGAGCACCTCAGGGGCCGCTGATGGAGCCTTCCAGCGACAGCAAACCCATCATCGTCAGACGGGTAAAGAAATACACTCACGGACACCACGGTGGCGCCTGGAAAGTGGCATTCGCGGATTTTGCGGTGGCCATGATGGCTTTCTTTCTGGTGCTCTGGCTGATGGAAGCCGCTTCCGTTCAGGAAAAAGCGGCCATTTCAGGCTACTTTTCAGACCCCTCGGCTTTCAGCGAAAAAGGCTCACCTTACGTGATTGATCTGGAAGGAAGCCTCAAAAAAAGCGAGGGCGAGTCAGAAGCCCCGACCCTGAAAATGGAGAACATCGCCCAGGGCAACGTAATTGATGAAGAAACGGTGCAAGACCTGGCCCAGCAGATCGAATATCGCAAATTCCAGGAACTGCGCCGCCAGCTGCAGGCCAAGATTGAAAAAAATCCCGAGCTGGAAAAATACAAGGACCAGATCATTATGGAAATCACCGACGATGGTCTGCAAATACAGATTGTTGATAAAGACTCCCGCCCCATGTTTGACAGCGGCAGTGATGAAATCAAATCGCACATGCAGAAAATTCTGCAAGCCCTTGGCAAAACCATTGCGAACGTACCCAACGACATCAGCATTTCCGGCCACACCGATGCAGCGGCGTTTACCGAACGACGCAACTACTCGAACTGGGAGCTTTCCGCCGAGCGCGCCAACGCCGCACGTCGCGCTCTGCAGAAAGCAGGTATCAGTGAAGACAAGATTTCCCAGGTAGTGGGTCTGGCCTCTTCCGTCCTGTTCGACGAGGAAAACCCGCTGAACCCCATAAACCGCCGAATCAGTATACTGGTGCTGAAAGATGAATCGGCTGCCAGGATCAAACGACAGCAGCAGGGCACCCAGGAAGAGGTCCAGCTGCCGGAAAACCAAACCGGGAATCAAGACGAGCAAACCCGGGAAGACTTTACCGTTACGGTGGAAGATGAGGCGCCTGCCATAGAAAAAGAGCAGGAAATATTCCGCCAGTTTGAACGCTCCCGCCAGCCCGACAAATCCCCTCCTGAGGATGAAGCCAACAGCGAAGACGGCTTTTTTTGAATGATCTGACAATCCTTACCCTACGTGCCCGATCACAGGATGGCCCCCAGCCCCCTGCAAATAACCGCCACCACCTGGACTTACCGGGTTTTTTGCAGAATTTTAACTTTTTCTTCGTGTTTCGATTCTATACTGGTGGCAATCTGTAGACAGGGTCAGAAGCAAAATGCCGGACAATAAAGAGTTTCATCACAAGCTGCAGGCGCTGAAGAGTGACTACAAAGACCAGTTACCTGACCGGCTGCGCCATATCACCGACGACTGGGACACGCTGTGTGACGTCACCTGGAATGACAGGCTGCTGGACCGCTTGATTACCAGAGTTCACAACATAGCCGGCAGCGGCGGAAGCTTTGGCTTTACGGAGTTGTCGCGCCAGTGCAAGACTGTTGAACATTTGCTGATAGAACTGAAACAGCAGAAATCGCTGCCTTCAGTTCCCATGAAACGGCATCTGTCCACCCTGATCGAAACATTGTATGAATACACCGGACTGGAAAACGATGCGCCGCTGATCGTTGAGCGTGACACCGCCCTTGATATGAAGCTGCTGATTGTTGATGACGACACGGATTATGCCCAGCTGATGGCCATGGTATGCGAACAATGGGGCTGCGAAACAGACACGCTTGACAGTATTTCATTGCTGGAGGAGCGCCTTGCCCGAAGCCTGCCGGAAGCCGTACTGATTGATATTGTTTTTCCCGAGGGAGGTTTTGCCGGGATTGACGCCGTCAAGAAGATTCATGATTCACTGGGCCTTAAAATCCCAGTCATTTTCATGTCTGCACGCAACGATCTGGACGCCCGCCTGAAAGCCATGCGTGCCGGGGGCGAAGCCTATCTGACCAAACCGGTGGACCCGGTGGAATTGAAGTCACTGCTTGAGCGCCTGAGGATTCAGAAAAGCAACTACGCCAGTGTACTCATCGTTGATGACGATGAGATCATGACGCGCACCTATTCCTTCATGCTATCGGATTTCGGCTTCGAAACCTTTTCCTGCAATGATCCCACCAATGTTATTCGTATGGTGGAAAAACATGCACCGAATCTGGTACTGCTGGATTTGAACATGCCCAGGCTTCGGGGCGACGAACTGATCAGGATTTTCAAGCAAGATCCCAAGTACATGCATATTCCGCTGGTGATGATGACTGCTGATGCCAGAGAGGAAACCCGGCTGCGTGCGCTGGAGGCTGGTGCTGCCGATTTTATTGTCAAGCCTTTCGAAGCAGACGAGCTGGCTATCAAGGTGCGTGACGTGATCGTACGCAACAACGCCATGCAGCAACTGATCAAACAGGTAACCAAGGAAGACCTGAGTAAAAACATCAGCAATCGTCAGCACTTTATAAGCGTATTGCAGGAAGTGCTGACCACAGGCGAACTGCACTCCGAGCCCGCCGTTCTGGTACAACTCACCACCCGCAATCTGGAGTACATCAGGCACAGGATCGGTCTTTCAAAAATGGACCACAGCAACAACCGGCTCACCGCAAGCATCAGACAGAATCTGCAAAGCGGTGAGTTAATGACGGACGTCTCCGACCTTACAGTATTACTGCTGTTGAAAGGGCACTCTCTGGCGCTGACCCAGCAGCGTGTGCAGAGCATACTCGAAAAACTGAACAGTGTTACGTTCAATTCGTCAGCAGAACCTGTCCGGCTGGACTGTTGCGCCGGCATCTACACGGTTTCCAGAACCAGTCGTCATATCGATGAAATCCTGAATGAAGTGGAACATGCAGCGTTCACGGCTACCACAACCCCCGGTAAAGCCATCGTGGTATGCAATACCCGGAAGGAAAGCCTGGCGAGTGGACATTATGACCGGGATGTCGACAGTGCGGTGGAAAATCAAAGAATCGATCTTACGTATCAACCGATCATCAACATGAACCGCCGGGAACCGATGTACGAAGGCTACGCAAGGATCAGGGATGACTCCGGCGTACCCCTGATGCCTTCCGAGTTCATGAGTTATATTGACAACAAAGGTATTCAGAATGAATTCAATGAGGCGCTGACCTACTCCGCGCTGCAACAACTCAATGACCAGGCGGCAGGCGGTGTTTCAGACTTCAAACTCATCATAAAGCTGATCTGCGAAAACTTCAGCCCCTTGAATTACCTGTCATGGCTCGGCAAGGTGATCAGCAACGCTGCCACAGACCCCAGCCACCGGCTATTGATTTCCATTCCGGAATCCTACGCCTTCCGGCAACAACAGGCTGCAATAAGGCTCATCACCGGCATACGGGACCTCCGTTGCGGCCTGGTGATGGATCGTGCCGGCGCTACAGATCATTCCATCGCCATAACCCAGGAGTTGCAGCCGGATTATCTGAAAATAGACCGACCAATCATAGAGCAGGTGGTCAAGGGGGAGCCCGTTGCACGCCGGAGGTTAAAGGAGTTGGCTGGCACTGATGTCCCGGTCATCGCGCCCTACGTTGAAACCGCCGCCAGTTTTGCCTGCCTGTGGGATCTGGGGGTCCGGCATTTTCAGGGTTTTTTTGTGCAGGCGCCGCGCGCTGAACTGGATTTTGATTTTTCCCAGCAATAAGCGCAGTATTAGCGTTTTTTGAAGCCGCACCCAAGGAGTTTTTTCATGCAGATTGATCAAACCCAGATTTTCTGGCCGATGCTGGCTCAGATAGGTTTGACTGTTTTGGTGTTTTTTGTGCTTGCGTCGCGCAAGGAAGAAGCAATCAAGTCGGGCAACGAGGATCCTGAAAAGTCAGCGCTGGACAACAAAGCCTGGAACGAGAGCGTGGTGAAAGCCTCCAACAATATTGACAACCAGTTTCAGACACCGGTTCTTTTTTATACATTGTGCTTCATGCTGTATCACCTTGAGGCGGTCACCATATTCTCACTTTCCCTGGCATGGGCCTATGCCGTGAGCCGGTTTGTACACGCCTATATCCATCTTGGCTCCAACTATGTCCCCAATCGCCTGCGGGTGTTTCTGTTCGGCTTTGTCATGCTGATACTGATGCTGGGAGTCGCGTTTCTGAAAATGGTTGGAGTGTAATTCAGCCAGTCAGATCGCTGTTGACCAGCGTGAAATAATTATCGTAACGCATCTGCGTAATCTCTCCTTTTGCAAGGGCTTCACGCAGGGCACAGCCCGGCTCCTGCTGGTGCCGGCAATCCCGGAACTTGCAGTAACCGATGTAGGGCCGGAATTCCCGGTAACCATCGATAATAGCCTCTTTTTCCAGGTGCCAGAGGCCAAACTCACGGATACCGGGGGAATCAATCAGATCACCACCCGATGGAAAATGAAACAGCCTTGCGTTGGTGGTGGTATGACGACCCAGCTTTGATCCTTCGGAAATCTCACCCACTTTCACATCGGTACCGGGCAGCAGGGCATTTACCAGCGATGATTTGCCCACCCCCGACTGCCCCACAAAGGCACTGATACGGTGATCCAGATGGGATTTGAGCTGTGTCAGGCCGGCTTTCTCAGTGACCGAGGACCGCAGCACGTCGTAACCGATACTCTCATAAATCCGCAGCAGCTCATTGATGCCCGCCTGATTGGATTCATTCAGCAAATCCGTTTTATTGAGCAGCAGCTTTACATCAATACCCTGTAATTCGGCTGCTACAAGATAGCGATCAATCAGCAAACTGGAAGGGGCCGGCTCCGGTGTAATCACCAGCACAATAAAATCAATATTGGATGCCACCGGTTTCAGCACACCGCGGGTATCAGGCCGGCTTAACAGTGACGACCTTGGCAACACCGCCTCGATCATTCCCAGGCCGGATTTACCCCGCCGCCACACCACACGATCACCGGTAACGATACTGCCAAGATTGGCACGAAAATGACATTGCATCGCCGAAGTTTCATTGCCGCCATGCTTCGGGGCATTGTCCTGGGTATCTGCCCTTACAGGCGCGTGATCGCTCACCGGCTCTACTTCCACCAGCTTGCCGAAATGGCTGACGACCCGCCCCAGAATCTCCGGCCCCAGTTCAGTGTCTGCCACGGCTTCCTCGCGACGGACCACCCGGCGGGCTTTTTCTTCCTGTACCTTCTTTACGCGCCAGGCCTGTTTGCGGGTAAGCTTTCTTTTCGCCATAGTGGGCTCAATTCGTCTAAATCATTGTACTGGTTTATTATTAGTAGCATCGTTTTCAAAAAGGCGGACATCATGACCGATCGCAGAAACAATCTTATTTGGATCGACCTGGAAATGACAGGCCTGGATCCGGACAAAGACGTCATCATCGAAATCGCCACACTGATCACCGACCCCCACCTCAACCTCATTGCAGAAGGTCCCACCCTCGCTATTCACCAGTCCGACGACATTCTCAACGGCATGGACGAATGGTGCACCCGCCAGCACGGCCAGTCAGGCCTGACCCAACGGGTGCGGGAAAGCAAAATCAGCGAAGCCGAAGCCGAGCAATTAACCATCGATTTTCTGATGGAACACGTGGACAAGAACGCCTCTCCCATGTGCGGCAACAGCATCTGCCAGGACCGCCGCTTTCTGTACCGCTACATGCCCAGACTGGAAGACTACTTTCACTACCGCAATCTGGATGTCAGCACGCTCAAGGAACTGGCACGCCGCTGGAAACCCGGGGCACTGGACGGCTTCAAAAAGAACGCCACCCACCTGGCCATGGACGATATCAAAGACTCCATTGCGGAACTGGCCCATTACCGCGACACCTTTATCAACCTGAGCTGACCAACCCCCTCGGGGCCTGGTCAGGCACGGGTAAAATCAAAACTCAGCACCTCACTGATGCTCGTTTTTCCCAGTGCCGCCATTAACAACCGGTCCAGCCCCAGGGCCACCCCCGCACAGTCCGGCAGACCGGACTCCAGCGCCTGCAACAACGGCTCCGGAACCGGCAACACCGGCAAGCCGGACGCGGCACGAACGCGATTATCCGCCTCAAACCTCAAGCGCTGCTCGTCAGCATCGGTCAGCTCCCCATAACCGTTCGCCAGCTCCATGCCATTCACATACAACTCAAACCGTTCACACACCTCAAAACCATCCGCATCCCGCACCCGACGCGCCAATGCCGCCTGCTCCGCCGGAAACCCAACCACCATCTGCAAACCCACCGGCAGCCGCGGCTCAATCACCTGCGACATCAGCAAATCCAGCCACCCCGGGCGATCCAGAACCGGCAAATCGCTCCCCAGATGCCTCACCGCCACCGCCGCCAGTTCATCCTCGCTGGCCGTCATGGGGTCCAGACCCAGCCGGCGACGAAACAACTCCCGGTAACTCAGGGTAGCGTGCACCGGCCACTCCACCCCGAACAAACCCGCCACCCGCTGCACCAGCGACAACACCTCCTGCTGCAACCGCTCCGCAGACCAGCCCACCCGATACCACTCCAGCAGAGAAAATTCCGGATTATGGCGCCCCCCGCATTCATCCGCACGGAAAGCCTTGCACACCTGGTAAATCGATCCGGAACCCGCCGCCAGCAAACGCTTCATGGGGAATTCCGGCGACGTCTGCAAAAATTGCGGGGCCCCCATGGCTTCCACCGAAAAACTCTGCAAATGGGGATCCATGGCCGTGGAAGAGCACAAGAGCGGAGTCTCCACCTCCAGCACGCCCTCACCGGCAAAATATTCACGGATACAGGCCAGCATCCGCGCCCGCTGGCGCAAAGTTTCAACAGAAGCTGAGGGCAAATAAGATGAATGCATAGAAAGAATATGAACAATCTCAGAAACGGCTGGTAACCTTTACGTACGCCGCTTGCCTATCCTTGAACTTCCCCGCAGGCTTTGCACAAGGGCGTACGATCATCAATAACGAAGCAGTGGCAGAGACTGGCCCGCACCTGCCACTGCCGCACAGTAACTGTCTCCACTGCCCGAGCCACCGGAGCCAGGCAAATTCACACCCGACTCACATACTCCCCGGTGCGGGTATCAATCTTCAGCACATCCCCGATATTCACAAACAGTGGCACCTTCACCACCGCCCCCGTGCTCAGGGTTGCCGGCTTGGCACCACCGGTAGCCGTATCCCCCTTCAGCCCGGGATCCGTCTCCGTCACCTCAAGCTCCACAAAGTTCGGCGGCGCCACGATCAGCGGCTCTCCGTTATACAGCGTCACCGTGCAGATATCCTCTTCCTTCAGCCACTTGACAGCATCACCCACCGCCTTTTCATCAGCAGCCTTCTGTTCAAAAGTATCCGGATCCATAAAATGCCAGAACTCGCCGTCGGCGTAGAGATACTGCATATTGGTCTCCATCACATCCGCCGCTTCCAGGGATTCGCCGGACTTGAAGGTACGCTCCCATACCTTGCCGCTGTTCAGATTCCGCAGCCTCACCCGGTTAAAGGCCTGACCCTTACCCGGCTTCACAAATTCGTTTTCAATAATGGAACAGGGGTCTCCGTCCAACATCACCTTGAGACCTGAACGAAATTCATTGGTAGAATACGATGCCATGAAACCTTCCCGTAAAATTCAACTGTTAACGACTGGCTTGAAACGGCCCACATGATAACCCGAACCGCCCCCACTTGGCACACCGAAGATTGGCAAATTCAGCTGGCCCGGGGATTTTCCAGCGTACAGGAGCTGCTGACCGCCCTTGGCCTGGAACCCGGCGACCTGCCGGCACAACTAAAGGCCCACGGTGAGTTTCCATTGCGGGTTCCCAGAGCCTTTGTGCGCAAAATGGAGCCGGGCAATCCCGTGGACCCCCTGCTGCTGCAGGTGCTGCCCCAGAGCCGCGAGCTGCTGGAAGCGCCGGGCTACAACCGGGACCCTCTGGAGGAAACCCGCTTCACGCCGGTGCCAGGCCTGATCCACAAATACCGGTCCCGGGTATTGCTGACCACCAGCAGCGCCTGCGCCATCAATTGCCGCTATTGTTTCCGGCGCCATTTTCCCTACAACGACCACCGCATCAGCCGCGCCCAGATCCACGATATCACCGGGTATCTGGCCCGACAGCCCGAGGTTAACGAAGTGATTTTCAGCGGCGGTGACCCCCTGGCCATCAGCAACAGCCGGTTTGCCGAACTGGTGGATGCGTTAAGCGACATACCACACCTGCAGCGTCTGCGCATACACAGCCGCTTTCCCGTGGTGATACCCCAGAGGATCGATGAGGCGCTCCTGAAACTGGTGGAAGACACCCGTTTCCAGTGGCTGATGGTGGTACACAGCAACCACCCCAACGAACTGTGCGCCGATTTCGCCACTGCCATGACACTGCTTCGGGAGCGGCAGGTGACCCTGCTTAACCAGAGCGTATTGCTCCGGGGCGTGAACGACGATGCGCAGGTGCTGGCAGCCCTTTCAGATAAGCTTTTCAGCATGGGCATCATGCCCTACTACCTGCACCTGATGGACCCGGTTGCGGGTGCCGCACACTTCGACATTCCCGAACCGCAAAGCACAAAAATATACCAAGATCTGTTAGGTATTCTGCCGGGATATCTGGTACCAAAACTGGTGAAAGAGCTGCCGGACCGCCCCGCCAAGACACCGATTAATCCATGATTTACATAAACTTACCAGATTCACACAGATATTTTCTTACGGATCTCACCTTCACCATATTTGTTGCCTATACTGTCTAGAATAGGCACAGTATTTGGAGTACCGGAACCAGATGTCGAATCAGGCGGATCAATTACGCTTGAAAATTCCTCCACAAGACCTGGAGATGCTTTCATTCGCGCTGCCCCAGCCCAAGAAGGTTGAAGAGTGGGTTGATGGTTTGCCGCGCATGAATATCGGTGAATGCGCCAAGCAACTGTACGCCGCCATTCAGGAGCTCAACCGGTTTAAAGTGGACTCGGACACCCGCTTCCAGATGCTGGAAATCATGCGGGGTGCGATACGCTATGTGTGCGAAAGCCTCGGCAAGCATTACCTGAACAAGGCTGTTGTGCTGCCCCCGAAAGAAGCCAAGATTGCCAGCTTAGCCCAGGCGTTACAGAACCACCTCTCCATTGGTTATAAAGCCGTCATTGTGCAGCTGCTTCCCCGCCTGAAAGTGAACGACAAAGAAGCCAGGCGCCTGGGCGCCAAAGCCGTTCACCGGGCCATGACCGAACAGGCCGAGGTACTGCTCAGAAGCCTGCAGCTTTACTACCCCGCTCCGGTGAACTTCTGGCGGGAACTGCACCTGCTGTTCGTGATTTCAGACCGTTTCGGGGTGCTCACCGTTGAGGAAAACGATCAGGAAACCAAAGGACCACCGTCGACACCGTACGATATGTACAAGCGGATTCTGCTGCTGGCCACAGCTAAGCCCAACCAGTTGCGCCAGAACCAGATCAAGCAGGTTTTTGAAGCCAGCGAAGCCTGGGTGCGTTTTGCGGAACTCACCCGGGATTCCGGTCACAGCGGCCTGTTTGCCATTGACCTCACCAGCGACATGCCGCCGGTGTACCACGCCCTGCTGAGACGACCCAACCCCAGCAACGTCTGCTACTTTGATGCCGCCGCCATTTCCGACCACCTCAGAGTACAATTACAGCTGCCTTCCAATCAGCCCCATCCCATCCCGGATTTTGTGATGCCGGAGGACCTGAGCAAGGACGTGGTGCGGCTGCTGATCCAGGCCTGGGGAGTGCTCACCGAGCGGGCCTTTACCCGTATCGAGGAATCCGGCCAGCTCAATATCTGTATCGGCCTGAGTTCGACCCATTACTATGTGTCCAACAAGGCGGATTTCAACACCATGGTCAAGGAAGGCAACCAGCGGGAAGTCATGGGGGTGGAATTTGATAACCGGTTTCTGAAATCCGGCCCCACCCATCGCCGGGAAACCATCGAAAGCCATGACGTCTGGGGCTTGCAGGTGGATGCCGACAAAGACGCTCTCACCAGCAAACACAGTGCAATCGAGGAAGAAATCGCCCGCTATTCCGGCCAGGATCTGCCGAAAGATGCCAACAAGTACCCCTGCTTTCATTGCGACATCGTCAACACCAGCCCCGGGGGATTCTGCCTTTCCTGGAAGCAGGATGTGCCACCCCTGGTAAAAACCGGCGAGATTATCGGCATTCAGGAAAACGAGAACTCCATGTGGAGCATCGGGGTGATACGGTGGGTCAAACAGTTCAAGAACGAAGGCGCGCGCATGGGGGTGGAATTGCTCGCCCCGAAAGCGGAAGCCTGCGGCGCTCAGGCCATTCATAAAAAAGGCGGCGTCACCGAATACATGCGTGCACTCATATTGCCGGAGCTGAGGGCCATTGGCCAGCCTGCCACCCTGATAACCCCCAACATTGCTTTTCATGTGGGGTACAAGGTCAACGTAAACCAGAATGGCCATATTATTAAAGCGCAGCTGGTGAAACAGGTATCCTCAACTGCCAGCTTTAATCAGTTCCAGTACAAACCACTCACACCAACCGCACCGCAAAAAACACCGGCGAACACGGCAACACAACCGCAAAAAACGAATAAGGACGATGATGATTTTGACTCCATCTGGTCCAGCCTGTAACACCTGACCTAAGACAATCGACATACAGCATTTTAATTCCCTTAGGTTTACTTATAATGAAACGGAAAACACACTAGATTTAAAGACTGGAATGGCAGCGAACGACACTCTTCGATTATTAATGCTTCACGAGTCCCGGGATGATGCGGAACAGCTACTGAACCGCATCCGTAATTCCGGGCGGGCAACCCGTGCGGAATTGCTGGAAGACGACGAATCGCTCACTGAAGCCCTGGAAAAAAGCAGCTGGGACCTGATGATCCTCCGCCCGGAGGCTGAAGACCTGTTCGCCGGCCAGTGCCTTTTACAGGTTCAGAAACTACAGAAAGACATTCCCGCCATTCTGCTGATTGACGAGCTGGATCCCGATGAAATCGTGGAGGGCCTGCGGGAGGGCTTCAAAGCAGTGGTGCCTGCCAATCAGGAAGAGTGGATTCTGCAGGTGATTCGCCGGGAACTGAACAACCTGGAAGAACGCCGCAAACGGCGCACTGCCGAGCTCAACTTCAAGGAAGCGGAAAAACGCTGCGCCACGCTGCTGGACAACTCCCGCGATGCCATAACCTATGTGATCGACGGCATGCACACCTACGCCAACGAAGCCTACCTGGAATTGTTCGGCTATGACGATGTGGATGATTTGGAAGGCATGCCCATACTGGACATGGTATCGCCCCAGGATCATGAAGATTTCAAAAGCTTCCTCAAGCAATACACCAGCGGCGATTCTGACAATAACGAGTTTCTGTGTCATGGCATCTGTACTGACGGCAGCGAAATCCAGTGCCGCATGATTTTCAGCTCCGCCACCTACGATGGCGAACCCTGCACACAGATTCTGATCCGTACCAACCAGGCGGATGCCGAGCTGCAGGAAAAGCTCAAGGAAATCAGTAGCCAGGACCTGCTCACCGGCCTTTACAACCGGCAGTACTTTACCCAGCTGCTGGATGATGCCATTCAGTGGGCTGTCAAGGAAGGCAAAATTGCCTGCCTGATTTATGTCCAGATCGACAACTTCGCGGCCATCCAGTCCGATGTGGGTATCGGTGGCGCGGATATCGTGCTGAGTGATGTGGCCAGTATCCTGCGCGACAGCTTCCAGGGCGCCGAACTGGCCCGTTTCGGCGATGACATCTTCACCGTACTGATCAAGGACATGGGCCTGGACAAGGGCGCCGAGCTGGCGGAAAGTCTGCGGGCAAAAATCGAGGATCACCTGTCGGAGGTCAACGACCGCACCGTACAGGCAACGGCCAGT
Organism: Ketobacteraceae bacterium; assembly: GCA_033722575.1. Lineage (GTDB taxonomy): Bacteria > Pseudomonadota > Gammaproteobacteria > Pseudomonadales > Ketobacteraceae. Next base: position 12,075 of record JAWVYU010000017.1, on the reverse strand, counting down.
ATCGGCGTTACCATTGTCAGTGAGGCCGCCAGCGATCCTCAGGTGATTATTACCAGGGCACACCAGGCCAGCGAGCTGGTGCGCGAAGATAATCCTCTCGGCAACGGTGTGCGCACCTTTGACCCCTCCAAGATCCGTTCCGGAGAGGATGCCGATACCGGCGAGCTGCTCCAGGAAGCCATCGACAAGGGGCTCTTTAAAGTCCTGTTCCAGCCGGTCATTGATCTGCGGGGTAACAGCGGCGAGCTTTACGAAGTGCTGTTGCGGATGGTGAACGAGGACGGTGAGGCCATTTCACCCAATGAGTTTCTGGATATTGCGTCCCACAAGGACCTGTGCGAAAAAATTGATCGCTGGGTGATTCTGCAATCCATCAAGATGTTATCCCAGCACCGTGCTCTGGGGCATGAAACACGCCTGATGGTGAACATCACCGGCGAATCACTGCGGGATCAGACCCTGCTGCCCTGGCTGAGTGTGGCGCTGAAAGCGGCACGCATGCCCGGTGACGCCCTGATTTTCCAGTTCACGGAAAACGATGCCACCACCTACCTGAAGCAGGCCAAGGAGTTCACCAAGGGGCTGAACCAGCTCCACGCCAAAGCGGCCATTTCCCGGTTTGGCTGCTCCCTGAACCCCTTCAATAACCTGAAGCATCTGAACGTGGAATACCTGAAACTGGACGGATCCTTTATCAAGGAGCTGGACAGCGAGGAAAGCCGGGAGCATTTCAAGGAAGTTGTGGAAACCGCCCACGCCCAGGGCAAGCTGACGATCGCGCCCTTTGTAGAAAGCGCCAGCGTGCTGTCATCCCTGTGGCAGATCGGCGTTAACTACATTCAGGGGTACTATCTGCAGGAACCCACCGAAGACATGAGTTACGACTTCTCCAACGACGAATAAAGCCCGGTTTGATCAGCGCCCCTTGCTAGTCAGCAGCTCTTCGCTGTCACGATCCCGAACCCCCAGCAGATACAGGATGCCGTCCAGCCCCAGGTTGCTGATAGACTGCTCGGCGCTTTCCTTCACCACCGGTTTGGCACGAAACGCAATCCCGAGCCCGGCTATGCCCAGCATAGGCAGGTCATTGGCGCCATCTCCCACCGCAATCACCTGGTCCAGGTTCAGCCGCTCAATGGCTGCGATCTCCTTCAGCAGCTCCGCCTTGCGTTGACCATCCACAACCCGGCCCACCACTTCACCGGTAACCTTGCCGTTTTGAATCGCCAGCTCGTTGGCATGAACATAATCGATGCCCAGGCGTTTCTGCAGGTATTTACCAAAGTAAGTGAACCCCCCGGAAAGGATCGCGGTTTTGTAACCCAGGGCCCGCAGCGCATTAATCAACTGCTCGGCACCTTCGGTGATGGGCAGGTTATCGGCAATATCCTCCAGCACGGACTCGTCAAGCCCCTTGAGCAGCGCCACCCGGCGTTTGAAACTTTCCGTGAAATCAATTTCGCCGCGCATGGCCGATTCGGTAATGGCAGCCACCTCCTCTCCTACACCTGCGCGCTTGGCCAGCTCGTCGATCACTTCGGCTTCGATCAGTGTGGAATCCATATCAAAGGCCACCAGCCGGCGATTACGCCGGTAAGCGGTATCCTTCTGAAATGCAATATCCACTCCCAGCTCGTTGGCCACCTGCAGAAACTGGGCTCGCATACCCGCAATATCCCTGGGCACGCCACGCACTGAAAATTCCACACAGGCTTTCTGGTTGGCGCTGCTTTCTCCCAGGGAAATACGCCCCGACAGGCGATTGATGTTATCGATATTCAGACCATTGCTGGCCACGATACGGGTGATGGCGGCGATCTGCCGTGCACTGATGATACGGGCAAGCAGGGTCACGATATAACGGTCCTTGCCCTGATGCTCCACCCATGTCTCGTAATCCTGCTCGTCGATGGGGGTGAAACGGGCCGTCATATTCATTTCGTGGCAGCTGAATAACAGGTCTTTCAGAATCGGCGACGCATCCACGGCGTCGGGCATTTCCACCACCATACCCAGGGACAGCGTGTCGTGTATCACCGACTGGCCAATGTCGAGCACGTTGACCTGATAGCGCGACAGAATATCAGTGACGGTGCTGGTAACACCGGGTTTGTCACTGCCGGAAATGTTGATAAGGATGATTTCGCGCACTACTGCCCCCTGGGGATTGATCAAGGGAGCCTATTTTACACGGCAATCCGGTGGTAACAACCAAAGCCTGCGTCAGGCAGCCACCAGCCCCCGGGCACTCTGGCTGATCTCGGCCTGCTTGCGTAACTGCTGGCGCTGGGCGGAATGGATAAAGCGCTGGAGGTTTTCCCGGTCCCGCTCGGAAATGCCTTCCAGGCGGCCACCGGCCACCGTTGTCTGGATACTGCCCAGCTCGGCATCGGGCACGTAATGGCAGTGGGTAATATCCAGATGACACTGTATGGGAGCACAGCCCTTCAGCGTCAGCACCACATTTTCCAGATAGCGTCCGGCATAGATGCTGTCCACCTGATTGCCCTCCAGAGCAATTCGCATACCGGTGGCGGACAGGTCCATGACCGCAGACACTCTCTGGTTATCAATACCGCTGACGTCAATTTCCCGGTTCCAGGAACGGGTCACATCAAGACGGAACTGGTCACGACGCTGGGCTTCCTCCACTGTGTCCGGCCAGGCAAGCCGGAAATAGGTGTCATCATCCTCATCAACCCGGCCGCTAACCACGGTGCGGATGCGGGTAGTGAACCCGTCATGGTCATATTCCAGGACCACAGCCTGTTCAAAGGCACCACTCAGCACTCCGTCATGGGGAAAAGGCTGATCAATCAGCAGATACCCCTCGTCCGCATTCACTTCCAGCAATACCGTCTGATACCTGTGGGAATCCCCCGCCAGACGCAACTGCAACAGTGCATGACCCCGCATTAGCTGGAACATGCGCAGGTAATCCTTTTCCCGGATAACCACGCCGGCTTCTGTCGGTTTGCGCGGAATTCTGAAGAGTTCTGTCAGTTTCATGGCGAACCACCACTTTCAGTCGATAATGAATGTCACTGCGTTACAAAAAAAGATCGGCGGCTCCTCGAAAAACTTTAGTCAGGCATTGCATCGGCACAGGGAAATTCCCATCCTCTGGAATACCCCGGCAAACAGCTATACTATGGCCGGGCCGGCGCCAGAAAACATACGCCCCGGTACCGGCCCGCAAACCCGGAACAGGACAGCAGGAGACATCATTTCCCATGCAGCATTCCACCCGCAGTCTGTTGATCGCGCTGGCGATAATTGTTGGTTTTTTGATCATTCATCATTACATCGTAGGTCAGCTTACCAGCTCCAGCGGCACATCGTCTTTTACCCGCACCCAGTTACCGGATTTTGCAGCCTACGATAATGTGAAAGAAAAGAAGCAGGCGTTTTTTGAATACCTGCGCCCTCTTGCAGAGGAAGAAAACCAGCGACTGGCGCAGCTGCGGGCATCGCTGGACACCCTGTCTGAATCAAAGCTGAAAAAACTGGCCGATGACTACGGGCTGCCGGAAGACAGTGACAACCTGGCCGAAAAGCTGAAAAAGCGTATCGACGAGATTCCGGTGTCCCTGGTACTCGCTCAGGCGGCCATAGAATCCGCCTGGGGCACCTCACGATTTGCCCGCAAGGGTAACAACCTGTTCGGCCAGTGGTGTTTTACCGAGGGCTGCGGCATGGTGCCCCAGGCCCGTGCGGCCGATGCCAGCCACGAGGTACGCACCTTCAAAACGGCCCGGAATGCCATTCGCAGCTACATGCACAACCTCAACAGTCACCGCGCCTACAGCAAAGTGCGTCAGCTGCGGACCCGGCAAAGGGCGAGTAATGAATCCCTGAGTGGCTGCTACCTGGCAGAGGGCCTGGAAAGTTATTCGGAAAAAGGCGCCCGTTACGTGGACATGGTAAAATCCATGATTCGCATTAATAAGCTTGAAAGCAACAAGCAGTATTGTGCGCCCCGGGTTATCGCCAAGCCCGAAACCAAAACCGAAGCGAAACAAACACCCCCCGCCAGCAAGGCAACTGACGAGACCGGTCAGGACGACTCAGCCTGACCGGCTGACGGCGGAGACGCCGCGGCGGGGTCAGGATTCTCATCAAAGGAACACGACATGCAGACAACCCTCAGCCCTCCACTGCGGTTTTTACTCGGTGCCGCCTGCTTTATCGTGATTGTGGCAGGCATGAAGGCGTCCGCTGACGTGCTGGTGCCCTTTCTGTTATCGGCTTTTATCGGCATTCTGTGCGCTCCCCCCCTGTTCTGGCTCCAGGCACGCCGGGTGCCTACAGTGGTGGCAGTTACTATTGTACTGACCGTTTTTGTGCTGGTTATGGTGATAGTGTCAGCGCTGGTGGGGGCGTCCGTCAGCGATTTCATGCTGCAGCTGCCAGAGTATCAGGCAAAACTCCGGGACGAAAAAAACGCGCTGCTGACCTGGCTGGAAGCCCGCGGCATTGAGGCCCCGGTGGCCGTTCTGAAAGAGCAGATCAACCCCGGCGCAGCCATGAGCATGGTGAAGAATGTGCTGACCGGTCTGGGCGGTGTGCTGACGGATTCTTTTCTTATCCTGCTCACGGTACTCTTTATTCTGTTCGAGGCTTCCAGCTTTCCGGACAAGCTAAAGCGCGCCATGAATGATCCCAATCATGCATCGGTGATGTCTTTCAAACACTTCAACAGCTCTGTAAAACAGTACCTGATTATCAAATCCTGGGTGAGTCTGGCCACCGGGCTGCTGGTGACGCTCTGGTTACTGATTCTGGGGGTGGACTACCCCATTCTCTGGGGCCTGCTGGCGTTCATGCTGAACTACGTTCCCAATATCGGCTCCATTATCGCCGCTTTCCCTGCGGTTCTGCTGGCCCTGATACAAATCGGTCCGGGCACCGCGGCTCTTACCGCCGCCGGTTATCTGGCGGTCAATATTGTGATGGGCAATGTGGTTGAACCCCGCTTTCTGGGCCAGGGCCTCGGGCTGTCCACACTGGTGGTGTTCATATCCCTGGTATTCTGGGGCTGGGTGCTGGGGCCGGTGGGCATGCTGTTGTCGATTCCGTTAACCATGATTCTGAAAATCGCTCTGGAAAACAACCAGGAAACCCGCTGGATGGCGGTAATGCTGGGCAACAAATAGCGCGCCTTAATGGTTTTTTGGGAACGGAGTTTGGTATCATCCGTTCCAACCAAGACCAACATCTAATCCAGTTAGGTTTGTAGCATGCTGAAGAAAGACAAACAGAAAGTCATCGGGGAAACCCTGGACGAAGCCAAGGTCAGGGCGTTTCTGGAATACCAGCCCTATGAAAGCGAGGAAAACGCCGATTTTCATATTCTGACCAAAGCCTACCGGGGGTTGCCGGCCCACGAGTTTGAGCGGTTTCTGGAATACTACCGGGAAGCCGGCAGGGAGCTGAACCCGGTGAACAGCGAGGGCGAGCGTTTTATCGACATGATCAGCCGCCACGAAAACCAGCAGGAATACGTCGAAATCCTGAAAAACGCCGGAGCCTAGTCGATCAGGGGCTTGATGGACTCTTTCATCGTGGCCATCTCGCCCGTTATACCCTGACCGTAATCGCAGTTTTCCACCAGCCGCATCATGGCCCTCTGAACCAGGCCGTAATAATAAGTCTCCTGCTCTTCCGACAGCCCCAGCACGTGCAGGGACTCGTTCATGCTGAGGATCAGGTCGTCCATAACGGCCACATTGCGGCGGGTATACTCCTTGAACTGCTCTTCCACCATGCCAATGGTACTGTCCAGACGCTCGAGCACCGTCTGGATGGCAAGCTTTCGCTGCAGATCCATAAGACGCGCGTCAAACCCTTCCACCACCAGCGTCAGAATATCCTTCAGCCGTGCAACCTGCTGCTCGTCCCCCTTGGGCAGGTTCTTGATCAGCAACGATACATGCTGCTCGTTCACAGCCAGCCGCTCTCCGAACATGAACAGCCTGCCCTTGGACTGAAGCTCTCTGAACAGGTCAATTTCCATGGGGCTGCAGGGCTGATGAAAGGCGCGGGTACTGAACTCCTGATCCGGCAGGCGCACCTGCAGGCAGGCCTCCAGGGAAAGCTGCCCGAGGATGGTGAACAGCGACTCCACCAGCTCCTCCACAGAATCCCGATGGAAGGAGTCCTTGATAAACTGCAGCACCTGGCCGTACTGGGAGGCTTCTTTCATGGATTCGAAAGCCACCGAGCGGGCCCGTTCCTGTTCTGCCTCCAGGGTTTTCTTGGACTGCTTGAAACGGGCGGTGGCATCAATCTTCTTGCGGAATTCCCCTACCTGAAATGGCTTGACGATATAGTCATCGCCTCCGGCCTCATAACCTCTGGTGCGCTCCTCAATGGAATCGTTTCCGGACACAAAAATGACCGCCACGTCATCCTCGTAATCCTCTTCCTTGATGGCACGGCACACTTCATATCCATCGATGCCGGGCATGTTGACATCCAGCAGGACCAGGTCAGGAATCTGGTGCCGGAACTGAGCCAGGGCCTCTTCACCGTTTTTACAGACGGTCAGATCATAACGGCCTTTCAGCAGGTACTGAACCAGCTGGATGTGATCATTGTCATCATCCACCAGTAGGATTTTGGTATTACTCAAGAGAAAACCTTCTTACTTGCAGCGGGCAAATAGTATCAGTATAGACACAAAAAAGGGGGCATAGCCCCCTTTCCCGCTGCGCCGCCAATGGCCGACTATTTTTCCTTGCGCAATACCTCAAGGCGATCCACTTTCTGGAACCCCCGTGGCAGCTTGTTACCGCGTCGCCCCCGTTCGCCGATATAGTGCTCCATGTCGGAGAACTTCATGTTGAGGTGGCGCTTGCCGGCGTATACCACCAGGCTGTCGTCCTCGGACAGGCTCACCACATCCACTACAAATTCTTCCCGCTCCGCGGCACGGGCCGAGGGAATACTGATAATCTTGTTGCCTTTACCCCGGGCCAACTCCGGCAGCTCGGTGAGAGGAAACACCAGCATGCGGCCTTCATTGCTGACCGCCGCCAGATACTCGCTGTCCAGATCCCGGATGGGCTTGGGCTGTATGACGCGGGCGTTCTTCGGCAGCTTGATCAGCGCCTTGCCATTCTTGTTTTTGGTAAATGCACTGCCCAGCTCCATCACGAAACCGTAGCCGGCGTCAGAGGCAATCAGGAACTTGTCTTTTTCCGCGCCCATCAGCACCCCGTCAAAGGTGGCGCCGGAAGGCGGCGACAGGCGGCCGGAGAGGGGCTCGCCCTGGCCACGGGCCGAAGGCAGCGTATGGGCAGGCAATGAATAGCTGCGGCCGGTACTGTCGATAAAGATCACCGGCTGGTTGCTGCGCCCCAGCGCCGATGCCTTGTATTTGTCGCCCGCCTTGTAGCTCAGCTTGTCGGCCTCTACCTCATGGCCCTTGGCGGCACGGGCCCAGCCCTTGGCAGACAACACCACGGTGACCGGGTCCGACGACACCAGCTCTGAGGCATCAATGGCCTGGGCCTCTTCCCGCTGAATGATGGGAGAACGCCGATCATCGCCGTATTTTTCGATATCTTCCTTGATTTCCTTGACGATCAGTTTCTTCAGGCGTGCGGAGGACCCCAGGGTTTTCTGCAGGCTTTCACGCTCCTTTTCCAGCTCTTCCTGCTCGCCGCGGATTTTCATTTCCTCCAGCTTGGCCAGATTGCGCAGTTTGAGGTTGAGCACGGCTTCTGCCTGAATATCCGTCAGGCCAAAGCGCTCCATGAGCTTGGCTTTGGGGTCATCCTCGGTGCGGATAATGTGAATGACCTCGTCAATATTGAGATAGGCGGTGAGGTAACCTTCCAGAATATGCAGGCGGTCCAGCACCTTGTCCAGGCGATGCTGCAAACGGCGGGTGACGGTGCTGACGCGGTATTCCAGCCACTCGCTCAGCATGTCGTACAGCCCTCTCACCCCGGGACGGCCGTTGTTGCCAATCACATTCATATTGACGCGATAGGTACGTTCCAGATCCGTGGTGGCGAACAGATGGCCCATCAGGGCCTCCGCATCCACCCGGTTGGAACGGGGCACAATCACCAGGCGGGTGGGATTCTCGTGATCCGATTCGTCCCGCAGGTCTGCCACCATGGGCAGCTTCTTGGCATTCATCTGCTGGGCGATCTGCTCCAGCACCTTGTTACCGGACACCTGATGGGGCAGGCCGGTCACAATAATGTCGTTGCCGTCGCGGGTGTAAACCGCCCGCATGCGCAGGGAGCCTTTCCCGGTCACGTACATTTTGATGATGTCATTGCGGGGGGTAATGATCTCCGCATCGGTAGGAAAATCCGGACCCTGGATATCTTCACAAAGGTCATCCACGGAACAGCCGGGATCCTGGAGTAACCGGATGCAGGCATTACCCACTTCCCGCAGGTTATGGGGTGGAATATCCGTGGACATGCCCACGGCAATGCCCATGGCACCATTCAGCAACACGTTGGGCAGACGCGCAGGCAGAATCGCGGGTTCTTTCAGCGTACCGTCAAAGTTGGGTACCCAGTCCACCGTACCCTGGGATACCTCCTGCAGCAGCACTTCTGCATAGGCCGCCAGTCGGGACTCGGTATAGCGCATGGCGGCAAAGGATTTGGGGTCGTCCGGGGAGCCCCAGTTACCCTGGCCATCCACCAGCGGATAACGGTAGGAAAACGGCTGGGCCATCAGCACCATGGCTTCGTAACAGGCGCTGTCACCGTGGGGGTGGAATTTACCCAGCACATCCCCCACTGTACGGGCGGATTTCTTGTATTTGGACTGGGCTTTCAGCCCCAGCTCTGACATGGCGTAGATAATACGCCGCTGCACCGGTTTCAGGCCGTCGCCGATATTGGGGAGCGCCCGGTCCAGAATAACGTACATGGAATAATCCAGGTACGCCTTCTCGGAGAATTCCTTGAGGGCAAGCTTCTCGAAATCAAAATTGTCTGTCATGGAGACCTTTTTTCAGTTTTTCCAATTTTTTCAAATAGAACAATGGGCTAGCTGGTGATCATTCTAATCGAAGAAATGCCAAAGTACAGCGGGAGGCTGAAGACAGGGAGGAAACCGTTATCCGGTTCCGGAAACAAAACCGGCGCTTGCTGCTGCAGGCGCCGGCCGGTGGGGAGAGGGCTCAGAAAGCCCGGGCTCAGGACAGCAACTGTCAGGAATTCATATCCTCGCACAGGGCCGCGAGCACGTCCGAGGTAATGTCAGTGAGCACACCCTCATCGATATCCAGATACTCCATCACCTGGGCACCCACATCTTCCCACTCCTCGTCGGCACTGTCAGGAAACTGATAAAGATGGGCAAGATGACGGGAAAGCTTGAGCACTGCCAGCAGCTTCAGGGTTTCCTCATTCAGCTCACCGCTGGTAAAAATGCCATCCACGTAATGCACATTGAAAATGGCATCCACGATGGTCTCAGGCAAATTCCAGTCCTGGGCCATCAGTGCACCAATGGTGGTATGGGTGGTCTGATAGCGATCCTGCTCCTGGTTAATAATCTGGTTCCAGTTGCCGTGGGCAACCGAAGTAAAAAAGTCACCGTAATCATCGAAATGGTTGATCAGCAGCGGAACCCCGGCAGCATGGAACAGCCCCAGCGTGTAGGCATCGTCAGCCAGCGCCTGCAGCTTCAGCTGCTTGCACACCAGTACAGCGGCGTGGGCCACGGCAGAACAGTATTCCCAGAATGATTCCAGGTCCACGCTGGTCTGAATGGCGCTGCGCACCGAGACTGCATTGACAATAGACAGCACCCGCTTCAGACCCAGCATATTCAGGGCCTGATCAATGGAACTGATGGGGTTAGGCCGACGAAAGGCCGGTGAATTGACAACTTTCAGAACGGCAGCAGAAATGCTGACATCCTCGGCAATGGCGTGGGCGATATTGGCAAAACTGGGTTCATCCTTTTTGCATTCCTCGTTCACCGTCATCAGGGCTTTGGGACGCGGAGGTATTTCGACGTTCTCCAGAATAGCCTGTTCCTGAGGTGCTATTTGTACTGCCATATCAACACTGCCTCATTATCTGTCATTGAGATTCGTAGGCTGTAAAAGCCACTGTCACAGGAGCAGTTTAGCAAACAGATAACCGCTGCAATGGCAGAAAAATAAAACGATCTAACCAGCGGAAAGCGCTAACCGCTATCAGCATAAAACCTTTGACATTGCTCAGGAATGTCACGTTCAGGGGGCTTGTGTAAAGCTGTCGGAGTACCAGGTTTCCAGACCGCCCCGAGATGCCACCACAAACCGGTACTCTCCGGGCCCGGGCCGGGAGTTAAACCAGCGCAGTTCGTAGACCGCCATTCCCTTTTCTGCCGGCTCCTTCAGGAGAATCTGAAGATCATATCCCTGGTCGTTCACCGGAATACCGGCAGCCGTTGCCATCCTCCAGGGCTGATCCGGAGCAGCACGATACTCCAGGTGAAACAGGGGCTCGTGAAGCGCAAGCTGTGAGGGGTTCACGTCCCGGTACCGCAGGGACCAGAAAGCACCCCGGTTATTTCTGGCGGACTGAAATCTGGCGGGCGCCAGCTGGCGGCGCTCGCCGCTTGCCGGCACTGCCTCCGGGAAAAATTGTCGGGTGGCGAGCCTGAAAGTCCACTGGTCCGGCATATCCGCCAGCCCGGGCCGGGCAAACAGGTCTTTCACCAGCCTGGCCGATTCCAGGGCAAGAAATTCGGTAGTGCCCGGGCCATAAATAGTATGGCCACCCTCATACCACTGGGCCGCGTATTCCTCCCGCGTGGTGGCGTAGCCGAAAAAGCCGTTGCTGTGGCTTGCCACCACCCAGTGATTAACCTGCTGATCCCGAGCGGTCTTTTCCTGTGCTGCAGCATCCTTTACCGCTGCCGCGATACGGTTCCCCGCTTCGAATGTGACTTCAAAAGGCAGCCCCACCATCACCAGATCATCAATCTGCACCGCCGATACCAGCAGGCGGTGGGGAAAGCGCCAGGGTTCCACGGCCGCTGGCTGAAGCCCGGAGAACAAGATGTTTTTTTCGGCATGGCAATGGTCACTGCCGGATTTGGGCCAGCCCCGGCGGAAGGGCGGCAAATAGCTGACGGGAAACACCTCGTCCCCGGCGGCAGCGCCTGCCAGCGCTGCTCCGGCCAGGGCGCGCTCACAAAGCAGACCGTGGGCATCTTCAGGGCGCAGATTCAGCACATCCAGCTCGCGCATGGCCACCTTCACGGGAACAGTGTCTTTCAGGGCCGTGTCCAGTTGCCGGAACAGCTCCCAGCCGGCCTCAGCCATCATTTTACCCAGACGCCGGGCCTCCAGATCGCCCCGCAACCCCGGCTCCCAGTTGGGATTATTATCACCATGGGTGCTTTCGAAGGGCCCGTGTACCGGCTGCCAGGGCGTGTTGTAATGCCGACGGATCTGCCACTCCAGATCCCGCTCGAAAAAGGCCCAGATATCGCCGTGATAAGGTTTGGTAAAGGCGGGAATCGCCGTACCGTGGGCCGCAAAGCTGGAAAATACCCCCAGGGGCTTGTACCCGGCGGCGGTGGGCACATCGATTCGCACCATGGTCATGACCGGATTCACAGCTTTCAGGGCGCTGGCATCGGACATGTCCTTGTCGCGCACATTGCTGTTCATGGTATAGGCGCCCATGGAGCGGTTTCTGGTGGCGCCATACAGCTCCGTAGCACCCACGGCAACTCTGGCAGGCTGGCGGGTCTGGTAGGCTTCAATCAGGGCATCTGCCATCTGCCGGGCAAGAAAATCAAACACTCCGGGATCGAAGCCCGGCTGGTTTGACCCGAAAGCATTGTAGAAATCACTGGCAAGATACTGACCGGGGCCGCTGTGGGTGTGGGTTACCTGTATGGACAGACTCTGAGTGGCGATGTCCGTTTCTGCAGCCACCAGCTCGGCTACCCTATGGTGCAGCAGCAACGAACTGGCCGGCAGATCCGCCTGGACAATGGCCACCGGCAGCCCTTGCCCGGGCTTGATATAAAATGCCCGCGCCTTCAGCCGGGTGCGGAAACCGTCCGCCTCCCTTGCCCAGGCGGAATATC
>JAWVYU010000016.1:0-30637 GCA_033722575.1 Ketobacteraceae bacterium | reverse complement strand
TGGTAATGTCCCGCAACTGGCCAGAATACAGCACAGAAGGACCAAAAAGACTCGGTTCATCAGATTCTTCCTTTGCTAGAGCAGGTCATACACCCACTGGGGAACATAATAGCGGCGTTTGTTAAAGATAGCACCGATGACATTGGCACCCGCCTGGGCGAGTTTTTCTTTGGCGGACTTGGCCACTTCCCAGCGTGTTTCATTGGTTTTCAGCACCAGAACAACCGCATCAAAGGCGGCGGCCAGGGCCAGGGGCTCGTTGTGCTTGTGAATATGCGGCCCGTCATAGATGACGTAGCTGTATAGACTGGTGAGTGATTCGATCAGCTGTATCAGCGAGGGGCGCTCGCCGCCCATGGGGGTTTCAATTACCTGCTGACCGGCAGAGATGACATGAAACTCCTCGTTATCGATGGTGTTGATAGCTTTGCGCAAAGCACCGCTGCCACCGGACAGAATCAGGTCGGAAAAGCCCAGGCTGTCCACCAGCCCCAGATGTTCGGTAAGCGAGTTGGGCCCCGGATTGCCGTCAATCAGAATGACCTTTTCAGAAATGGATTCGCTCAGGGCGCGGGCCAGGGAATAGGCACAGGTGGTGGTGCCGGCGCCCTTGTGGGGTGAAGCAACATAAATCGACTTGACTTTGTGATCCAGAATGGTGGACGTCAAGTTCAGTTTGCTGGGTTCGAGAATTTTCATTCAATGTCCCGTACGTACAACGACGAATAGACGATTAGTAGGCGCCATCCCCTTTAAGGACGGCCAGGGGCGTCTTGATCAGGATCTTCAGGTCCTGAATGGGGCTCTGCTCAACAATATATTGATAGTCCAGCTCCACCCGCTGATCGAAGGCGATGTCGCTGCGGCCGGATATCTGCCACATTCCCGTCAGACCCGGAGGTGCAGCCAGGCGCACCAGATGGTCCTCATCGTAGGTATTTGCCGCAAACGACGTGGGCCGCGGGCCAACCAGCCTCATATCACCCTTGATAACATTATAGAGCTGTGGCAGCTCATCGAGGCTGTATTTTCGTAAAAATCGTCCCACCGGGGTGATCCGGGGGTCTTTTCGGACCTTGAAGTCGGGTGAATTGTGGCTCTGGTGGCTCAGATGGGCAAACTGCAGTTTGATATCTTCTGCATTGGACACCATAGTGCGGAATTTATACATTTTGAACCGGCGGCCTAGGTAACCTGTTCTTTCCTGAGCAAAAAACACCGGCCCCTTGCTGGTAAGCTTTACCGCCAGGGCGATCGCAATCATCAGGGGAGAAAGCAGTGTTAATATGAACAGTGCGATGCTGGCGCCGATAATGCGCTTTACCGGGCTCAGGTTCCAGCCCGCATGGGTCAGCTGGCCGGTTTTCTCGCAAAGGAATTTGCTGTGTAATTGCTTGTCGATCCGTGATCGTAATTCCGGGTCTCTCCGACAGATGACTGCGTTACTTTCTGTTCTGATTGCCTGGTTCACTGCTGTAGTCCATGATCTGAGTTGTGAAGTGGGTCACATATTATTTTTGACTCGTATATCGATCAAGTTGAATTGTGTAACTTAAACAATACTTTACAGAAGGGTTACATAAGGTTTCCCTCGGGCCCCGGTGCTATACCAAACTCACATAATGTAGTGTTTCTTTTGGTATATGATTGGCCCGATCAACGGACATGCCAAGGCAATGGAGCCATTTATACATGTACAGATTGAATGTAAGCGGGAAGCTTCAGGACGCAGTCAGTGAGACTGAGTACCGTCAGCTGGTCCATAACAGCAAAGATGCCACCCTCTTTACGGACTGGCCCTGGCTGTCCACTACAGCGGCCCACTGCCGGGCATTCCGGCAGTTGTACGTCAGTTGTTACCACCAGGATTTGCTGGTGGGTTTTATTGCCTTGCGCATAGATAATGAGCGCCTGCATGGCGTGCCGGCCAGGGTCTGCCGTTTTATTCAATATCCCTGGGGAGACCGGATCGCCATTTTGCTCCATGACGCGCATCATGGGGCCTGGCCCTGCCTGCTCGACAAGCTCTATGAGTTATCCCGGGAGCACTGGGACTGCATGATCTGGAACGAATGGTATGACGAGCAGGGTCTGCGTGAGCAGGCCCGGGATTACGGCAAGCGTCATGGCTGGGCCTATTATGAGCGCCTGACCAGCCAATGCCCGGTATATCTGCTGGAGGGCCGGACCGAAGAAGAGGTTGTGACCAGCTATACATCCAAACTGCGCAGTGACCTGAAACGCCGCAAGAAAAAGCTCACGAAACTGGGGGGCGAGGTAGAGCACCTCAGGCCCGCCGGGGATCAGGTGGATGAGCTGGTCAGAAAAATGAAATATACCGAAGCCCAGAGCTGGAAGGGTGATGAAGGAGTAGGCATTTTCAACGACCCCGACGGCGAGGCCTTTTTTGCGGATGTGTCCCGCGCCCTGGCAGATGCCGGTCAGCTGGACCTGAGCCTGGTTTGGATAGACGGTGAGCTGGCGTCCTACAAATACGGGTTTTACTTCAATAATACCTTTCTGGATTACAGTATCGGCTACCTGCCCCAGTACGGAAAGATCGGACTGGGACGGATTCTGCTGGATGAAATGGTGCTGGCCGCGGCCCGTGAGGGTTATCATGCCGTAGATGCCTCCCGCGTGGGGGCCGTGTCCAGACATCTGCTGTTCGAAAGAACCGACAACACCGTGGCCCATTACCGGGCCTACTGGTTCAGTGGCGGGCTGAAAGGCAGACTCCTGCAGTTGCTGGTGGTGGTACTCAAGCCTTCGCTGAAAAACCTGAGGGACCGCTACCAGGCATGGCAGCGGCAGCGAGGCGCGGACCAGACCAAAGCCGAGCGCTGAGGGAATCAGGCGGCGTTCTGGCTTTCCTCACGGCGCCGGTGTTTTTTCTTGAACTGGTCAAAGCGCTCTCCCTGGTAGGATGCCTCACTTTGCCAATAAATCCCAAACGAGCGGTGGAAATGGATCAGCTGGCCTGTTTCTTCCCATTCCAGATGAAACACCAGCCGCAGTGAGGGTACATTGGTGGTATTGACGGTGCACAATACCTCCTGTTTCCCATGCTCCTTCCAGTAGTCCCAGGCACCCTGCATAACGTTTACGCTAACCTGCGTGTTGCGATATTCCGGTGCCACCTCCCCGGCAAACTGGAATACCTGGTGAGGCTCCACCCGGAATGTATAGTGGTGATAATGCTGGTCATAGAAATCCCGCGGCGCATACCAGGCAATGGCAATCACCTCCTGGGATTCGTGCTCGAATGCTGCAAACGCTTTGAACTTTTCCGCAAACAGGTCGCGGTAATCATTGATATAGCGGCTGAAGTGGCCCCGGCAAAACTGCAGGTCATTTTCGGTAAACTCCCTGACTTGCCAGCGCTTTGATGTCTTGAATTTCCTGACCGGTTTATGCAGATCCCGCTTAAGCAGTGTGATGGTTTGCCTGCGATAGATCACTTTCTGGAAGACTTTTACGGCGACTCCCCGCAATCCTTCGTTTTTTAAAATGGTGCTGATTTTAGTCGCTGGGTTCATATGAGAAAGCTTGTGAATACCAAAAGACGCTGGAGTATAGCATAACCGGCAGGGCTCTATGCCACCGCTTGCTATGAGCCGGATTTGCTCTGGTATCTGTGGCTGCTCAGACGAAACCACAAAACCGTATTGCAAATCATTATCATTTAGATTAATGTTTGCGCCTTATCTGATTCTGTCTGAGTGACACTGTGCTATTTGCCGGGGAAGTACTGATATGGCTAAAAACATTTCACGAGATTCTGTTCAATACACTGACAAAAACATTTTGTTCAAGCTGACGCCCGTGGGGATTGCCGTCGCTTTCGCAGCTACTGGCACGCCTGTGGCAGCTGAGGAACCAATGGCTGATGACAGGGTGTTGGCGCCGGTCAGTGTGACCGCTGCAGGATTACCGGAGGTGACCGAGAACTCAGAGTCCTATGCCGCACCGGTGGCAACAACCGCCACCGGTATGAAGCTGTCGCCGCGGGAAACGCCCCAGGCAGTCACCACCGTTACTCGTACCGAGATGGAAGACTTCGGCAGAAACACCGTTAACGACGTGCTGCTGAATACTACGGGTGTCACCGTCGAGCGGGTGGAAACGGACCGCACCTACTACACGGCCCGTGGCTTTCCCATTACCAACTTTCAGGTGGATGGCCAGGGTATCCCTTTTACCTACGGGAACGTAATAGGCGATCTGGATACGGTGATTTATGACCGGATAGAGGTGCTCAGGGGCGCCAACGGCCTGATGTCGGGCACCGGTTCGCCGTCTGCCACCATTAATTTTGTGCGTAAACGCCCCACACAGGATCTGCAGGTCAGGATGGATGCCAGTGTTGGCAGCTGGAATACCCGGCGGCTCGATGTTGATGTCAGCAATTCCCTGACTGATTCGGGCAGCCTGCGCGGCCGGGCGGTGGTGTCGGGGGAATCCGGCGAATCCTATCTGGATCGCTATGAAAAAGAGAAATTCATTGGTTACGGCATTCTTGAAATGGATCTGTCAGACCATACCCGGCTGGCATTCGGCGTTACCCGCCAGGAAAACAATACTGACAGCCCCTTATGGGGTGCGTTACCGCTCTATTATTCCGATGGCACGCCCACAAACTATGATGCGTCCACCAGTACCTCTGCTGACTGGGCCTATTGGGATGGCACCTACACTAACGCCTTCGCCGAGCTGAGCCAGGCACTGGGTAATGGCTGGGAAGCGGTGCTGTCGGTAAATCACCGGGAAACCACATCGGATGCCAGGCTGTTTTATGTTTACGGAACCCCCAATAAAACCGGCGCGGATTCCGGGCTGCGGGCCTACCCCAGCCTTTATGAGCTGGATAACGACCAGATCATTGCGGATTTGCGGGCCACCGGTCCGTATCAGTTGTTCGGCCGCGAACATCAGGCCATTGCGGGTGTCGCCTACTGGGAGTCGGAGCTGACAGACGAATCCAACTATGGCCAGGGCATTGGTACGCCTATTGTGCCGCTGGAGGACTGGACCGGTGATTACCCCATGCCGGCTTTTGATGCCGGCGTTAACGGCAGCCAGTGGCAGGACCGGCAGAAAAGTGCTTTTGCCGCTACCCGTATCAGTGTCACTGACCCGTTTGGCATCGTAGCCGGGGTGCGGTTGATTTCGCTGGACAGTTCGGGAACCTCCTACGGCACCACCAAGGACACGGCCTACAGTGATGAGCTGATTTCCTTCCTTGGTGCCACCTGGGCGCTCACAGAAACCCTGTCTGTTTACGCCAGTCGCGGGGAGATTTTTGATCCCCAGACTGAAACGGATATTGACGGCAACCGGCTTGCTCCCGTGGAAGGGGAAACCCGGGAACTGGGTTTGAAAGGAGCGTTTTTTGCCGGTCATCTGCAGAGTACCCTGGCCTACTTTGAGACGGAGCAAAGCAATGTGGCTGAAGCGGCCGGGCTGATTCCGGGAACCACCACCACCTATTACCGTGAGGTGGACGGGGTGGAAAGCCGTGGCATCGAAATGGATATCCAGGGGGAAGTCTCACCGGGCCTTGAAGTGTCTGCAGGTATTACCAGGCTCGACATTGAAAATGCCGACGGGGAAGAAACCCTCACCTATATTCCTGAAAAAACCGCCCGCGTGTCGCTGGCCTGGCGACCGCCCGTTATGAAACAGGTGAAAGTGGGTGCCAGCATCAACTGGCAGGACGATATCAAAAGGGAACAGGTTACCGGCAGCGTTTATACCGAACAGGACAGCTACGCCATTGTGAATCTGATGGCACAGTACGAGTTCACCGATAACCTTAACGCTACGCTCAATATCAATAACGTTACTGATGAAAAGTATCTTACCAGCCTGTACTGGGCCCAGGGGTATTACGGCGCACCGCGTAACGCCACGTTGAAACTGAGCTGGCAGTACTAGGGAACCGGGTATGAACAAGTGGTTTTTTCGCTGGCACAGTCGCCTGGCGATGTTCGCCTTCCTGCCGCTTCTGGTGATCTGCGTTACCGGCAGTGCGCTGGTGTTCAAACATGAATTAGATACCCTGGTGATGGCAGAAAAGGTGCGTGTCCCGGCGTCGGGGCAGCACCGACTGTCGCTGGATACCCTGGCCGACGGCGTTAACGAGCGGCTGCCAGCCCACGAAATCGTGGGCTGGGCGCTGTTCCGGGATCAGGGACGCGCCGATCTGCTGTATGTGATTCCCCACAACAGTGATCAATGGCATTACATCCTGCTCAATCAGTACACCGGCGAGTTGCTGTCGGCTCCCGTGTCTCTGACGGATCACTTCACGGACTGGCTGCTGTCGCTGCATTACACTTTTTTACTGGGGGAGGCAGGGATCGCTGTGACGACGCTTTACGCGTTTTTGCTGTGTTTTCTGGGTATCAGCGGTTTATATCTTCACCGGCGTTTCTGGAAAAACTTTTTTACCCTGCGCCGCAACGCCCGCACCGTGGTGTATTACAGCGATCTGCACAAAATGGCGGGGGTGGTGGCATCACCCGTTCTGTTGATTCTGGGGATAACGGGTGGTTACTGGAATATTCAGCACCTCTGGTCGGAATATCAGGAGCATGCCGACGGCAAGGCGCATCATCAGATGGTGGATCGCTTGTATAACGACAGGCTTTCCTTGCAGGCAATGCGTGAGCGCAGCAGCGAGCATCTGAGTCCCTTTGTTGCGACCTACATCTCCTTCCCCTATGAGCCGGGGAAGCAATTTCGTTTTTTCGGTGATGTTGGTGATCCCAATCCATTGATGAGCCAATATGCCAGCGGGGTAACTTTTGATGCCCACAACGGGGAATTTATCTCTGCATTCGATATCCGCGAGGCAGGATTGGGTATGCGGGTTCTGGACAGTTTCCGCCGTTTGCACTTTGGTGACTTTGCAGGAACCACAAGCCGTATTGTCTGGACAGTGATTGGCCTGCTGCCGCTGGTGCTGGCTTTCACCGGTGTATCCCTGTGGTGGCTCAGGCATCGTAAAAAGCGGACCGTGGCGAAGCGCCGTGGAACGCTGACAGACAGGTCCGGACAAGCAGGATGAAACGCTGGCTGGTGCTCCTGGTGGTGGCGGGCTTGCATGGCCTGGCACTGGCCGGATTTATTGGCAGGACACCGGAACCGCCGGTGCTGGTGGCAGCAGCACCGGTTTATGGTGAGCTTGTGGCGCCTGAGCCTGAGCCGGAACCGCGGCCCGAGCCCCGGTCTGAGCGAGCGCCAGAACCAGAACCAGAGCCAGAGCCAGAGCCAGAGCCAGAGCCGGAAAAAACTGAAGCGGTTCCCGTGCCGGTGACTAAAGCACCTGAAACGCCGCCACCACCACAAAGCGCGCCACCGGAGCCTCGCCAGGAGGAGCCACGCTCCGTTAGGGAAAAGCAGCCGCCCTCGGTGGTGCCGCCGCGGGTGGATGCCCGGGCCCAGAGTAATCCGCCACCGGAGTACCCGCCAAGGTCACGGCGATACGGCGAACAGGGCACAGTGTTGCTGGCCATCAGGATTGACGTGTCTGGGCGTGTGGTGGCGGCCACCGTCAGGCAATCGAGCGGGTACCAACGGCTCGATAAAGCGGCGCTGAGGGCTGTGCAGCGGTGGCGCTATCAGCCTGCCACCCGGGCCGGCAAGCCGATTGCCTATGACTATGTACAACCAGTGGTATTTAAACTCAATGATTAAAGGTATCCCGGAGGAATAATGGACGGTTCACCTTACAGTCTGGCTGCCGTGTGGCAGCAAAGTGACTGGGTTATACGCTCAGTTGCCGGTGTTTTACTCTTTATGTCCATTGCTTGCTGGACCGTAGTGCTGTCGCGGGCAATAGAATTACTTGGCCACCGCAAGGCGGCGCGAGCCACCGGGCAGTTCTGGCATTGTCACTCCTATGGAGAAGCACTGGAAACCCTTGGCAAGGCAGGCAGGAACAACCTTTTCTGGCACCTGGCAACCCAGGCCAGTGCTGCCCGCCGCCATCATCAGACCCATCAGCAGGATCTGCACGGGCAGCTTCCCCTGGCGGAATGGCTGGGCTCCTGTCTGCGGGGCGCAGTGGAGGAAAATCTGGAAAAGCTGCAACGGGGCCTGCCTCTGCTGGCCTCTGTGGGTGCCACGGCGCCTTTCGTGGGTTTGTTCGGCACAGTATGGGGAATTTACCATGCCCTGGTGGGTATTGGCGTCAGTGGCGAAGTGGCCATCAGTAAAGTGGCCGGACCTGTGGGTGAGGCGCTGATCATGACAGCTTTCGGCCTGCTGGTGGCCATTCCTGCGGTGCTGGCCTTTAATGCCCTGACACGACAGAACCGTTTGCTGCTGGGCCGCATGAATCGTTTTGCCCATGACCTGCAAGCTTATTTCATTACCGGCGGCACACCCGGCCGCGGCGAAATCCGCCTGGTACGGGAAACAATAAGTACTGCAGCGGTGCAGGGAGGTTAGGATGGCAGCGCCTGTACTGCGCATTGATGATGACGGCGTCATGGCGGAGATCAATATGACGCCCCTGGTTGACGTGATGCTGGTATTGCTGATTATTTTCATGATCACTATGCCGGTGATCACGCGGCAACTGTCGGTGCAGTTGCCCGAGACTCAGAGCGGTGACACTGCACAACAACAGGATATCCTGATGGTGCAGGTGACCGCTGATGGCGTGGTGATGCTGGATAATCAGGCTCTGACGCTGGAAACGCTGCGATCGGCGCTGGTTGCTGCGGCTGCTGCAAAGCCTGATATCAAAGTGCATCTGGCGGCAGACCGCCAGGTTTATTATGGCGAAGTGATGAGCGTGATGGATATCATTCGCGATGCCGGTATCCATTCACTGGGGTTCGTTACCCGGCCTGCCGGCTAGTTGTTTTCCAGTTCTTCCAGTTCCGTCAGGTCTTCACGGCAGTGATAGGTCTCGCGAACCTGATCATCGTCCATGGACTCCAGCCGCACATCGAATTTCCACAGGTTGCGCAGGTGTTTCAGCACTTCCATGGCATTCTGCTTTTCCAGGGGCTTGCGGTTGTGACGGAAGTGACGCAGGGTAATGGAGCGATCGCCGCGAACATCCACTTTAAATACCTGGATGTTGGGTTCGTTCATGGAAAGGTTGTACTGCTGTGACAGCTTTTCACGAATATCACGATAGCCCGGATCATCGTGTATGGCGGTTATCCGCAAGTCCTTTTCCATGTCATCGTCCCGGATGGCAAAGAATTTGAATTCGCGAATCATCCGTGGCGACAGGAACTGTTGCACAAAGCTTTCATCCTTGAAATTTTCCATGGCAAAGTGCAGGGTTTTAAGCCAGTCACTGCCGGCAATGTCCGGGAACCATTTCTTGTCTTCCTTGGTGGGGTTCTCACAGATGCGACGGATATCCTGCATCATGTTAAAGCCCAGCGCATAGGGATTGATGCCGGAATAAAAGCGGCTGTCAAACGGAGGCTGGTACACAACCGAGGTATGGGATTGCAGGAATTCCAGCATAAAACCGTCGGTTACCCTGCCGCGATCGTACAGATCGTTCAGTAAGGTGTAATGCCAGAACGTTGCCCAGCCTTCATTCATTACCTGGGTCTGCCGCTGGGGATAGAAATACTGGGCAATCTTGCGAACAATGCGCACAATCTCACGCTGCCAGGGTTCCAGCAGCGGGGAGTTCTTTTCAATAAAATACAGCAGGTTTTCCTGGGGCTCCGTGGGGTAACGGTATTCCTTTTCCGGTTCATCGTTATCGATCAGCTTGGGTATGGTGCGCCACAGTTCATTTACCTGCTTCTGCAGGTATTCTTCCCGCTCCTTTTGCCGGCGTCGTTCTTCCTCGGCGGAAATGGGGTAGGGGCGTTTATAGCGGTCAACGCCGTAATTCATCAGTGCGTGGCAGGAATCCAGAATGCTTTCCACTTCGTCAATGCCGTAACGCTCCTCGCATCGCTGGATATAATTTTTGGCAAACACCAGATAATCGATAATCGAGGAGGCATCTGTCCAGGTCTTGAACAGATAGTTGTTCTTGAAAAAGGAATTATGCCCATAGCACGCATGGGCGATCACCAGTGCCTGCATGGGCATGGTGTTTTCTTCCATCAGATAGGCAATGCAGGGGTTGGAGTTGATGACAATTTCATAGGCCAGGCCCATGTGGCCACGGCGATACTGCTGTTCGTTGGAAACGAAACGTTTGCCGTAGCTCCAGTGATTGTAGCCCACAGGCATGCCAACTGATGAATAGGCGTCCAGCATCTGTTCTGCTGAAATCACCTCTATCTGGTTGGGGTAGGTGTCCAGACCAAAGCGTTCTGCAGACTCGGCGATGGCCTCATCATAGTCATTGATGAGTTCAAAGGTCCACTCGGATCCGGTTGATATGGGGTTTCGCTCTTGCATGGCCATTGGCTTCACTTTGCGCTGATTAGCTTACGGTTTTTTTCTGAAACAATTCACGGAAGACGGGGAAGATGTCCGCCGGATCGCTGATTTGCTGCATGGCAAAATGCTCGCAAACCGCCTCAATGGTTTCGTATTCCCGCCACAGTGCCTGATGGCGCCGCGGGTTGATTTCGATGTAGGCGTAGTACTGACATTTGGGAAGAATGTCATCAATCAACAGCTTTTTGCAGGTGGGGGAGTCATCGTTCCAGTTGTCGCCGTCAGACGCCTGGGCGCCGTAAATATTCCATTCTTCAATGGGGTAACGGTCGTTGATAATGTCTCGCATCATTTTCAGGGCGCTGGAAACAATGGTGCCGCCGGTTTCGCGGGAATAGAAAAACTCTTCCTCATCCACTTCCTTGGCACTGGTGTGGTGACGGATAAAGACCACTTCGATCTTTTCATAATTCCGCTTCAGAAACATATAAAGCAGAATAAAAAACCGCTTTGCCATGTCTTTCATGGCCTGGTTCATGGAACCGGATACATCCATCAGACAGAACATGACCGCCTTGGAGGTTGGCTGGGGCTGTTTTATGTGATGGTTGTAGCGCAGATCAAAGGTATCAATGAACGGAACCTTTTTTATACGCCGCTCAAGCTTGGGGATTTCTTCCAGCAGAAAGTTGAGGCGGTTGTTATCCCGCAGCACCGAGTCCTGGGCTTCCAGCGCTTCTTTTTCCTCCAGGTAGGCTTTCAGTCGCTTGCGGATGGCGCCGGTCAGTGCGATCCGGCGGCTGTAGGCCTGCCGCATGGAACGTACCACATTGAGCTTGGAAGGAGTGCCCTCGTTGACAATGCCGGCGCGAACGAACTTGAAGGATTCAATACCCTGAAGTTGCCGCTTCACCAGGTTCGGCAGTTCCAGTTCGTCAAACAGAAAATCCAGGAACTCGTCCTGGCTGATGGTGAACACAAACTCGTCCATGCCCTCGCCGGAATCACTGGGATCCCCTTCGCCGGAACCTCCGCCCCCCTGGCCGCCCGGTGGCCGTGGAATGGTATCACCGGTAATGAACTCCTTGTTACCCGGATGGACCATTTCCCGGTTACCACCTTTGCCATGATGGAAAATGGGTTCGGAAATATCCCGCCTGGGTATAGAGACGCTTTCACCACTTTCGAGATCCGTGATGCTGCGTTTGGTAACCGCTTCGTTAACCGCCTTTTTAATATGCTTGCGATAGCGCTTCAGAAAGCGCTGGCGGTTAACGGTGCTCTTGTTTTTACCGTTCAGGCGCCGGTCAACAATATAAGACACGCCTTACCTCTTTGGGCTTGTGAATCGTAACGCCATTACTGTGATTTACGTACCCGCAGATACCATTCACACAGCAGGCGTACCTGCTTCTCGGTGTAACCTCTTTCCACCATGCGTTTGACGAAGTCCTGATGCTTCTTGGCATCGTCTTTTGACGCTTTGGGGTTGAAGGAAATAACCGGTAACAAATCCTCGGTGTTGGAGAACATTTTCTTCTCGATCACCGTGCGCAGTTTTTCGTAACTCAGCCAGGACGGATTCTTGCCCTGGTTGTTGGCGCGGGCCCGCAAAACAAAATTCACCACTTCATTGCGGAAGTCTTTCGGGTTGCTGATGCCGGCGGGTTTCTCGATTTTTTCCAGTTCCTCATTGAGCGATCCGCGGTCGAAGATTTCGCCGGTATCGGGATCACGGTACTCCTGATCCTGGATCCAGAAATCAGCGTACGTGACATAGCGATCGAAAATGTTCTGGCCGTATTCGGAGTAGGACTCCAGATACGCGGTCTGGATTTCCTTGCCGATGAATTCCACGTAACGGGGCGCCAGAAACTCTTTCAGGAAACGCAGGTATTTTTCCTGGGTTTCGGGGGGGAACTGTTCCTGCTCGATGGACTGCTCCAGGACGTGAAGCAGGTGCACGGGGTTGGCCGCCACTTCAGTGTGGTCAAAGTTGAATACCTTGGACAGTATCTTGAAAGCGAAACGGGTTGACAGGCCTTCCATACCTTCATCAACGCCTGCCGCATCCCGGTATTCCTGATAAGACTTGGCTTTGGGATCCGTGTCTTTCAGGTTTTCACCATCATAGATCCGCATCTTCGAGTAAATGGAGGAATTCTCCGGCTCCTTGATGCGGGACAGCACAGAAAACTGGGCCAGCATGCGCAGGGTGTCCGGCGCGCAATGGGCGTTGGCCAGTGAACTGTTTTTCAGCAGTTTGCTGTAGATTTCAATTTCATCAGTAACCCGCAGACAGTAAGGCACTTTCACGATATAGATACGGTCAATGAAGGCTTCGTTGTTTTTGTTATGTTTGAATGCCTGCCATTCGGATTCATTGGAGTGTGCCAGGATAATCCCTTCGTAGGGAATGGCACTCATGCCTTCGGTGGCATTGTAGTTGCCTTCCTGAGTGGCAGTCAGCAGCGGGTGAAGCACCTTGATAGGCGCCTTGAACATTTCCACAAATTCCAGCAGACCCTGGTTGGCTTTACACAGGCCGCCGGAAAAGGAATAACAGTCCGGATCATCCTGGGCATACTCTTCCAGTTTGCGGATGTCTACCTTACCCACCAGGCTGGAAATGTCCTGGTTGTTTTCGTCCCCGGGCTCGGTTTTTGCGATGGCAATCTGATCAAGAATGGAAGGATAGATTTTGACTACCTTGAACTGCGTAATATCGCCGTTGAATTCGTGCAGGCGTTTCACTGCCCAGGGCGACATGATGCCCTTCAGGTAGCGCTTGGGAATGCCGTATTCCTCTTCAAGAATGTCGCCGTCTTCCAGCGGGTTAAACAGAGTCAGGGGGGATTCGTTGACCGGTGAACCCTTGATGGCATAGAAGGGGACATGCTGCATCAGGCTTTTGAGCATTTCGGCAAGACTTGATTTGCCGCCACCTACCGGACCGAGCAGGTAAAGGATCTGTTTCTTTTCTTCCAGGCCCTGGGCGGCATGCTTGAAATAGGAAACAATCTGTTCAATGCATTCTTCCATGCCATAAAAATCACTGAACGCGGGGTAACGTTTAATGATCTTGTTGGAGAATATACGACTCAGGCGGGGGTCTTGCGACGTGTCCACCAGTTCCGGTTCACCGATCGCCATCAGCATGCGTTCGGCGGCGGATGCATAGGCAGTGGGATCAGTCTTGCAGAGCTCGAGGTATTCCTGGATCGAATACTCTTCCTCGCGATGCTCTTCGTAACGATTTTGATAGTGGCTAAAGATACTCATGTTGGATATCCCCCTTGCCCTCATTTCGGCCAGCAGTTGCTATCTTAGATTACTTTACCGCTATGACGTTCAATTTGTTAGAAAAAATTTAAGCCTCTTTATAATAAGATAGCCTGAAAATAACGCTTAACTAGTAAAAATTGCATTTTTGTTCAATATTGTGAAGCCCTTCGGCGATAAGCGGTAACAGGAGTTTGATTAACTCAAAATCGTAACAATAGAGAAATCATGTATAGGGTTTGTTGCCATAAATCTTTATGGCAACAGACAACAGGAGAGCCGTTAAAAAGACATAACGGGAAATATTTTTAGACAGGCTTTTGCATATAGTGACAGACAACGGTGCTGTTCAGCAATCACAATGAAACCATTCCCGTGTATCCAGACAATAAGCCGATAAACGGTTGCCCCATACACAGCCATGGTCCAGTCCGATAATGGCGGCGTCGCTGGTTTCTCCCATCAGGGCGGCCCAGTGCCCAAAGAAGATGCGGTAATCAATGGGCGTGCGACCTGGTGTGGCAAACCAGGGATAGAATCCGGCGGGCGCATCCTGAAGCGTGCCTTTGTAGGAAAGGTTCAGGTGAAAGGATGCATCACAAAGGCGCATTCGTGTGAAAAAGTTGGTGATCACCCGCCAGCGTGTGGTGCCCTCGAGGGCATCGTCCCAGGAATCCGGGGTATTGCCGTACATGTGTTTGAACAGGTCCATGCGCCGGTGCGGATCACGGAGCACGGTCTCCACTTCGGCGGCCCGCTCCTGTGCAGTGGCCAGATCCCAGACTGGGGCGATACCGGCATGCACCAGCACCGCTTTCCGGGCGTCGTCCACGTGCAGCAGGGGATTTTGGATAAGCCAGTCCAGCAGGGTGTCGCGATCCGGGGCTTCCAGGATTCCGCTGAGGGTGTCCTTGCGTTTCGGGTCGCGCTCGGGGTCAAAGGCGGTGGCCAGCAGGTGGAGGTCATGATTGCCCTGCACTGCGGTGATGTTGTCCCGGAGGTCGTAACACCTCCGCAGGGTTTTCAGGGAGTCGGGGCCTCGGTTCACCAGATCCCCGGCCAGCCAGAGCTGGTCGCGGTCGGCATTGAAACCGATCTGCCGCAACAGGCAATCGAATGGTTCCAAACAGCCCTGAAGATCGCCGATCGCGTATAGCATCTCAGTTGATGGCGTTGGGGGAGGCGAGCGTGAATATCGGAATCTGGGCGTGGAACATTTCGCCGCTGGCATCAATCATTTCGTAGGTGCCGTGCATGCTGCCTACCGGGGTTTCCAGCACCGCGCCGCTGGTGTATTCGAATCTTTCGCCTGGCCGGATGGTGGGTTGCTCGCCGATGACGCCTTCGCCGCGAACCTCCTGGACACGCTCATTGCCATCGGTGATAACCCAGTGGCGGCTGAGCAGTTGAGCGGGGCTGTCGCCATCGTTCTTAATGGTGACGTGATAAGCGAAAACGAATCGCTGCTGACTCATATTTGACTGATCCGGAACGAATTCCGAGTCGACTTCAATATGGATATGTTGCGGTTTCTGGTTGTCCATAGCCTTAATACTAATCTTAAAATTTGCCGCTCGCCAGAGGTAATTATGATCACTTTTCAGGGTGATAAGTGCCGCTGTCGATAAGGTATTCGGTGATAAGTACATAATCTGCAAGACTTATCTGTTCCGGTCTCAGGGAGGGTGAAACTCCCGCTGCTTCCAGCTGATCAGCGCTTATCAGGGGTTTCAGGGCGTTGCGAAGGGTCTTCCTGCGCATGCTGAAGGCCTGGGTCACCAGGGTGCGCAGCAGTCCCGGGTCCCGGGTGGCTACCGGCAGGCGGTCATGGGGGGTGAGTTTCACGATTGCCGAATTCACTTTGGGGGGCGGATTGAAAGATTCCGGTGGCACCTCAAACAGTGGCTCCACCTGGCAGAAATACTGGACCATAATGCCCAGCCGGCCATAGGCCTTGTCCCCCACGCCGGCCGCCAGGCGCTCCACTACCTCTTTCTGGAGCATGAAATGCATGTCCTGAATATGGTGCGCCTGGTCGATCAGGTGAAAAATCAGCGGTGTGGAAATGTTATAGGGCAGGTTGCCCACAACACGAAGCTTGCTGTCAGCGGCACCGCCCTCCCTGAGCTGGCTGAAATCAAACTGCAGGGCATCGGCCTGGTGAATGCGCAGCTTGCCGGTGTGCTCGAATTTGGCAATCAGAAACGGAATCAGATCCTTGTCCAGCTCCACCACATGGAGCTGGTCAACCCGCTCTATCAGGCCCGCCGTCAGGGCGCCCAGGCCGGGGCCGATCTCCACCAGCAGATCCTCGGAGCCAGGGGCGATGGCGCTCACGATGTTGTCGATAATGCCCTGATCACTGAGAAAGTTCTGGCCGAACCGCTTCCGGGCACGGTGGCCCTCAACGATGCCGGCGGTTTTACCGGAATGGGTCATAGCGGATTGGTTGCCTTTCTGTTTTTTGCCATTTCGTAGGCGGTATGGATGGCCGTCATCAGGCTGCCGGGGTCTGCCTGGTGGCTGCCCGCCAGATCCAGTGCGGTGCCATGGTCCACGCTGGTGCGGATAAAGGGCAGACCCAGGGTGATATTGACCGCTTTGCCGAATCCCATGTGTTTCAGAACCGGCAGGCCCTGGTCATGATACATGGCAATGACCGCATCGGCATCAGCCAGGTATTTGGGTGTAAAGAGGGTGTCTGCCGGCAGGGGGCCTTGCAACTGCAATCCTTCCCGGCGCAGCTTTT
The DNA here is from genome assembly GCA_033722575.1 of Ketobacteraceae bacterium. Classification (GTDB taxonomy): domain Bacteria; phylum Pseudomonadota; class Gammaproteobacteria; order Pseudomonadales; family Ketobacteraceae. Next base: position 14,226 of record JAWVYU010000016.1, on the reverse strand, counting down.
CCAGGGTGGGCTCAATGATATCGATTTCTTCCCGCCCCATGTGGCCCCCTTCGCCCGCATGGGGGTTCAGGCCGCACACCAGCAAGCGGGGCTGGGCAATGCCAAAATGGTTCACCAGGTCATGGTGGGTGATGCCAATAATGCGCGCCAGGCGCTCCGGGGTAATGGCCGCCGGCACCGCCTTCAGGGGCAGGTGGGTGGTGACCAGGGACACCCGCAGACCTTCCGTGGCCAGCATCATCACCACCTGGTCGACGCCGGCCTGCTCCGCCAGCAGCTCGGTATGGCCGGAAAAGGGCACGCCGGCATCATTGATAATGGACTTCTGCACAGGCCCGGTAACCATGGCGGCAAAAATATTGCGCTGGCAGCCGCGTATGGCCTCGTGGAGGGTGTTCAGCACATAGGTAGCGTTGATCTTGTCCAGTTGTCCGGGAACTGCAGGGCCACCCAACGGTTGAGCCAGTACCGTCAGTACCCCGGCCGGTGAGTCCTCGCAGGGATGATCCGGCTGCCAGGGGCGCAGCGTCAGGGGCAGGCCCAGCAATTTTGCCCGGGACTCCAGCAGCTCCGGGTCGGCAATGGCCACCAGGTCGAAGGGCAGTGCCTGCTGGGCAGCGACCACCGCCAGGTCCGGGCCAATGCCCGCCGGTTCGCCGGGTGTCAGTGCCAGCTGCATAAAACGCGTCCTCTCTCGGGTTGCTGCCGGGGTGTCAGGTTAGCCCGCCTCATTCAGGCGCAATTCAACGTAGGCGTTCTGGCGGATTTCCCGCAGCCAGGTGTCCAGCTCTTCGTCAAATTTGCGCCGGCGAATCATTTCCCGCGCCCGGTTCCGACGGATTTCCTCACTCATATCCTGGGTGCGGCGGCCGGTAACTTCCAGGATATGCCAGCCATACTGGGTCTGGAAAGCCGGGCTCAGTTCGCCTTCCGGAGTGGATGCCATCTGGGCCTCGAACTCCGGCACCATGCTGCCGGGGTTAACCCACCCCAGCTTGCCGCCATCCAGGGCACTGCCGGGATCGTCGGAATAGGTTTTGGCCATGTCATCGAAGCTGTCCTTGCCGCTGGCGATACGTTCCCGGATGTCGGTAATCAGGTCTTTCGCGTCCGCAGAGCTGCGGATCTCGTTGGGTTTGATAAGGATATGCTGCACTTCGGTCTGCTCAATCACATGCTCGGTGCCGCCCCGTACATCGGTCACCTTGATAATATGAAAGCCACTGGGGCTGCGGATGGGCTTGGCCACCTCGCCCTCGCTCATGTCCAGCACAGTATCGGCGAACAGGGTGGGCAGCTGGGCGGCTTTGCGCCATCCCAGATCGCCTCCCTGGAGGGCGTTCTGCCCGGAGGAATGATTCACTGCCATTTCAGCAAAATCCGCTCCTTTACGGAGTTTTTCGTAAAGGTTGTAGGCCTCGGCTTCGGCGGCGTCCTTTTCGGCAGGAGAGGCCGATTGGGGAACCGCGATAAGAATGTGCCCCAGTCTGTAATCCGGCGCCAGGTTGGTTTTGCCCAGATCCGAATTCAGGAAATTCTCGATGTCCTTGTCGGATACCTGGATGCGGTTTGCCACCCGGCGCTGACGCAGCTGGGTAATGGTCATTTCCCGCTTGATCTGATCCCGCAGCTCCCGGAAGGAAACCCCTTCCTCTTCCAGGGCCTTGCGGAATTCGTCGCCGGTCATGTTGTTCTGGCGGGCGATATTCTTGATGGTCTCATTGATATCGTTGTCACTGATACGGATGCCGGCCCGTTCCGCCAGTTGCAGTTCAATATTCTCGGTCACCATCTGCTCCAGCACCTGTTCAAGGAGCACGTCCGTAGGCGGGACGGGGGTATTCCGCTCGCGCATTTTCTGACGGATGGTGGCGGCGCGCTGGATCAGCTCGCTTTCCATGATAATGTCGTCATCCACCACTGCCACGATCCGGTCCAGCAGCTGGGGGTTGGCCCAGGCGCTACAGGTAAGGGTCAGCAGAAGCAAGCTTAAGAATGAAACCAGAGTTTTTCGCATAAATTCCACGATTGTCAGAAATTGGATAATTGTTGTTCGCGATATTCGAAACCGCTGATGCTGTCGCTCAGAACGCCATCAAGCTCGTTGCCGACGCCGCCCAGGCCCTTCAGCTGGAACTGGAGAAATATGCCCCGCTGGGCTTCCACTTCAGCAGGGTTGCTGCTGTCTTCCGTGAGATAGCGGCGATTCACCAGGCGAACCCGCCAGCAGCAGCTGTCGTATTCTACACCCAACAGGTTTTCGAATGAACGGTCGTATTCCAGGTCGTAGGCCCAGCGCCCCAGCAGGCTCCATTGCTCGCTGGCGGGCCACACAAAGGAGAAATCGGACTGTCTGATTTTCTCTACATCGGTAGTGGCCGCTCCGTCGTCTGCATAACGATAGCTCAGATTCAGGATTCCCCGCTCCGGTGAGCTGTAATTCAGGGTGCCGTTGGCCCGGTCGATATTGTTGTTGTCCTCGTCCCACTGGGCATCGGCGCTGGCCCGCAGGTACTCATTCACCCGCCACTCCACGCGGCCCACCCAGGCTGAGCGCTCTTCCGTTGCGTCAGGAATGGATTCGTTCAGCTGTACCTCCCGGTCCCGGAAGTAAAAGATTTGACCCGCACTGGCCCGAAATCGTTCCCAGCCGGAAGATTCTTCGATAAAGGCGGTAGACAGACCCAGAGAGAGTTGATTGGCATCCCCGAAGCGGTCGTTGCCCGCAAAACGGTTTTCCCGGAACAGCTGGCTGTAATCAAAGGTAAACAGGCTGCTGTCGAAGGTCTGGCGGTGGTCCTGCTCCTTGAAAGGCCGGTACAGGTAGAACAGCCGGGGTTCCAGGGTTTGCAGGTAGGCATCGCCGCTGACATCCAGGTCCCGTTCGAAGAAAAGCCGGGTATCCAGCGAGGCGGTGTACAGTGTCTGTTCTTCGTTGAGGGAGTCGCCGGCGGTGTTGCTGGTGAAATCATACTGGCTGTGAATCAGCTGAAGCCGTGGCGTCACCAGGGCCCAGGGCTTGCGATAACGATACTCAATGGCCGGTTTCAGGGTTATCCGGTCTGCCTCCACGACTCCGGCAAAGTCATCCACGGGGTGTTCGAAACGGGTGGTTTCGCTTTGCCAGATGGCGCGGAAGCCGGCGCTGGCGAGTTCCCAGGCACCATCCAGACGGAACTGGGGTTGTTTCCGGTAGGGTAAATCCGCGTCAGTGATCAGTTCATCAATGGTCTGGTAGCGCTGCACCAGCAGACTGCCACTCAGATGGTTGCCGGTATAGCCCACCTGGGCCAGCTGATTGAGGTGGGTCTGGGATTTGGCGTTCAGGCTGGTGGCCAGATCCTGGAAATAGTCGTCGTCGGATACCCGGGTATAGTCCACCCGGCTGTACCAGTCTCCGGCAAAGTAGCCGTCGTGTTGCCAGAGCAGCAGATCCCGGGTTTCTTCATCGAGGGACTGGTCATCCGGCAGGTAGGCAGCCCCCAGTTCCCCTTCGCCGTAGAGCGTCAGGTAGCGGAACTCGGCTTCCAGCTGCTCGCCCCGTTCACCGATATAGCGGGGTGTCAGGGTAGCGTCATAATTGGGCGCCAGGTTCAGGTAATAGGGCACCGCCACGGTGGTGCCATTGTCCTCACCGCTGCTGAAGGACGGGAACAGAAAGCCGGACTGGCGCCGGTCGTCGATGGGGAACATCAGCCATGGAAAGTAGAATACCGGCACGTCCTTGACCCGGATCACCGCATGTTTGGCGGTGCCCCAGCCGCTGGCCCGGTTCAGACGAATGTCGCTGGCCTCAAACAGCCAGGCATTGGAATCCGGCTCGCAGGTGGTGTAGCTGCTTTTGTCGAATACCAGAACGTCTTCGTTTTCATTGTGAATGCGGGTGGCGGTGCCCCGGATGTGGCTGTCATGGACCACGTATTCGGCATCGGTCAGCGACAGGTTCTTCTCATTCAGGTTGAAGGAGCCTTCAGAGCCCGTCATCAGCATGCCTTCCTGGCGAATCCGCACGTTGCCTTCCAGCCGGGTTTCCCGGGTTTTCTGCTGGATGACGATACGGTCGCTTTCCAGCTGCCGGCCGCCTTGCTGGATAATGACGTCGCCGGTGAGGGTGATGCTGCCATCATCGCTGGTTTCGTAGCTGTCCGCGGTGGCTTCAACCGGTGCCTGCCGGGGGTCAGCGGGGGCGTCTGGCCTTTGTATCACGGGTGCCAGATAGGCTCCTTCACACACGCCTCTGGTTATGGGGCGCTGTTCTGGCGGCAGGGCCTGGATCGCCTCGGGGCTCAGCCAGTCCAGGTAGCGGTAGCTGGCGGGGGAATCAACGGTGCTGATATTGGGGTTGGTTGCTTCCTGTACAGAACTTTCCGGTGGCCGGGGGGAAATTGTTGTGTCAGCTTGTGCGCTATCGGCGAAAACGCTTACAGTATGTAGCGTCAGGCCGGTGATAAAACTGGCTGAAACAAATAATGGCGGTCTGAAAATTCTTGGCATGTTGGATTGATTTGGCTTGTCCGGCGAACAGGCGCCAAATCATACACTAACCAGCGGGATGAGTCACAGTACCGCCACCATTGACCGTTGGGAAAAACAACCATTTATGGACACAAGACTACACGCGCTGAGTGTATGGGTTCAGCAGCAGATGCTGAGTGATCAGGTGCAGGCTACCGCTGTCAGTGAGCTTACGCCGGTATCCGGCGACGCCAGCTTCCGCCGCTATTTCCGCTGCCGGGTGGATTTCCCGGATACGGAATCCACAGATCTGATAGCGGTGGATGCGCCGCCGGACAAGGAGGACAACCAGCGCTTTGTGTTTCTGGCGGAGAGCTTCAGGTTGAACGGGGTGAATGTTCCCAGCGTATACGCCGCTGATTTTGAGCAGGGCTTTATGCTTCTGTCTGACTTTGGCGATACCCTGCTGCTGAGCGTGCTTAATGCAGACAATGTGAATCACTATTATGACCGGGCGCTCAGTGATCTGCTGGTGCTGCAGGATACGCCTTTTGATCCCCCGCTGGCGCCTTACGGTGAGGCGCTTCTGATGCAGGAAATGCAGCTGTTTCCCGACTGGTTTCTGGTAAAGCATCTGGCGCTGCCACCTGACGATGCCGAGCAAACGGTCATTGAAAAGGCTTTTCATTATCTGCGGGACCAGGCGCTCAGTCAGCCGCAGGTGACGGTACACCGTGACTTTCATGCCCGGAATATCATGGTGCCCGATGACGATGTGCTGGGGTATATCGATTTCCAGGATGCGGTTCATGGCCCTGTCACCTACGATCTGGTGTCATTGGTGCGTGATTGCTATGTGCGCTGGCCTGCCGGACAGGTGAAAGCCTGGGCTCTCAATTTCAAGGAAAAGCTGCAGCTGATGGGGCGCCTCGCGGGTGTCACCGATGCGCAGTTTATCCACTGGATGGATACCATGGGCGCGCAGCGCCATATCAAGGTGGCCGGTATTTTTTCCCGTTTGTACTACCGCGACGGCAAGAGTGGCTACCTCAAGGACATTCCCCTGACGGTAAAATACCTTCTTGAGGAAATTCAGGATATTCCGGCGCTGGGGGAGTTTTGTGAGTTGCTGGAGACCCGGTGGATACCGGCCCTGTGCAGCAAGCAGCCGGAAGCGGCCGCCATGTTTGAGGCCGGTGCATGAAGGTCATGTTGCTGGCAGCGGGTCGTGGTGAGCGCATGGGAGCGCTGACAGAAACCTGCCCCAAACCCCTGCTGGAAGTGGCCGGTAAACCACTGCTTTCGCATCATCTTGAGCGCCTGGGGGCAGCCGGCTTCACTGACGTGGTGATTAACACCTCTTATCTTGGAGATCAGATCCGTGAATACGTGGGTGACGGCTCCCGCTGGCAGCTGCGCGTTCAGTGCACCCATGAACCGGAGCGGCTGGAAACCGCTGGCGGTATCATCAACGCCTTGCCTTTGTTGGGAAGCGCACCCTTTCTGGTGGTGAACAGTGATGTGTGGACAGATTATCCGCTGGAAAACCTGAAACAGGACATCACCGGTCTGGCCCACCTGGTGCTGGTGGACAATCCGCCTCATAATCCCGGTGGTGACTTCGCTCTGGAAGCAGCCAGCGGCAAGGTTCGAGACCCTGATGATCAGGCGGCCGGCACGTCAGACTCACTCACCTTCAGCGGTTTATCGGTATTGTCTCCCCGGCTGTTTGCCGGGGCTGAGCCCGGCAGGCGTGCCCTGGCGCCGGTGCTGAAACAGGCCATGGCAAAGGGCCGGGTAACGGGGGAACACTACCAGGGGCAGTGGGTGGATGTGGGCACCCCTGAAAGACTGGAAGCGGTTGCTACACTGATCAGGAACAGAGCAGAGAATTCTCAACACAGGAGTCAATCGTGCAGGTAGTCTGGTTAGGGCCGGCATTGGGTGTTGTTATGGGGTACGGCCTGGCCGGTGGCGGGGCCATGGGGCTTGTTGGTGCAGCAGCCGGTGCGTTACTGGGCCGGCAGTTCGACATTATTGTGCAGTTGAGCAATGGTCTGTATGAGTTACGGCACAATCAGTCCAAATCAAGGGAAAGTGCCATTCAGAAGGCTTTTTTCCGTTGCACGTTTCTGTGCCTTGGCAGAATCACCAAATGCGACGGCCCGGTACGTGAAGAGGAAATACGCTGGACCGAGAGTGTGATGGAGCGCATGGCGCTGTCACCGGAAAAAAAGCGTGAGGCCATAGAGCTGTTTGAGCAGGGCAAATCACAGCAGGCTGATATTTCCTCGGCCCTGCTTGATCTCCATGAAAAATGTGGCCGGCGCATTACGCTGCTGCAGATGTTTATGGAAATACTGGTGCAGGGCGCACTGGTGGATGGGCGCATGGATCAGCGGGAATGGGCCGTGTTAACCCATATTGCCGGTGCCATCCGTTTTCGTGTGAGCCGCCTGGAAAAGGTGGTGCGCAGTGCTCAGGCCTTTTATGAATTCAAGAGCGAAGGCTCCTATTCCGGGAATGGCCGCAGTGATCAGGACCGGTTGTTGCGGGCCTATGATTTTCTTGGCGTTGCGCCCACCGTCAGCAATGCAGAACTGAAGAAAGCCTATCGCCGTTTAATGAACCAGCATCACCCCGACAAGCTGCTATCGAAAGGATTGCCGGAGTCCATGGTGGAAATGGCGAAGGAGCGTACCCAGGCCATCCGCTCTGCCTACGAGGATATCACCAAGCAGAGAGCCCAGGCGGAATCGGGAGCCTGAGCCGTGCACGGACATCATCACCATCACCACCACCACGGGCATGATGACAGTTCAAAGCGCCTCGGCATGGCGTTTTTTCTGAATGCGGCTTTTACGGTGGTGGAGTTTGTGGAGGGTGGCTCACCAACAGCACCGCGATTATGGCAGACGCCGTGCATGATCTGGGCGACAGCCTTTCCATTGGAACCGCCTGGGTGTTACATAAAATCGGCAAGAAGCATCCCGATGAGGAATTCACTTATGGCTATCGGCGGCTGTCGCTGTTTGGTGCCCTGCTTAACGCACTGATTCTGTTCGTTGGTTCATTCTGGATTCTGAAGGAAGCCATACCCAGGTTATGGCAACCGGAAATGCCCGAAGCCGGAGGCATGGTATTACTCGCTATTCTGGGGGTTACCGTGAACGGGGTGGCGGCTTACCGGCTCAGCAAGGGAAAATCCCTGAACGAAAAAGTGCTTAACTGGCATTTGCTGGAAGATGTACTGGGCTGGGTGGCTATTCTTGTGCTGTCGGTGACGTTGCTGTTCGTGGAATGGCCCATTCTGGATCCGCTGCTTTCCATTGCTTTTACGCTCTTTATTCTGTTTAACGTCATGCGGTTGCTCTGGGATACCTTAAAACTGTTTTCCCAGTCGGTGCCCGACAAGGAGCTGCGCAATGACATTTATGACACGCTGGACAGGCTGCAGGGTGTGGCAGATGTGCATCATCTTCACCTCTGGTCGCTGGATGGTGAGCACCACGTATTAACGGCTCACCTGGTGCTTGAGGAGTCTGTTGATTTTCACGAGGCGCCCAAACTGAAAGAAAACATTTCCGAAGTGCTGGGGCGCTATCAGCTGGCCCACACCACCATTGAATTTGAATGGCCCGAAGAGCAGTGCAGGGATCGCTGACGGATCGGCACAGGTTACCGGTCCTGTTTATTCTGTTCCTGGCCGTTATCCAGGGTGATCTGGTGATGGGTGGCCAAGGGATTTTCCAGAGGGTCCTGAGGGTTATCCAGCAGGGCGGTTCCCAATAAACTCAAACTGGCTGCAATAAAAAACACGTAACTGGCGGTAATACGTTTCATGGAATAACTGCTGCTCATCCGCTGTGTGCTTGAGGTAGCTAACTTATCAGGAAGGTTACTGAATAAACAGTAAGGATTGTCTTTCAGTTTTTGGTTAAACAGCAACGAAATCCAGGCTAAGTCCTTGTATCACAGCATTTTTCGTTACCTTGCCGGTGGTAAACCCTAATGTTTGTTTTTGTTTCAGGGTTTAGCGTTATGTCAACTGGATAGCCCGAAATTGCCGGCAGTTCGGTTTGTGATTTGAAGCGGTGCATCCACCCTTGGCTATGCCCTGAATCAGGGCGCTATTCCACGGGTGGGTGCAAGACGTTATCCGATGGCAGACAACCCGCTTTTAGCGGGAATCTGTGTCAATGGCAAACCAGAGTACCAGCGTGGCGCCACCGTTACCGTTTTTCCACATGGCCGGGCCAAGGAACAGCCCCGCAGACACTTCTCTGAGTTCGTCACGGATTTTGCGGATAAACCAGGGATTCTCCGGCAAATCATAATCCAGATAGATACAATCCTTGCCATCAATAACGGAAGGTTCTACGACGGTGTTAAACGGAAACCACTCCTGCTTGAATACAGCCAGGTTGATCCGGTTAATGCCGGTACCGCGGTTATCGCTGATGGCCTTGAAGCTTTTGCCGTCCCAGGGAAAAGCGCTGGCTTTTGAGAAAAAGCCGATGGGGCCGGACAGGGGTGTTTTCTCTATTCCCCGCACTGCCAGCATCCGGCCTTCCGGTGTGCCATCCAGTACCTTCATGCTGGCTGGCAAAGTGCCCTGGCGATAAAGCAGGTCCAGTTCCGACACGCTCATGTCGGATAAATCTTCCAGGGTCAGGTTGCCGTCCAGTATTGCGTTAGCGGTTGTTGTGGTCATGGTAATTCCCCTTGGTTGCTTGTTCTCTTGTGGTGTTGAAAGTGTGGTGCCAGCATGCGCCAGCAGGTGTCCTCTGCCTGATCCAGTGTGTGCTGATCAATGGTCAGGTAGCCCAGCACCCGGGATTTCATAAGCCCCACAAAGGCCCCCCAGACCATGGCCATGAGAGCCTCTGCCGGCATGTCGTTAAGGGTGCCGTCCCGGCGCCCCTGCACACAGAAAGCCCAGATGGGCGCCAGCACTTCAAGCTCAAGGTTTTTGCTGGTGCTGTCCAGATAGGGCACGTGATCCTGCAGCTCAAGAAAATGAAAATCCACCGGATTGTCCATGGCAAACCGGCACAGTCGCTGCCAGAACTGATGAAAGACTTCCCTTGTATCGGTGGACAGATCCATGTCGTCCAGCAGATACCCTTTCAGCTTGAGCTTGGAGACTCTGAATACGGCATTGACCAGGTCCTCCTTGTGTTCGAAATAGCGGTAGATGGTGCCTGCGCCCACCCCGGCCTGTCTGGCCACTTCGGGAACGGCGGTACCGTGAAATCCCCGCTCTGCGAAGAGTGCCAGCGCAGCACTGAGGATGCGATCCATCTTGTCCCGGGCGTTGGCTTCCCGGCGACCGGGGCGGGAGTGGTTGATTGTGGCTGGCATCTGTCCTCACAAATAAAACGGAATGAATGTTCATTCCGTTTTATTATCAACAGACCAGAAGATAAGTCAACAGTTTGTGTACAGCAGATGAGAATCAGAGATAGCCGAAGCGTTTCTTGTCGATGATGACCCGCTTGGCCCAGCCGCGGATGGCCTTGGTGACAAAGTCCTCGTAGCCGGTGAACTCAGGGTCTGCGCCTGAAATCACCTGCTGTTCGTACACTTCGCGGGATTCCTGCCGTGCCCGGCGCAGGCGGGCCGCCGGATCGGAGCGGGGATGGAACTCTGGCACCAGGTCCAGTACCGGAATGCGCAGGCCCGGAGCGTCGCTGTTGACGTCAAAACCTTCCTGCTCTACGTCTTTCGGGTCCACAATGACCAGGCCGGCAATATCCCGCATCCTGAGGTTGTGAACCTGTTTGGCGGCGTAGGTGGCACTGGTGCCAATGGCCACCAGTACAATGGGCATGGGGTCGCGGGCCTGCAGGAACTGCAGGGCTTCACCAATGCGGCCCTGAATAATGTTGGGAATTTCATTGGAGGGGTAAGCCACCGACAACTGGGTGTAAGTCAGCTGTGGCTGCGCGGAGGCTGGGCTGCCGGCATTTTTGGCAGCTTTTCCGGCGTTTTTTTCAGGGGCTTTTTCACTGCTTTCTTCAGTGGTGTCATTTGCCGCTTTGTCAGCCTTTGTATCAGAGGCTTCGGCCTCTGCCGGCTTGACGATCACGGTGTCTTTTTCCCGGGGCGGCGGATCAGTGAGGCGCCAGTCAACCGGCAGGCTGATGGCAAGGGTCGACCAGCCCTTGGGGGGCAGCTGGGTGCGCAGCTGGCGCACCAGGCCGGGCCAGTCAGGGTGCTGCTGGTTGTCGTGCAGTATCAGCATATAACCCTGGGGCTCTCGGCCATAGTTTTCCGTGTAAAGCCCCAGAAAGGCCTGCTTCTGGCCCTCCCGGAACCAGTGAATGCTGGCCTTTTTTTCGTTGTCCCGGCTGAATTCCTCCGCCAGCAGTTTGCCCCGCTGCAGGTCCAGCGGCAGGGGAGGGTTCTTGGGGGGCGGTGGCGGCGCGGCCGTCTCAGCGGCGGGCCCGGCGGTGTTTTCCGGGTCAGTGTCATTCTCCGGTTCCTCTGCCCAGGCAGGGAGTAAAACCGCACACCCCAGTGATGTCATCAGAAAAAAACCGAAATCTTGTAACCGCATAGGTCAGCCATCTGCCGTGTCTGTCCTGTCATTATAGTCAGTGAATGGCAGCGCGGATTTGGGAGATATCCGGGAACTTGTGTACAATGCCCGGCGTCCAGTCCCTGTTCGAGGTTAGATATGTCTGATTTTCTGATTGCCCCGTCGATCCTCTCGGCGGATTTTGCCCGTTTGGGTGAAGAAGTGGAGAAGGTGCTCGAGGCCGGTGCCGATGTGGTTCACTTTGATGTGATGGATAACCATTACGTGCCTAACCTGACCATCGGGCCCATGGTCTGCAAGGCCCTGAGAAAATACGGCATCACCGCGCCTATTGATGTACATCTGATGGTGAAGCCGGTGGACAGGATTATTGGCGACTTTATTGAGGCGGGCGCCACTTACATTACCTTTCACCCCGAAGCCAGCGAGCACGTGGACCGCAGCGTGGAGATGATCCGGGAAGGCGGCTGCAAGGCCGGTCTGGTTTTCAATCCTGCCACTCCTCTGAACCATCTGGACTACATCCTGGATAAACTGGATATGGTGCTGCTGATGTCGGTAAACCCGGGCTTCGGCGGCCAGAAGTTTATTCCCCATACGCTGCAGAAACTGCGTCAGGCCCGTCAGATAATTGATAACAGTGGCCTGGATGTTCGTCTGGAAATTGATGGTGGCGTGAGCATCAAAAATATTCGTGAGATCGCCGAAGCCGGTGCGGATACCTTCGTGGCGGGGTCAGCAATATTCGGCGCTGACGATTACAAAAGCGTGATCGATACCATGCGCGCTGAACTGAGGCACCTTGCCTGATGTTGCTGAACCGTCTGCTGGGCCCCGAACCGGGGCTGGTGGCCTTCGACCTGGATGGCACCCTGGTGAACAGTGTTCCGGATATCGCTACGGCAGTGGACAAGATGCTGGTGGCGCTGGGCCGTGAGCCTGCCGGTGAACAGGCGGTGGCGCACTGGGTGGGAAATGGTGCCGAGAATCTGGTGCGTCGGGCCCTGGCGGGCGGCCATGGCGATGCCCTCGAGGCGAGCGTGAGTGATGCAGAGTTCGCCACGGCATTTCCGGTATTCAGGAAGCATTACCAGGCCTGCAACGGCCGGCTTACCCGGTTGTATGACGGGGTGCGTGAATGCCTGGAGGTGCTGCAGGCACTGGGTGTTCCCCAGGCGGTGGTTACCAACAAGCCGAAGCTTTTTGCGGACCCGCTTCTGGCAGCGCTGGGAATCGACCGGTTTTTTGACCGGGTGATTGGCGGCGACTGCTTCCCGGAAAAGAAACCCTCACCCATGGCACTTGATCATCTTGCCCGGGATTTGTCGGTCAAACCTGGCCACAGCCTGATGGTGGGGGATTCGAAGCATGATGTGGGCGCGGGGCGTGCGGCGGGCTACCGGGTGCTCTGTGTCAGCTACGGCTATAACCACGGTGAACCCATTGCGGATTCCCGGCCGGATGCCATAGTGGATTCACTGGCGGAGCTGGTGGCCTGATGATGGAGCATGAGCAGGCCAACAGCCCCTATGAGGCACCCCGGACCGGTCACCTGGATGACGCGCCGGAGGTCTATCAGCCCCATCTTTTCTCTGCCCGCGGGCGTATCGGTCGGGCCCGTTTTATAGCCTACACCTGGTGGACCACCTTTGTGGTGGCGTTTTTTTGCAGTTTGTTGCTGGCACTCTTTGGCGGCTTGTTCGGAGGTTTCGGCAGCGGTAATCCGAATACCGGTGTGGTTCCCCCCACGGTTATGTACCCCTGGATGTTTGTGGTGGGTGCCGTGACCTACCTGCCGATGCTGGTGATGGCAAAGCGTCGGTTGAACGATATGAACCTTACCGGCTGGCTGGCGGTGCTGGTTTTTGCGCCGTTCGTGAACGCTATATTCCTGCTGTTTCTGGTGCTCTGGCCGGGGCAGGCAGTGGCAAACCGGTACGGACCGCCACCGGCGGCCAATGGGGTGCTGGTATGGGTTTTTGGTGTGGGGCTGCCGGTACTGTTTTTCCTGGGTGTGTTTGCCGCGGTATTCCTGCCGTATTTTGGCAGCGGTGAGCTTTGGAATACCCCGTAATATCTGGCCGTCCAGCAGCAGTTGCAAACCCCGATGATTTGCCGGCCTTTTTTGCTGGTATTGGCAGAAAAAATCGGTTACGTTAAAAAACCTCGTGAGATGCAAACCGAGATACCCCGTGAACCATTTGATTGCCCACACAACCCGGATTCCCTGCCTGCCACGCCGCTGGCGATGGTGATGCCCGCTGTCTGCCAATAGGCAAGACTGGCATGGCTCCGGCTGACAGGGCCCTGTTTTTCGAATCACTTCGAACCATTAACATTCCCATCAGTCCTGTCCGTCACTGCGTAGTTGCCAAGTCCTGTCTATTCTCTAGAATTCTCCCAGACTTTTAATACTGAATAATAAATCGGAAACTTAGGACCGAACCATGTCGCCCGAACAATTCAAAGCGCTTGCCGATCAGGGGTATAACCGTATCCCGGTGATGCGCGAAGTCCTGGCGGATCTCGATACGCCATTGAGTACCTATCTGAAACTGGCCCATGAACCCTATACCTATCTGTTCGAATCCGTTCAGGGCGGGGAAAAATGGGGGCGTTATTCCATTATTGGCCTGCCCAGCAATACCCTGCTGAAAGTGGTGGGTCGTACCGTGACGATTGAAACGGCCGGCAAGGTGATGGAAACCCACGAAGTGGAAGATCCGCTGGCTTTTATCGAAACCTACCAGCAGCAGTTCCGGGTGCCGGAACTGCCGGATCTGCCCCGGTTCACCGGCGGCCTGGTGGGTTATTTCGGCTACGATATCGTGCGTTACATCGAAAAGCGGCTGGACGAGGGTGCCCGCAAACACAGCAAACCTGATCCCATCGGCACACCGGATATTCTTCTGATGCTGTCCGATGATGTGGTGGTGTTTGATAACCTGCGTGGTTCCCTGTTTGCGGTCACCCATGTTGATCCCGCCACCAATGATGCCTACAACAGCGCCCAGGCCCGTATTGACCAGCTGATCGAAAAACTCAAGCAGCCCACCCGGCATCCGGATCCGGGGCCGTCCCGCGACGTCAGCGAAAGTGATTTCAAGTCGGGCTTTGAGCAGCCTGATTTTGAACAGTCCGTGGATGCCATCAAGGACTATGTGCTGGCCGGAGATGTCATGCAGGTGGTGATTTCACAGCGCATGACCATTCCTTTTGATGGGCCC